>NZ_JAHFVL010000002.1:369020-738040 GCF_018599185.1 Rhodanobacter sp. LX-99 | reverse complement strand
CGGATGCTGTACCTCGACGAAGGCGACGTGGTCGAGATCACCCGCGACAGCGTGCAGGTGTGCGGCCTCGACGGCGCGCCGGTCGCGCGCGCCGTGCACGAGAGCGAGCTGTCCACCGACGCGGTCGAGCGCGGCGAGTACCGCCACTACATGCAGAAGGAAATCTTCGAGCAGCCGCACGCGGTGGCCAGCACGCTGGAAGCGCGCCTGGGCCCGCACGGCGTGCTGCCGAACACCTTCGGCGTCGACAGCGACGCGCTGCTGCAGGCCACCCGCGGCCTGCACATCATCGCCTGCGGCACCAGCTACCACGCCGGCCTGGTCGCGAAATACTGGATCGAGGAATTCGCCCGCCTGCCGGTCAGCGTGGAAGTGGCCAGCGAATACCGCTACCGCGAGACGGTGGTGCCCGAAGGCACGCTGTTCGTGGCGATCTCGCAGTCCGGCGAAACCGCCGACACCCTGGCCGCGCTGCGCGAATCGCGCCGCCGCGGCTACCTCGGCACCCTGGTGATCTGCAATTCGCCCGAGTCCTCGCTGGTGCGCGAGGCGGACCTGAAACTGATGACCCGCGCCGGCCCGGAAATCGGCGTGGCCTCGACCAAGGCGTTCACCACCCAGCTGGCCGGGCTCGCCCTGCTTTCGCTGGAACTGGCCCGCCGCCACGGCCTCGACCCCGACCGTTACATGGCCCTGTGCGCCGAGCTGCAGCACCTGCCGCGCGCGATCGAGGACGCCTTGCAGTTGGAGCCGGCGATCATCGAGCTGGCCGGCGAGTTCATTCAGCGCCAGCATGCGCTGTTCCTCGGCCGCGGCGCGCAGTACCCGGTGGCGCTGGAAGGCGCGCTGAAGCTCAAGGAAATCTCCTACATCCACGCCGAGGCGTACCCGGCCGGCGAACTCAAGCACGGCCCGCTGGCCCTGGTCGACGAGAAGATGCCGGTGATCGCGGTGGCGCCGAACGGCCCGCTGCTGGACAAGCTGAAATCCAACCTGCAGGAAGTGCGCGCCCGCGGCGGCCGCCTGATCGTGTTCGCCGACGGCGCCGCCGGCATGGGCGACATGGCCGACCACGGCGTCATGCTGCGGGTGGAATCCGGCGGCAGCTTCATCGCCCCCGCCGTGTTCACCGTGCCGCTGCAACTGCTCGCCTACCACGTCGCCGTGCTGCGCGGCACCGACGTCGATCAGCCGCGCAACCTGGCGAAATCCGTGACCGTGGAATGACGCATGGGGCGCGCGCGCCGGACAAGGTTCGGCGCATCCTCCCCGGGCCTTACGAAATTCATGTACTCGAAACCAGCGTCACGGCCTCCCGCGCGAGCTTCTGTTCCCACAGCAGTGCCGTGCGCACGATGAAATCCAGATCGTCGTACTGCGGCCGCCAGTCCAGCCGCTGCTTGAGGCGATCGCTGCGCGCAATCAGCATCGGCGTATCGCCGGCGCGACGCGGCAAATCGATCACGGTCAGGGGATGGCCGTTGACGCGTTGCACCGCGTCGATGACTTCGCGAACACTGTAGCCGTGACCGTAACCGCAGTTGAGCGTCAACGACTCGCCGTCGTCACGCAGGTGATCGAGCGCGCGCAGGTGGGCCGCGGCCAGATCCTCGACGTGAATGTAGTCGCGAATGCCGGTACCGTCCGGCGTGTCGTAGTCGCTGCCGAAGACGGCTATGTTGGCGCGCTTGCCGACCGCATGCTCGCAGGCGACCTTGATCAGCAGCGTCGAGTGAAGCGTGGAATGGCCGATGCGCCCCCTCGGGTCGCAGCCGGCAACGTTGAAGTAGCGCAGGGTCACATGCCGCATCGCCCCGGTGGCGCAGAGATCGCGCAGCATGGTCTCGGACATCAGCTTCGATGCTCCATACGGATTGACCGGCTGCGTGGGCGTGTCCTCGTCGGCGACGCCGTCATCGGTCACGCCATAGACCGCGGCGGTAGAGGAAAAGATGAATCGCCCCACGCCGGCCTCCGCGCAACAGGCGAGCAGGCTTTGCGTATTGCAGGTGTTGTTGCCGTAGTACTTGAGCGGATGGTTCAACGATTCGGGCACCACGGTGTGCGCGGCGAAATGCAGAACCGCATCGACATGATGCTCGTCCAGCACGCGGGCAACCAGTGCGCGGTCACCGACATTGCCGACCACCAGCTCGGCATCACGCACCACTTCGCGGAAACCAGTGCTCAGGTCGTCGATGACGACAACGCTCTCGCCGCGTGCGACCAGCTGCTGGACGACGTGGCTGCCGATGTAGCCGGCGCCACCGGTGACGAGGACGCTGTTGTTCATGACGACGAACCCTCATGACTGTGGAAAACTCGCGCCAGGCCTGCACGGCGTGCCCGGTAGTCGGTATGCACGCACGGCAGCGCCAACCCGACGAGAGACGCAAGCTCAGGCAACATTCGCCCGATCATCCATACGACCAAGGCAAGCCGATGTGAATTCACATTCACGTTCACATTCACATTGCTCACGATGATTGAATGGATCATTTGGCTCCTGTTCACTGTAAAACCATTCGCACATGCAATGATCGAAGACCGCATTGCAGCCTTGCACTGGCAACTGGCCAATTTGCAACGATGCATCAACCTCTTTCCGAAACCGCAAGAACGAAATAATCGAATAGGTAGCGGTTCCTGTTTATAGGCTGCCTATTGAACCCATTATCATGAGTTACGTGACTTGCTGTTGGCAGCAGGCTCCTTGACTCCGTGATATGAGCCTTCGCCAGGAATAGACAGGTGGCCGAGCCCACTATTTCTTGCGCCCTGATCGAGGCTGACTCGGGCTCCAGGAGTTGTCGACGCCGTGTTCAAACAGATACTGATTGTCTGCATGGGCAATATCTGCCGCAGCCCAATGGCCGAATACCTGTTCCGACAGCGCATGAAATCGCGCGACGTCAAATTCAGCAGCGCCGGACTCGGCGCGCTTGTCGGCAGCCCCATGGATGCGACCGCCCTGCAATTGCTTGCCGAAAACGGCATCGACGGCACGATGCATCGCGCACATCAGCTGACGCCTTCCATGTTGCGCGAAGCCGATCTGGTACTGGGCATGGAAAAGAACCATTTAGCCGCAATGATTCAACTCGCGCCCGAGGTTAACGGCAAGGTTTATCTGCTCGACAAATGGCTGCATGGGAATGACATCCCCGACCCTTATCGTCGGCAGCGAACTGCATTCGAACATGTTCACGAGATAATCACGCAGGGTGTCAGTAGCTGGGAACCCTATCTGTGATTCCCATCCACGCCACGAGTTGACCATCCCTATGGCCGCCATCCAAGACGCTGTGCAACGCGATGACGAGATTGACCTGAGCGAACTGCTCGGCACGCTCAGCGACCACAAATGGCTGATTGGCACCATTACCGGCATATTCATCCTGCTCAGCATCGCCTATGCGCTGCTGACCACACCGATCTATCAGGCCACATCCGTCGTGCAGGTGGAACAGAAAGTGCCAAGCCTGCCAGGACTGAGCGCGCTGACCCAGACCCTGGGAGCTTCCAGCCCCGAGGCGACGACGGAAACCGCGTTGATCACTTCGCGCATGGTGATCGGCGCGGCGGTCGACGAGCTCAAACTCACGATCGAAGCGCACCCGCAGCGCATGCCCGTGATCGGCAATTTCTTCGCGCGCCGCTATGCCTCGAAAAATCCCGGCCTGGTGTCCCCGCCCCTGTTCGACATGATCGGTTACGACTGGGGTGGCTCGAAACTGGAAATTTTTCAGCTGGACGTTCCGGACAGCCTGCTGGATCGGCCGCTGAGACTGGTTGCCGGCAAGGACGGCGCCTATGTCCTGGTGGACGACGACGACAACGTCCTGGTCGTCGGCAACACGGGGCAAGCCGCCAGGGGCCATGGCGTGACCATTCAGGTCCAGACGCTGGTTGCAAATCCGGGCACGCAGTTTCGTGTATTCCGCCATCGCCGGCTGACCGTGATCAACGGGCTCCAGCAGGCCATCAACGTCAACGAACAGGGCAAGGAGTCGGGCATCCTCCGGATGACCTATGACAACCCCAACCCGGAGCTGGCCACCAATGTGCTCAAGGAGGTCGGCGAGCTTTATGTGCGGCAGGATGTGGATCGCAATTCCGCGGAAGCGGCGAACAGCCTGAAATTCGTCAGGGAGCAACTCCCCAACGTGCGCCGCGACCTGGAAAGGGCAACGGCGGCGCTCAACGCGTATCAGATCAAGGCGCATTCGGTTGATATCAGCATGCAGACCCAGGGGCTGCTGGATCAGGAAGTTGCCATCCAGGCCAATATCCAGAAGTTGCGCTTGCAGCAGGCGGACATGCAGCGCCAGTACACGCCCGAGCACCCGGCCTACAAGGCGCTGATACAGCAGATCGGCCAGCTGGAGGCGCAAAAGAGCGGGATCGACAAGAAAGTGGGCAACCTGCCGGATACCCAGCAGCAGCTGCTGAAGCTGACCCGCGACGTGCAGGTGAGCAACGACACCTATACCGGGCTGCTCAATCAGGCCCAGCAGCTGGATATAGCCCGCGCGGGCACGGTGGGCAACGTGCGCATCATCGACAAGGCGGCGGTGGACATCACGCGGCCGGTATGGCCGAGAAGAATGATCGTGGTACTCGGCGGCGCGCTCCTCGGCGGGTTTGTGGCCCTCGTCTACGTCTTCATCCGGCAGATGCTCAATCGCGGCATCGAAGACCCCGCCGTCATCGAAAAGATCGGCCTGCCCGTGTACGCCACCATCCCGATCAGCCTGCGCGAGCAGGCATTGCAGGGCAAGCGCATCCACGGAAGGGGCAAACAGCACCTGCTGGTCATGGATGCGCCCACGGACCTGGCCACCGAAGCCTTGCGCAGCTTGCGCACCAGCCTGCATTTCGCCCGGCTGGAAGCCAAAAACAATGTACTCATGATCTCCGGATCCAGCCCGGATGTCGGCAAGACTTTTGTCTCCGCCAACCTTGCCACGGTGGTCGCCCAGAGCAATCAGCGGGTATTGCTGGTCGACGGGGACATGCGCATGGGCTCGCTGCACAAGGTCGTCGGCGGCAAGCCCGAAGTCGGCCTTTCCGAGCTGATCTCGGGCCAGACCGACCTGATTACGGCGACGCGCCAGATCGGCTTGCTGGAAAACCTGCATTTCATCGCTCGCGGCAAGTTGCCGCCGAACCCTTCCGAGCTGCTGATGAACGCCCGCTTCTCCGCGCTGCTCGAGCATCTGAAGCAGATGTTCGACCTGATCATCATCGACACCCCGCCCATCCTGGCGGTGACCGACGCCGCCATCATCGGCCATCACGCCGGCACGGCCCTGCTGGTGGTGCGTTTCGGACTCAATCAGGCACGCGAAGTCGCCCTGGCCAGGCAACGTTTCGAGCAGAACAACGTCCCTCTCAAGGGCGCCATCTTCAACGCCGTGGAAAAACGCAGCAGAGGTTATTACTCCTACGCCTACTACGGCGTCGGCGCGCCGTCCGGATGAAAGATCCGAACCCGGAGCAGCAAGAGAACGGATTCCGATACGCCGCGGGAACGAACGGCGCAGGCAGCAACGACGCGGCTGATCGATCAGCTGAAGCGACGATCACACGGATGCGCCCGGAATCACGCAAGACGCAGGATCAGTTCCATGCCTATCTTGAAGAACTTTGCCCTCATCGGTGCCGCCGGCTACATCGCCCCCCGCCACATGCAGGCCATCAAGGCCACGGGCAACCAGCTGCTGGCCGCGTTCGACCCGAATGACTCGGTCGGCGTCATCGACAGCCATTTTCCCAACGCCGACTTCTTCACCGAATTCGAGCGCTTCGACCGGCATGTCGATCTGCGCCGGCGCGCCGGGAACGGTGGCCAGATCGACTACGTTTCCATCTGCTCGCCCAATTACCTGCACGACTCGCACATGCGCTTTGCCCTGCGCTCCGGCGCCCACGCCATCTGCGAAAAGCCGCTGGTGCTCAACCCGTGGAACATCGATGGGCTGCTGGAAATCGAGCGCGAAACCGGCAGGAGAGTCAGCACCATCCTGCAGCTTCGCCTGCATCCGGCGATCATCGCCTTGCGCGAGCGGGTGCGGCGCGGTCCGCGCGATCACAAGCACGAGGTGGATCTCGCCTACGTCACTTCGCGCGGCCACTGGTACCTGCAGAGCTGGAAAGGCGATCCGAAGAAGTCCGGCGGCATAGCCACCAATATCGGCGTGCACTTCTTCGACATGCTGCACTACATCTTCGGTACGCTGCAGATCAATGTGGTGCACTTGTCCACCGAAACGAAGGCGGCCGGTTACCTGGAATACGAGAACGCCCGCGTGCGCTGGTTCCTGTCGGTGGATGTCGAGGATGTGCCTGCCGCACAACGCGAAAACGGCCAGCGCACCTACCGGTCGATCACGGTGGACGGCGAGGAGATCGAGTTCTCCGGCGGGTTCACCGACCTGCACAACCGCAGCTACGAGGAAATCCTCGGCGGCCGCGGTTTCGGCCTGGAAGAGAACCGCGCCGCCATCGACACGGTGGCAGCCATCCGCAACGGCAAGCCCGCCCCTCGAGCGGGCGATGCCCATCCGTTCCTCCAACGGCAAGCCTGAAGAGTGAGCGCCATGGACTACTACCAGCACCCCTCCGCCATCGTCGATGAAGGCGCCCAGATCGGCGCAGGCTCCCGCGTATGGCACTTCACGCATGTCTGCGGCGGCGCCCGCATCGGCAACGAGGTCTCGCTCGGGCAGAACGTGTTCGTCGGCAACAAGGCGGTCATCGGAGACCGCTGCAGGATCCAGAACAACGTGTCGGTGTACGACAACGTGACGCTGAAGGAAGCCGTCTTCTGCGGCCCGAGCATGGTGTTCACCAACGTGTACAACCCGCGCTCGCTGATCGAGCGCAAGGGCGAATTCCGCGACACGGTGGTCAACAGGGGCGCCACCCTGGGCGCGAACTGCACCATCGTCTGCGGCGTCACGATCGGCGAGTTCGCCTTCGTCGGCGCCGGCGCGGTCGTCAATCGGGACGTGCCGGCCTACGCCCTGATGGCAGGCGTGCCGGCACGGCAGATCGGCTGGATGAGCGAGTTCGGCGAGCAGCTGAACCTGCCGCTGGAGGGCCACGCCGAGGACGTCTGCGCGCATACCGGCACGCGCTACGTGTTGAGCGGGCGCACGTTGTACAGGCAGGAGTCCGCGGAATGATCGACTTCATCGACCTCAGGGCCCAGCAGGCCCGCATCAAGGATCGCCTCGATGCGGGGATCGCCCGCGTGCTCGCGCACGGCCAGTACATCCTCGGCCCGGAAGTGGGCGAGCTGGAGGAAAAACTGGCCGCCTACGCGGGCGTGGCGCACTGCATCTCGGTGGGCAACGGCACCGACGCGCTGCAGATCGCCCAGATGGCACTGGGCATCGGCCGCGGCGACGAGGTGATCACGCCGGGCTTCACCTATATCGCCACCGCCGAAACCGTGGCGCTTCTCGGCGCCAGGCCCGTGTACGTGGACATCGACCCGCGCAGCTTCAACCTCGACCCCGAGCTGCTGGAAGCGGCCATCACGCCGCGCACCCGGGCCATCATCCCGGTTTCGCTCTACGGCCAGTGCGCCGACTTCGACGCCATCAACGCCATCGCCGCGAAACATGGGATTCCGGTCATCGAGGATGCGGCGCAGAGCTTCGGCGCCAGCTACAAGGGCCGCAAGAGCGGCAGCCTCGGCACCCTCGCGTGCACCAGTTTTTTCCCCACCAAGCCGCTCGGCTGCTACGGCGACGGTGGCGCCGTCCTGACCGACGACGCGGAGCTGGCCCGCCTCGTGCGCCAGATCGCCCGGCATGGCCAGGACCGGCGCTACCACCACGTGCGCGTGGGGGTGAACAGCCGCCTGGATACGCTGCAGGCAGCGATCCTGCTGCCCAAGCTCGACATTCTCGACGACGAGATCGCGCTGCGCCGGCAGGTGGCGCAGACCTATGGCCGGCTGCTCGCCGAGGCCGAACTCGCGATCGCGCCCGTCGTCGAAACCTACAACCGCAGCGCATGGGCGCAGTACACCGTACAGGTACCCGACCGCGACGCCGTGCGGGCCCGCCTGAAGGAAGCCGGGATTCCGACCGCCGTGCACTACCCGCTTCCGCTCAACCGGCAGCCGGCCGTGGCCGACCGCAAGGTACGCCTGCCGGTGGGCGACGCCGTCGCGGAACAGGTCATCAGCCTGCCCATGTCGCCGTATCTGGACGCCAGCCGGCAGCATCCCATCGTTGCCGCGCTGGCGTCGGTCCTCTCTCGTCTACCGCCGCACCGGGTTCGTTCCGCATGAAGAAAATCATTTTCGGGAAGTGTTATGCCTTTTCCAGCGAGGCGAGCCTGCAGGAGCTGCTCGCGGAAAGCCTGAGCCTGTACGCGGATGCCGACGATCGGGAGCCCGAGGTGAACATCCGCATCGGCCACACCATCACCGCGCGCAGGCCTTCTTCGGTCAATCCCCGCGTGCACGAGGCATTCGAGCACGGCATGCGGACCTCGTTTCCCACGGTCGACGTCTACTGGGAGCGTTCCAGCGACGGGCGCCTGGAAGTCGAGGTCGCCATCAAGCTGCGCCGCGGGATACGCGGCACGATCCACAAGCTGCTGTCGATGGAGTACTCGCGCGAAACCGAGGCGTTCGAGCAGCTCCTGCACGAGTTCGTGCTGGTGCCGTCGGTCTACTTCTTCGATGACATGGTGCCGATCCATGCGGCAGCGGTGACGATCGGCGACAGCGCCTGCCTGCTCGCCGGCACCGGCGGCGCCGGCAAGTCGTCGGCCATGCTCGCGCTGCGGAGCAACGAGGACGCGAGTTTCATCAGCGACGACATCGTGGTCATGTCAGCCACCGCCCGCGTCCACGGCAACATGGCCTGGCCGAAGATCTACGGCTACAACTGCGCCGGCAACGAGATGAAGAGCGAGCTTCTCGCGGGGCGCGGGTGGATCGACCGCGCCCACTTCAACATCAAGAACCGCGTGAACTCCGCCAGCGTGCGACGCAAGATGTCGCCCGACCGCCTCTACCAGCACGTGGAGTCCGCGTCGGCCCCGCTGTCCCGCCTGTACTACGTGGTGCGCGAGGACGTGCCCGGTATCCGCGTGTCCGCGCTGGACCTGGCCAATGCCGTCGACATGACGATCGCCGTCGTCAGCGCCGAATACAGCATCTTCCACGACCACCTCTACTGGGAGGAATACAACGCGCTGGCCACGGCGCGCACCGCCATGCTGACGATGGACGACGTGACCGCGAACTGGCGCCGGGTGCTCTCGACCAGCCTCGCCGCGGTCGGCTGTTTCAAGATCAGCATTCCCTTGAAGGTGGATCACGCCATCTACCAGGACAGCGTGACCGACATCATTACCTCGGGCATGGCCGCGCCATCGTGAGAATCGTCATCCTGACCAATGCCTACCCCTACCTTCCCGGTGAGCAATTCATCGAGGACGAGATCGGCTACTGGGCCATGCACGACGGCATCAGCGTGACGCTGCTTCCCGCGCTGGCCGCGGGAAAACCGCGGCCCGTGCCGGCGCGCATCGCGGTCGGCCTGGATATGGCCGGCACCATCGGAGCCGGACGCCTGTGGTTCATGCTGGCCGCACTGTGCTCCGCGGTCTTCCGGCGCGAGCTGGGCTACTTGCGGCAGTCGCGAAAGATCCACCCGCGCACCATCGCGCGTGCCCTGCTGCATACGTCCAAGGCGCTCGAACAATCCGCGCAGCTGCAACGGCATGCCAAGGCCCACGGCCGGATCGACGTGGCCTACTGCTACTGGAACGACACGCAAGCCTGCGCCGCCGTGCTCGCCAGGGAAACGGGTGTGGTGCGCAAGGTCGTCTCCCGCGTGCATGGCTTCGACCTGTACGAAGCGCGGCGCGATCACGGCTACATGCCGCTCAAGAGGCAGTTCATCGCCGCCTTCGACGCGATCTTCGCGCTGTCCCGCGAGGCCAGGGCTTACCTGCAACGGACTTACGGCGCGCCGCCGGAAAACATCCGCATCAGCCCGCTGGGCGTGCCGTTGGCAGGCGCCCTCGCGCGCCCGAGCCGCGCCGGGTTCCTGCATGTCGTGTCGGTTTCCTTTTGCCTGCGCGTGAAGCGGCTGGACAGGGTGGTCGACGCACTGCGCCTGCTCGCCGACCGGCACCGGAACATCCGCATGACGTGGACGCATGTCGGCGGCGGTCCGCTGCTGGAAGAGATCATGGCGCTGGCAAAGCTGAAACTGTCCGGCCTGGACAACCTCGACTGCACGTTTACCGGCGAGTTGCCCCACCACGCCGTCAAGGCGCGTTACCTCGACGCTCCGGTGGACATGCTGGTCAACACCAGCGAGTCCGAAGGCGTTCCGGTTTCCATCATGGAAGCGATGAGCGCGGGCGTGCCGGTCGTCGCGCCCGACGTGGGCGGTATCTCCAGCCTGGTGTCCGACCGCTGCGGCGTGTTGCTGGGCCCGCACCCGGACGCGAAGGAAATCGCCGACGCGATGGACCGGGTCGCCTTCGCTGACGGGCACGAGCGTTTGCGCGCCAACGCACGACAGGCGATCGAGGCCGGCTTCGACGCCGCCAGGAATTACCGCGATTTCGTTGCAAGCGTCGTCGCCATCGGAGCGTCCGACGACAACCCGGTCCGACACCGACGCCAGGCGGCATCGAGGATTCGGCAAGCGACAGGAAGGTAGTTGCGACATGGCTCCACCGGACTGATCAACGGATGAACATACGCACTGCTCTGGCATTTGCCGTTGGCCCCATCGCCACCGCCGCGCTCGGCCTGGTGACAGTGCCGGTCATTGCCTGGGTATTCCCGCCGGCCGACGTCGGCCGCCTGAACATCGTGCAGATCGCGGTCTCGTTCGGCGTGCTGCTTTTCAGCCTCGGGCTCGATCGCGCCTACGTGCGGGAGTACCACGAATCGACCGATCGCGCGGCCCTGCTGAAAGCCTGTTTCGCGCCCGGCTGCGCGTTGCTGCTGCTGGCGATGCTGGTGACCGCGCCGTTCGACCAGCACGTCGCCGGCTGGCTGTTCGGGGTGGGGCATGTCGCCTACTACTGGATGCTTCTCGCTTGCGTGGCGACCAGTTTCATCTCGCGGTTCCTTTCGCTGATCCTGCGCATGCAGGATCGCGGCGTGGCGTTCTCGATGAGCCAGATCCTGCCCAAGGTGCTGCTGTTGCTGGTCGTGACGGTGATGGCCGCGTCGACCTTCCGCAAGTCGTTCGCGCAACTGGAAGCGGCATATCTCGTTTCGCTGCTGTCGGTGCTGCTCACCTACGGCTGGAACACGTGGCGCGAATGGGCGCCGGCAGTTCGCGCGCCCGTCTCCCCCGCGCAGGTGCGATTCGTGCTCGGCTACGGGACGCCGCTGATCTTCGCCGGCGTGGCCTACTGGGGGCTGGATGCCACCAGCACGCTGGCGCTGCGCTCGCTGTCCAGCCTTTCGGAGCTGGCGGTCTATTCGGTCTCCATGAGCTTCGCCGGCGTGGGCGTCGTCTTCCAGACGATTTTCACCGTGCTGTGGGCGCCACTCGTCTACAAATGGGTTGCCCACGGCGTGGACATGCGGCGGGTCGACAACATTGCCCAGCAGGCCCTGGCCGTGGTGTGCGCCATCTGGGTGCTGAGCGGCACCTTCTCCTGGCTGGCCGATTTCGTGCTGCCTGCACGCTACATCCAGGTGAAATACCTGATGCTGTGCTGCATCGGCGAGCCGCTGCTCTACACCCTCTCCGAGGTGACTTGCGTAGGCATCGGCATCACGCGCCGGTCCATGCTGTCGTTGTGGTCGACCGTCGCCGCACTGGTCGTCAATATCGCCCTCAGCGTGTGGCTGGTGCCCGCGCACGGCGCGGCCGGCGCCGTGGTGGCCAACGCCATTGCGTTCCTCGTCTTTTTCGTGGCCCGAACCGAAGCGTCGGCCTACGTCTGGCGCCCCTTCCCCCGGGTCCGGCTGTACGTGTTCGTCACCGCCTGCGTGGGACTTTCCATCGCGACGCTGGTATTCGGTCCGCGCGCTCCCGTTCATTTCAGCCTGGTCTGGCTGGCCATGCTACCGATCGCCATCGGGTGTTTCCGTACCGAATGGATGGGCATGTACCGCTCCCTGCAAGCGGCGATCAAGCCGCAGCCCATCTGCCCGGAACCCGAGGGAGGACCTGGTGCCCTGCCATGAGCAGTCGATGCCCTGCCGCCACCGCGCCCACGCCGCCCGATCCACGGAAGGCGCCTGCGCATGCCGGAACAAGGAGTCCATCGTCGCGCCCGATGATGACGCTGCCGACAGATTGAGGATCCAGCGATGAAGAAAATCAATTTGTTTGTCTTCGCGGCGCATCACTTGTCCGGCAATATTGCCGCGCAGCGATTCAAGAGCCTGCTGAAATACCTGGACCCGGCGAAATACCGCGTATTCGTCTTCGCGCGGGAGCCGGCATTGGCCATGGTCGAGGCCACGGCGCCGCCGCACACGGACATCACGGTCTTTCCGCTGCCCGGGCGTTGCGTGGGCAGCGAGTCTTCCGCGATGGCGTCGCTGCTGACCCTGGCGGCGGCCTTCATTCGCCCGCTGCCGTTCCTGTTGGCCGATGGCCATGCGCGCACGCGACCCTGGTTCGTCCACGCGCTGGCCGAGGCCAACCGGCTGTGCTCCGAGAAGCTGGTTGCGGGCGAGCGATGCGTGGCCATCGGCACGTATTCGCCGGTCGACGCCCTGGTCGCTGCTGCGGCCCTGGCCAGCAAACACCGCATCGGCTGCCTGCAGGACTTCCGCGACGGGCTGGTTTTCGAACCGCTAGGCAGGCCCGGCTGGCTGCGAAAATGGATGCGCAAGCTGATCGAGGGGCGCGTGGTGGCCGCCAGCAGCCTGGTCACGTCCGTAAGCCACCCCCTCGTCGACGATTTCCAGCGGCGTTATCCAGGCAAGGCCACGGCAATCCTGCCCAACGGCTACGATCCGGCCGACTTCGCCTCACTCGACAATGATTTCGAAGGCAGCACCCGCGCCGCGGCCATTCTCGCCCGGCAGGTGCCGGCCAACGCGCTGCTGATAGGGCATTTCGGGCGCATCGGCGCCAGCGACGGGTCGGCATCGAAGAGCCTCGATTACCTCGTCGATGCGTTGAACGAGCCCATCGAAGCCAGCGTGAACAGGCACCTGATGTTCGTCGGCGAACTGACGGAGGCCGAGACGGCCTCGCTCCGGCGTGCCAGCTTCTCCGTCAGCGTGCTCGGGCCGGTCGAGCGCACGCTGGCGCTGCAGCTCATGAAACGTTGCGACAAGTTGCTGCTGCTGACCGGCTCGCGTGCCAGCTGCGCCACCGGCAAGCTGTTCGAATACCTCGCCGCCGGCGCAGGCATCGTATGCATTTCGGGAGTGCGCAACGAAGCCACCGCCATCCTCGACCAGACAGGCGCGGGGCAAACCATCCTGACCAGCGCGGGCGCATCGGGAAGCGATGCGCTGCGGATCGCGCTATCGCCTTCGGGCGTCGGTGCGCGGCACGACATCGCCGCCTACAGCAGGGTCGCCCAGGCCGGTATGCTCGACCGCTGGATTTCGAACATGGTGCAGCCATGAACCCCGGCAACGAACCCGCGCCGGTGCCGCCGATGTCCGTATTCCTGTCGCCGGAACCGCAGTCCTTCACCGGCAGGTACCGGTTCACCGTGCGCCACATGTTCCTGGGGGTGGCCTTTGCGCTGCTCCTGCTGACGGTGGTCGTGCCCAACTCTCTCCCCGTCACCAGCGCAGCGGCGATGGGGCTGGCCTTCATGCTGGCGTTGCCTGGGCTGCGCATCGGCCCCGGCTTCAGGACCCTGTTGGCGCTATATGCCTGCACGGTGATCGTCACCCTCGTCTACATGGTCGTGGGCGGCATGCACGATGCGCCGCAGGAGGCCGAGATCCAGGTGGTGGCGATCTACATCCTTTCACCTCTGCTGTGGACCATCATTGCCGATGGCCTGCTGAGACAGCTGGGAACCGACCGGCTGATCGACTGGTTCGCCGTGCTCAGCCTGCTGTGCGCGCTGAGCGTCGCCCTGTTCTTCTATCTGTACCTCAGATATGGCGCGGCAGCCGTGACGTTCTTCTTCGAAGGCGCCAACGTCAATCTCAACGAGGGGTTTGCCGGCGCCACCATGCACGTCTACGGCTCGCTGATCTTCCTGTGCGGCGGCTTCTTCGGTTCGCCCGAACTCATCAAAAACCGGCTGATGCGGCTCGCGCTGCTGGCGATGCTGCTGGTCTGCGCGTTGACCTCCGGCCGCACGGCGCTGATCCTCGCCGTGCCGCTCGGCTGGTTTCTCGGCCTGCTGCTGTCGTCACGCACGACCGGCCGCCGGCAAAAATCGCCGATCTTCCGCATCATCCGCTATGGCCTGCCGATGCTGATCGCGGTGACAACGGCACTCGTCCTGCTGCAGGCCTACACGCAAATCAGCCTGTCGACGGTGCTCGACGCCGTCTCGACCAAACTCGCCTCGGGCGGCGGCAGCGCGCGGGTGCAGATGACCCGTTCGCTGTTCGCCGGCATTCTTGCCAACGATGGCCTGGGCGCCGGCCACGGCGTCGGCGTGGACTTCATCAGCGATACGGTTCATCCCTGGCGCTACGAGTTGGTGTGGCTGGCCACGCTCTATCGGGTCGGGATACTCGGCACGCTGATCTACGCCCTGCCGTTCCTGCTTTACATCGTTGCCGTGATCCGGCTGGCCTATGGCCGTCGGCTGCCGCCCCGGCACAAGTTCATGTTCTGCGGCTTCGTCTGCGCCTTCCTCGGAACCAATACGAACCCCTACATCGAGGCCTTCGTCTTCCAGTGGATGTACGTCGTCCCGCTGGTGGCGCTGTCCATCGAGTACCCGATGGCGTTGAGGAAGGGCCAGGAATGAAGCGTCTCAAGGTCCTGCTGTTTTCCAAATATTCGCGACGTGGCCCCAGTTCGCGATTGCGCAGCCTGCAGTACCTCGCTCCGCTGCGCGATCACGGCATCGACGTGCAGGTGCATGCACTGTTCCCGGATGCCTATCTCGAAGCGCTCTACGGCGGCCACCCCGAGGCCGCCAGATACCGCGCATGGGGCTATTTCAGCCGGCGGCTCATGCAGCTCCTGCGCCGCCGCGAACACGACCTCGCCTGGATCGAGGGCGAATTGTTTCCCTACCTGCCCTACTGGATCGAGGCAGCGCTGGCACGTTCGCTCAAGTCGTACGTGGTCGACTACGACGATGCGCTGTTCCACAAATACGACCAGTCCGCCAACCCGCTGGTACGCCGCATGCTGGGCCGCAAGATCGACCGGATCATGCATGGCGCCGCCTGCGTGATCGCCGGCAACCGGTACCTAGCGGCACGGGCCAGGCAGGCGGGTGCCGCGCGGATCGAAATCATCCCGACGGTGGTGGACGAGCTGCGCTATGCGGCGACTAGCCCGGCCGATGAGCAGCCACCGGTCATCGGCTGGGTCGGCTCGCCCGCCACCGAACACTACATGCTGGATATCCGCCAGGTGCTTGAGCAGGTTTGCGCCGGGCACCATGCGCGTCTGCTGCTGGTCGGCGCGCGAGCGGAGACCGCGAACCAGTTCGACGGCATCACGCCGGAAGTGGTGGCATGGTCCGAAGCCAGCGAGGCCGCCATGATCGCGCGGATGGACATCGGCATCATGCCGCTGCTCGACAGCCCGTGGGAGCGCGGCAAGTGCGGCTACAAGATCATCCAGTACATGGCGTGCGGCCTACCGGTGGTGGCCTCCCCGGTCGGGGCCAATGTCGACATCGTGCGCCACGGCGAGAACGGTTTTCTGGCAGCGGACGATGCCGCATGGCGGGACGCTCTGGAACGCCTGATCGCGAACCCGTCCCTGCGCGCGCGCATGGGCCGCGCGGGTCGCGCGCGGGTCGAGGCCGAATACAGCCTGGTGGCGCAGGTGCCGCGGCTCGCGGACATATTGCGCCGTGCGGGGCATGCGTGATGTGCGGCATGACCGGCCTTTGGCAACGCCACGGTGGCGCACGGGACGCGCTGCTGGCACAGGTACAGGCGATGTCGGCCCGGCTCAGCCATCGCGGCCCCGACGACAGCGGCGCGTGGTGCGACGAGGCCGCCGGCATCGCGCTGGCGCAGCGGCGCCTGTCGATCCTCGACCTCTCTCCCGCCGGCCACCAGCCCATGCATTCGAGCGACGGGCGCCATGTCATCGTGTTCAACGGCGAGATCTACAACCATCTCGAGTTGCGCGAGCGTCTTCATGCGGAACATGCCGCGCCGGCGTGGCGCGGGCATTCCGATACCGAAACCCTGCTCGCATGCTTCGTCGCCTGGGGCGTCGAACGAACCCTGCAGGCCAGCGTCGGCATGTTTGCGTTCGCCCTGTGGGATCGCCAGCAGCGCGCGCTCACGCTGGCGCGCGACCGGATGGGCGAAAAGCCGCTGTACTACGGCTGGCAGGGCGACACCTTGCTGTTCGGTTCGGAGCTGAAGGCGCTGAAGGCGCATGCCGCCTTCCAGGCGGATATCGATCGCGGCGCACTGGCGTTGTTGCTGCGCCACGACTGCATTCCCGCGCCCCATGCCATTTACCGCGGCGTGTTCAAGCTGCGTCCCGGACACCTGCTGCGCATGCCGGCGGATGTGCCGCGGGAGGCGCAACCGGCGCCCTACTGGCGCTACAACGAAGCGGTAAGCGCGGGCCTGGGCGAACCGCTGATCGCTACCGACGCCGCAGCCACCGACGCTCTGGAAGCGCAACTGGGCGCCAGCGTCGGCGCGCAGATGCTTTCCGACGTGCCGCTGGGCGCGTTCCTCAGCGGCGGCATCGACAGCAGCACGGTCGTGGCGCTGATGCAGGCGCAAAGCGATCGGCCGATCAAGACATTCACCATCGGCTTCAGCGAAAACGGCTACGACGAGGCCGCGCACGCCAAGGCGGTGGCGAGACATCTCGGCACGGAGCACACCGAACTGTACGTGCATCCCGCGGATGCGCTGGCCGCCATCCCGCGGCTGCCCGCGATTTTCTGCGAGCCGTTCGGCGACAGCTCGCAGATCCCCACCTTCCTGATCAGCCAGCTGACCCGTCGCGAAGTGACGGTGGCGCTGAGCGGCGATGGCGGCGATGAACTGTTCGGCGGCTACAACCGCTACCTGGCGGCGCGTACCACCTGGGAGAAGGCGCAGCGCCTGCCGCCGCTGGCACGTCGTGCCGCGGCGGGCGCGCTGCGCGTCGTGGCCCCGGCGGCGTGGGACAGGTTGTTCGAGCGCGTCAAGCCGTTGCTGCCGAAGCGCTGGCACCTGGCCACGCCGGGCGACAAGGCGCAGAAGCTCGCGGACGTGCTCACGCTGTCGAGCGGCCAGGCATTCTTCCTCAACCTCGCCAGCCAGTGGCAGGACCCGGCCGGGATCGTGCTTGGCGCGCAGGAACCGCCGACTGTGCTGACCACTCCCGAAGCGTGGCCGCACGCCGGCAACCTTGCGCAGTGGATGATGGCGATGGATGCGCAAACCTACCTGCCCGACGACATCCTGGTGAAGGTCGACCGCGCCGCGATGGCCAACAGCCTGGAGACCCGCGTGCCGATGCTCGACCACCGCGTGGTGGAGCTGGCCTGGCGCGTGCCGCTGCGGCAGAAGATCCGTGACGGGCAAGGAAAATGGCTGCTGCGCCAGGTGCTGTATCGGCATGTGCCAAGAGAGCTGGTCGAGCGGCCCAAGATGGGCTTCGGCATTCCGCTGGACAGCTGGCTGCGCGGCCCCTTGCGCGACTGGGCAGAAGCCCTGCTCGATGAGAGCCGCCTGCGCCAGGAGGGCTATTTCCAGCCGGCCGCGATCCGGCAGAAGTGGAAGGAGCACCTGAGCGGCCGGCGCAACTGGCAGCATCAACTGTGGACGGTGCTGATGTTCCAGGCCTGGCTGGAGGAAAACCGGAGGGCATCGGCATGACGACCGGCGCCTGTGGTCATGCACCCATGGCTGCGCGCGGGGCGTGCACATGAAAGCCGTCCTGTTCGCCAACACCGACTGGTACCTCTACAACTTCCGGCGCGCGCTGGCGACGTCGTTGCAGCGGGCCGGCTACGACGTGCTGCTGATTTCTCCACCCGGACCGTATGGCGACAGATTGCGCGCCCTGGGCCTGCGCTGGGAACCGTTGCCGATGCAGCGGCGCAGCTTGAACCCGCTGCGCGAGCTGGCGTTGCTGTGGCACCTGACGCACCTGCTGCGGCGCGAACGGCCCACGCTGGTCCATGGCTTCACCATCAAGTGCGCCGTGTACGGCTCGCTGGCGGCGCGGCTGGCCGGCATTCCCGCCAGGGTGAATGCCGTGGCGGGAATGGGCTACGTATTCACCAGCTCGCACTTGAAGGCGCGGCTGTTGCGGCCGGTGGTGCGCGGCTTGCTGCGGCTGGCACTCGGCGGCCGTGGCGCACGACTCATCCTGCAGAATGCGGACGACGCCGAACTGTTCCGGCGGGCCGGACTGGTCGACCCGGCACATATCCGCCTGATTCGCGGCTCGGGCGTGGATTGCGCGCAATTCGCCGGGATATCCCGGCAGGCATCCGACGATGGATGCCCGCGCGTGCTGCTGGCCAGCCGCCTGCTCTGGGACAAGGGCGTCGGCGAATACGTCGCCGCGATCCGGCAGCTGCGCCGCCAGGGCCGCACGCTCCATGCCCTGCTCGCCGGCACGCCGGATCCCGGCAACCCCGCCGCGGTGCCCGAGCTGACGATACGCGGATGGGTCGACGAGGGCCTGCTGACCTGGCTCGGCCACGTCGACGACATGATCGGCCTGCTCGGATCGGTCGATATCGTGGTGCTGCCGAGCTATCGAGAAGGATTGCCGCGGACCCTGGTCGAGGCGGCCGCCTGCGGGCTTCCATTGATCACCACGGATGTGCCGGGCTGTCGCGAAGTGGTATCCGACGGCGTCGACGGACTGCTGGTTCCGCTGGGAAACAGCGACGCGCTGGCGCAGGCGATCGCGCGGCTGCAGGACCACCCCGAATTCGCGCGTCGACTGGGCGAAGCGGCGCGCCGCAAGGCACGGACGCAGTTCGATGAACGCATCGTCATCCAGCGCACCATGGCAGTCTATGCGGAGCTGTGCAACCTGCCTGAGGCATCCGCCGAATCGTCCATTTAGGCGTCCATATGAAACAGCACGACGAACCTTCCCGTGACGCAAGTCATGTAAGGTTCAGAGCCAGAACTTCTCCCGCGTTAGACTCGACCGATGGCTCCGCTGGAGCCATCACTCCCGTCACAGAAGTCCTACACAACCGGAGGCTGCGCCATGCCATCCTCGTTGCAAAAGGCGAACGTACTGGATTTCATCCCCGCGTCGGAACATGCCGCCATCCGTGCCGGCCACAGCACGTACGACTGCACAGGCGGCATCCAGGCCGCGATTGCCGCTGCCGGCAAGGTGTTCGTGCCCGCCGGGGTCTATCCCGTGAAACAGCTGAACCTCAAGTCCGGCTTCGAGCTGTACGGCGAGGGACATGCCAGCGAGCTGAAGGCATACGACAAGACGCTGGCCAGCGAGTTCATGCTCGTCACCCACATACGCGACGGCGGCAGCCGCCGCGTCGCGGACAACATGCGCGACATCCACCTGCACGATCTGAAGCTCGACGGGCGGGTGGCCGAATTCGGCTACGAGCAGTACTTCTACCTGCTCGCCGTCAATGCCACCTCGGACCTGACCGTCGAACGGGTGATGTTTTACGGCTTTCGCGGGGACGGCATGTATGTCGGTTCGGGGACGCTCGCGAGCACCGAACGCCACAACCAGCGCATCGCCGTGCGCGACTGCGTGTTCGACGGCGCGGTCAAGGACAACCGCAACGGGTTGTCCGTCATCGATTGCGACGGGCTTACGGTGGAGAACTGCGTCTTCCGGAATATCGGCAACGCGAAACTTTCCCGTTCGGTGGGCGGCATCGATTTCGAGCCCGACCACAACTGGAGCGTGTACCGCCACGTGACCATCGCCCGTTGCCGATTCGTCGACATCGATTCCGTGAACACAGCGGGCATCACGTTCTTCAACGGACATCAGGTCGGCGACAACATCCACGACTGGGTCGTGTCGGACTGCGAGTTCACGAACTGCTACTGGGGCATCGACACCTCGACCAAGGCCAAGACCGCCACGGACAGGCCGGACAATCTCAGCGTGCTGAACTGCCACTTCCTCAACTCGATACGCGTCGACGTGGCGGTCAAGGGCTTGAGCGGCACGCAGATCAGTGGCTGCACCTTTCAGCGCTCGCCGCCGGGGTCCGGGCCAGGCGGCGATGCGATACGCCTCGGCGCCATCGCTTCCCGAACCAGCCGGAATGCCATCAACACGGTGGTCACCGGCAATACGTTCATCGGCATACGGCCGCAGATGGGCGTGATCGGCGTGCTTGGCGCGAACGGTCTGGTATGCGCGGGCAACGTGTTCGCCGACATCCACGCGACCTGCATCAACTTCGCCGAAGACAAGTCGCCCGACAATGCACGGAAGATCGACCGGGTGGTCATTTCCGGAAATGTGGTGAAGCATGGCGCACGCGCTGCTTCCATGTCGTTCCTGAGCACGAGCAACGAGATGCGCATCAGCAAGGGCCATCTGATGCTGGAACACTCTTTCGAGTACGCGAACGACGTCGAGGGCAGCGTAAAGAAGGTCGCCAATGGCGCGACGATCGAGTTCCGCGGAGTCAGGCGGCCCCGATCCTGAGACCTGCAAATCATCCTCTCCAGCGTGACGTGCCTGCCGTGGATCATTCCGCCGTGGGTCAACGACGGGATGATCGTCGCGCCGGACCGTACGCCTCGGTTTTGTCGCTTTCCTCAAGCATGAGCCCATCCTTCTGCCCGGCAAGCTCATCCGAATCGGATTCCCGGACGGCGTTCGACGAATTGATGGCCGCGTCGACGGCATGTTGCGAATCGGGCGCCCCGCGCTGGCGGGCTTCCTGGCGCAGCCATACATGTGTGACCGTCACCGCGTACACGCCCATGGCCACGCAGAATGTGGCCAGGTTCGTACCCGCCGAGTGGGCTGCGCTGCTGATGAATGCACCGATGAGCGCGAGGCTGGAAGCGAGTGCGACGAGTGCAGCCAAGGTCGTACGAGGTCCAAGGCCCGTTCCCAGCAGGATATGGTGGATGTGCCCACGATCTGGCTTGAACGGTGACCTGCCCTGGCGCATGCGCCGATACATCACCGCAAAAGTGTCGAAGACCGGCAGCGCCACGCACCACAGCACATTGACGGGCGACAACTGCGTCTGGGGTATCTGGCTCATGCGGATAAGCGCCCAGGCCAACAGATAGCCGATCAACATGCTTCCGGCATCACCCAGGAAGATCTTTCCGCCCATGAAACCCTGGTTGGCGACGAGGTAAGGCAACGACGCGGCGGCCAGCAAGGCCAGCAACGCGATGACTCCATGCAAGGGCGTGGGATCGGCAAACAGGATGATGGCGGCGATGCTGACCAATTCCAGGCTGCCGGCGAGGCCGTCGATGCCGTCCATCATGTTGAACGCATTCACCAGGCCGATGACGGCGATCACCGTCAACGGAACGCCGGTCCAGCCCAACGCCACTTTATGGCCAAAGAGAGTCCCCAGCGTGTGGATGTAAACGCCGGTGCTGGCGATGACCGTCAGGATGACGATGGTCTGAATCAGCAGTCGATCCCGCACGCTGAGGTCGAAGCGGTCATCCAGCGCGCCGAGCATGACAAGCACGGCGGCAGTGCCCAACAGAACCATCTCGAATTCCTGGAACTGGCCGTGGCCAGCCGCCCCTGCGGCCACTCCCATGAAGATTGCGAGTCCCCCAACCAGCGGCACGTCACCAATATGCTGTTTGCGCTGATCGGGGTGATCCACCAGTCCCAGCGAGACAGCGAACCGGCGCAGCACGACAATGGCCAGGGCCGATGTGCATGCAGCAACCAGACAATCAACGACTAGCCGTGGTTCGTGCATGGCATCTCTACCTCCGACCAACCTCGAGTGGATCCCCCTGATTCCAGCCGAGCTCAAATTGTGAGTGATGCAGACATCGAGCCGTGAAAACCCCGACGGTCTGCGCCTATGGACCTGTGGATTGATGATTGGCGAATCGCCGTTTTACCCGATGGAAAAACAAGTTGACGCCCATGGGATAATCCGACAGTCATTGCTAGGAAAAACGAACTTGTTCTAATCTCAGACTTAGGAACCTACCATCTTTGGGTGCTGGTGCTTACGTAGTGCAAACCATTTATTCAGCCCCACATGCCTTAGATGACCATTTCGTCAATCATTTGTTCAAATTGCGTTCCACGATAATCGGCCTGATTTTCATGGACTGAACGGAGCCTGTCCACGCGCTGAATAGACTTCCGGACCGCGAATTCGACTGCCTGCCCGCCATGGAGCGAAACGACAGGGACTGGCCGCCCGCAGCAGCAACGGCCAGGCCGTAGTAATACGCATACCGGATGGCTACGCACATCCCCTTCGGGGCGGGCCACTCGCACGACATCGACCGACAGCGCGCTCGCTGCCGGCCGATGGTTTCGCTTCACCTGTGAGTGGCTGAATCGCCTCAGTGGGTCGCGCTGTAGTTTGCAGCGGCTGCGCTGCTGAGCAGGGTGGCCGATGGCAACAACTGGCTCAACACGCGGTTCCAGCGAGTCACGCCAGCCGCGCCGACAAACACCACGTCGCCGGGCTTTACCCTGAACTGGTCTCCCAGTGCGAACGCCGTGGGCGAACGGGCATCAAGCTGAAAGACCTTGGCCGGAGCGTTTTCCAGATTCTTCGCACCACGAATGACGTACACCTCCCTGCCATCGGAAGTGACGGGGTTGAGGCCGCCCGCGCGACCCAGCGCCTGCGTCAGCGAAATGTCGGAAACGCTCCTGAAGGTGACGGCCAGGGGATGCAGCACCTCTCCCATCACGTACACCTCCTGGGTGTCGTTGAAAGGAAGCAGCAGGCGGTCTCCCGGCTTCAGGTAAATATCCTGCGCAATGCCGTGGCCGTTGCCCAAGGCAGTCAGGTCCAGGTGGTAATCCTGCCCGTCGCGGGTCAATATCAGATCGGACATGTTGGCCTGATCGGCATTGACCGCTGCCGTGCCAAGCGCCTGCCCCAAGGTCAGCGGAACCGTCGTGATCGGCTGCGGAGCGGTATTCTTGAAAGCACCCTGCAGCAGCACGTGCTGGCTGTTATAGCCGACGACGCCGACATCCACCTGCGGCCTCTCCACATACTTGGCGATCTTCGTGCTGATGTCCTGGCGCACCTCTTCGATCGTCATTCCCGCGACTTTCACGGAACCCACGTACGGATAGAACATCGTGCCATCCGAACGAACCAAGCGGCCATTGGCTGCCGTCTGCTGCTGTGATCCGGCAGGCGATGTCAGTTCCGGATGGTCCCAGACCGTGATGTAGAGCGTATCGCCGGGGCCAACGCGGTAAGGCTCCGGCTTGTACGACAACAGCGCCTGCGGCACCGTGGCGCTCAATACCGCTGCATTGTCCTGCGTCAACAGTTGCGGAGTGATCGTCACCAACTGGACCTGGCTGCTGTCCGTCGGTGTACCGCGAACCAGCCCTTCGCCAGACATGCGTTGTCCCGGCGCCAACACGCAACCGTTAACGAGCAACGCGAAACTCAGAATGATAAAGGCGCGACTTTTTTTCATGGTTAATAGGCCTCGAAGATTACAATCCACTAGGCCATCCTGGAATCGACATTAAACAACACGTAACGCAGTAAATCCGGGATTTCGACCAGGCAGTCGGCGCCCGGTAAAGCGTAAATTCATTTTTCTGCGGCCGGGCTTCCCGAACCCCGCGGTTCAATAACCGGATTGAGAATCAGACATGAAAATGGATCAGTGGATGCCACATGCCGTGTGAAGGAAACATCACGAGCCATCGAATATATGGCGACGTTGATTGATTATGGATAACACGACAAAACGCGCAGCCTGGGATCTGCCAGCAAGTGAAATCGGCATGAGTTGGCGACATCCGACCCGGAATCAACGACGATGGAATCGCCACGCACAGGCTGATCTTTCCAGTCATCGCATGGCCGACGTGATCGAGTGTCGCCACAACACCATGAGATATGGAAGGCCATTCGCAATGAAGTCGAAGAAGGCCGTCGGCCCATGAAGAATCACGAGGGGGCATCTGCCTGATCGTTCCTTCTTCGCCCGAACAAACGGCCGGATGCTCACCGGCCGCCGCTGCACCGCGCTGGCGGACGGAGCAGGAGTTCCCACGCCGAGGGCCATGCGCGGCAGCGCGGCATGGCCGAACGCCAGATACGCATGTCCGAGGAACCATGCCGCCCATCGCGGTACTTTTGCGGCCTGCCTGTGCAGAAAGCGCTGAGCCGTTACACTCTATGCAAACCAGCGCGCCCCGCCACGCACTGTCCCACTTTGGCACTCGAGTCAAACTGCGGCATCCATCGCAAATCGGTACCTGGAGTCGCCATATTCAATGTCCAACAGCGTCTGCACCTTGGTTTGGCACGATACTAGCCCTCGTTAGCAACCATCCACGTCGTGTTCGGCTGCCACCTGTCTGGTGCGAAAAAAACATGGGAAACGACAAGAAAAAGCCTGCCTGGGATAAAAACTCCCGAGGATTCTGGCTTGCTGTTTGTCTGGTGCTCAGTGCGTTGGCCGGTTGGCTGATGTTCCATCTGAACATTCTGCACTGACGCCGGGAACGATCCGGCTGCAGAACATCCGCCGGCCGGGTTTGGCCCGGCACGGACGTTGCCCCGCTACAAGACAGCCTTCTGATGGCGCCGCGGCCAGCCGTGTCGCCGTATCTCAAGCCGCCGCTCGCCCGCCGCTCGCCATGGAAAACGCGTCACGCCGAATCGGCCCGCGGCGAGGTAAAACATGAGCCGCCCGCAATACTTCGGGACGCCCGCCGTCACTCGTTTCGACCCGAGACAGTTGCGTATCCGCCGCCTGGAAACGTGCACGGTATGTGCACGCCATACCTTGGCATAGTCCGCGATGCGTTGGCGCAAACGCAAGGGTTAGCCCACGTCAAGAACGCTGACTCACGCTGCATGCGCACGCAATTCCAACTGCGCGTGGCCATTACGGCATGCGGATACAGAGTCGCCTGCGGACGGAACTCCGTGCATCGGCCGAGAGAAATTCACTGCGATTCATCGCAGGGGCGCACAAAGCGCACTTTCACCGCCATTCAGGCTGTTTGCGCATTACCGGCGCTTTGATTCGCGGCCAGATCAGGATCTATATTCGCCCGAACACCATGCACATCCAAGATGGCTATCCAAATCAACTCGGGATGACTGTATGCGAAAACTGGAAAACACCAAGCTCGCCATCGTGGGTCTCGGTTATGTCGGATTGCCGCTCGCAGTGGAGTTCGGCAAGCGCTACGACACCGTCGGCTTCGACATCAACAAGGCCAGGATCGGCGAGTTGGCCGTCGGCCGCGACAATACGCTGGAAGTCGACGCCGCGGAGCTTGCCGAAGCCACGCATCTTCGTTTCAGCGCCGAACTCGAAGACTTGCGGGATCGCAACTTCTACATCGTCACGGTGCCCACCCCGATCGATATCGCCAAGCGCCCGGATCTGACGCCGCTGATCAAGGCCAGCGAAACCCTGGCCCGGGTGCTCAAGCCCGGCGACGTGGTGGTGTACGAGTCCACCGTGTATCCCGGTTGCACGGAAGAAGTGTGCATTCCGATACTCGAAAAAGGTTCCGGCCTGGCCTACAACCGCGATTTCTTTGCCGGCTACAGCCCCGAGCGCATCAATCCGGGCGACAAGCAGCATCGTGTCACCAGTATCCGCAAGGTCACCTCCGGCTCCACGCCGGAGATCGCCGATTTTGTCGACCAGCTGTATGGTTCGGTGATCACCGCCGGCACGTACAAGGCCAGTTCGTTGAAGGTGGCCGAAGCCGCCAAGGTCATCGAGAACACCCAGCGCGATCTCAACATCGCCCTGGTCAATGATCTGGCCATCCTGTTCAACAAGTTGGGCATCGACACGCTGGAGGTGCTGCAGGCGGCCGGCACCAAGTGGAACTTCCTGCCGTTCCGTCCGGGCCTGGTGGGCGGTCACTGCATCAGCGTTGATCCGTACTACCTTACCCACAAGGCGCAGGAGGTAGGCCACCACTCGGACGTGATCCTGGCGGGCCGCCGCACCAACGACGGCATGGGGCCGTATATCGCAGGCGAAGTGATTCGCCTGATGGTGCGCAAAGGCATCAACCCGGTGCAGGCGCGTGTGCTGATCCTGGGCCTGGCGTTCAAGGAGAACTGCCCGGACCTGCGCAACACCCGCGTGGTCGACATCGTGCTGGCATTGCGCGGTTACAACGCCCATGTCGATGTCCACGATCCATGGATCAATGCCGCCGAGGCCGAGCACGAATATGCCATCACGCCCGTCGCGCAGCCGCAGGCCGACAGCTACGACGCGGTGATCGTCGCCGTCGGCCATCAGCAATTTGTCGACATGGGCCCTTCTGGCATCCGCGCGCTCGGCAAGGCCGCCTCGGTGATCTACGACGTGAAATGCCTGCTGCCGCGCGAGGCGGTCGACGGTCGCCTTTGAACAGGATTTCCTGCCATGAAAGTGCTGGTTACCGGCACCGCCGGTTTCATCGGTTCACACGTCGCGCTGCAACTGCTCGAACGCGGCGACGAAGTCGTCGGTTTCGACAGCCTCAATGACTACTACGACGTCAACCTGAAGAAAGCGCGGTTGGCGCGTTTCATGGCGCACCCGGGCTATACGCATATTCATGCCGACCTGGCCGATCGCGCGGCAGTGGAAAGCGCCTTCGCCACGCACAAGCCGCGGCGCGTGATCAACCTGGCTGCCCAGGCCGGCGTGCGCTACGCGGCCGAAAACCCGCACATCTACGTGGCCAGCAACGTCACCGGGTTTCTGCACATCCTGGAAGGTTGCCGCCAGCATGACGTGGAACACCTGGTCTTTGCCTCCACCAGTTCGGTATACGGCGCCAACACCGCCATGCCGTTTTCCGAGCACCAGCCCACCGAGCACCCGCTGACCCTCTACGCCGCTTCCAAGAAAGCCAACGAGCAGATGGCGCACAGTTATGCGCACCTGTACGGCATCCCGTGCACGGGGCTGCGCTTCTTCACGGTCTACGGTCCATGGGGGCGCCCGGACATGGCGCTGTTCCTGTTCACCAGGGCGATTCTGGCCGGCGAACCGATCAAGGTGTTCAACCATGGCCGGCACAGGCGCAGCTTCACCTACGTGGATGACATCGTGGAAGGCGTGATCCGTACGCTGGATACGCTGCCGGGCAAGGACAACGACTGGAATGGAAATCTTCCCGACCCGGCCAGCAGCGGCGTCGCTCCCTACCGGCTGTACAACATAGGCAATGCGCAACCGGTGGAGTTGTTGCGCTACATCGCGGTGCTGGAGGAGTGCCTCGGACGCAAGGCGCAAATGGAGATGCTGCCCCTGCAGGCGGGCGACGTGCCCGATACCGAGGCGGACGTGTCGGAACTTATCCGGGCGGTCGGGTATGCCCCGAAGGTTTCGGTAGGCACGGGCATTGCCAACTTTGTGAGCTGGTACCGGGAGTACTACGGCGTGTAGCTGAAGGCGCGCAAGGCGATGAGCCGAATGGCGGGCAAGCCACGCCGGATGGCGCGCGCAGGCTCCACCGGCCGCCATCCCCCCGGGCGCGCCCGGGGGGATGACCTCAGCAGGCGATGGCCGGTCAGAAGCTGGCCGTCATGCGCACGTACCAGAACGCGCCGTTGAAACCGAATGGCGAGGTGAGCGCGTACTTGACGCCAAGGAATTGCAGCGTGCCGTTCTGCTCCTTGCCGGGGTAGGTGTTGAAGACGTTGTTGCCTCCGACCGCCACCGAGAAGGTGTCGTTGAACTTGTAACGCGCCTCCAGGTCGAGCAGCGTCTTGCCGCTGTAGTGATTCACGTCGTCCGGCGGATTGTTGCTGCCGAACAAACCGACCGTGGTGCTCCAGCCGCCGTAATGGTTGATCCGCGCGATGGCGTCGAACCGGTGCAGCCCGTAGTCGAAGCTGAGCACCGACCGGCTCTTGGGCACCTGGTGTTCGAGGTCGTACACGAAATCGTTGTTGAGCGTGTCCGGCTGTACCTTGACCACGTTCTGCGTATTGCGGTTGTAGCGGAAGTCGACGTTGAGCGTGCCGTTGCCCAGCTGGTGCCTTGTGTCGACCACGAAGTCGATGCCGTGGATGTCGGATCCGAACGCATTGCCGAAATAGCTGGCGTCGCTGCCGAGCAGCAGCTGCGCGTTCGGGTAACCGCCGGCGGCGAGTTGGTCGACGGTAGCCTGGGTCACGCTGTTGCTGACCAGGCCGATGCGGTCGTCGATCCTGATCCGGTAGTAGTCCAGGGTGGTCGTGAGGTTGTCGACCGGCGTCCACACGGCGCCCACGGACAGGCTCTTCGACGTTTCGGTCTTCAGCGGCGTCGAGCCGAGCGCGCGCGCCACCGGGTTGTCGACCGGATAGGTGCCGCTGGGAATCAGGCCGCCCTGGGCGTTCGCCGTGGTGGTGACATTCAGCGTGTTTGCCTGGCCCGGGGTCGGTGTGCGGAAGCCGGTGTTGTACGTACCGCGCAGCGCGAACGCGTCGGTGAACGCGTAACGGCTGGAAAGCTTGTACACCACCTTGGAACCGTAGCCGTCCGCATGCTCGTAGCGCACCGCCGCCGCACCCGACCACTTGTCGGTGAGGTTCGTCTCGGCGTCGAAGTAGGCAGAATCGCTGTTCTGCGTGAACCTCCCCGCCGCGTTGGCCGGAAAGCCCTGGAAGGCGTCCGACCCCACGCCGAACACCGACGCGGTCGGCCCCACCTCGGTCGAACCCGGATCGCCCTGGTGGATGATGTAGGTTTCCTGGCGCCACTGCGCGCCGAAGGCGAGCGTGAGCGGCGAGTTGTCGAACGAACGGACGAAATCCGCGCCTGCACCCTGCTCGCGCTGGGTCAGCTTGCCGGGGCGGAAGCTCGTGGGCGAAAGGCTGCCCAGGCTCGGGTTGATCGAACCCTGCAGCCGGTAGTCGACCTCGTTGCTGCCGGTACGGTAGTGCACGTCCCACTGCAGATTGCTCTGCCCGCCGCCGCGCACGCCGCCGACCAGCTGGTGATCGGCGATGTCGGCGCCGAACAGCGGGCTGTAGCCGCCAGGGAACTTCGTGTAGATCGGATTGAGCAGCACCCAGCCACTCGGGCTCGCGGCGTTGGCTGTCAGGTAATTCGCCGGGTTGCCGCCGCCCGCCACGATGCTGTCCACCAGCGACTGCGGCGCGTCTGCGGGTGTCAGGGTGCCGTCGGCATAACTGACCAGCGTCGAACGACCGCTGATGCCGTACTGCGGCGACAGTACCGGGTTGCGATAGAAGAAGCTGGACAACACCTTCTTGTCCATGAAGCTGCCATAACCGTAAAGCTGCACATCGCCGGTCAGCGGCAGGCCCGCGTTGACGAACAGTTTGTTCGTCTTGGTCTGCGGGTCACCCCAGCGCTGGCCGAGGCCGTCGTACGGCACCAGGTTCGCGCCCACCACCGCCGCGACGGCCGCCGCGCCGCCCTGCGGCACGCCGCGCGAGGTGGGGTCGGTCGTCTCGCGCTCGGCGCTCACGTGCACGAAGCCGTCGGTGCCGAGCGGGAGCCCCGCGTCGGCGTCGTAGCGCCGCAGATTGCCATCGCCCTTGCCGTACTTGCCCAGCTCCGCGCTGACCGTCACGCCCGTGGGTGCCTTCTTGAGGATGACGTTGACCACGCCGGCGATCGCATCCGATCCGTACAGCACCGAGGCACCGTCGCGCAGCACCTCGACGCGCTCGATCGCGTTGGACGGAAACACCGAGAAATCGACCGCCTGCGCGCCCTGGTTGAAGGTGCCGAGCGGATCGATCTGCAGGTTGACCAACGCCGAACGATGGAAGCGCACGCCGTCGACCAGCACCAGGGTCTGGTCGGGCGACAGGTTGCGCAACGACACCGGCCGCACGAACGCCGTGCCGTCGGCGATGGGAAAGCGCTGGGTGGTCAGCGACGGCACGATATTGGTCAGCGCATCGGTCAAATCCGCCGATGGCTGGTTCGCGATCTGGCTGCCGCTGAACGCGTCGATCGGCGAGATGGACTCGGTCGGCGACAGGCCGGCCCGATGCGTGCCGGTCACCACGACCTCCTGCAGGTTGGTGGTCGACTTTTCTTTCTCCGCATTGCTGCGTTCCTGCGTTCCGCTCGCCTGGCGGGCCGTGGCCTGCCTGCTGTCCGACGCTCCCGGATCCTGCGCCTGCGCCGAACACGCGAGCAGCGTGGCGGCGGCAAGCGCCGCCCGCACCGCGCGCAAAAGCACTACGTTGACACCTGTATGGTTGAGCATCTTCTTTCCCCCCCTCTCATTGGCCTCTGTATCCCCCTTCGGCAAGCTACTCCGACTTTTTTCGCCAAAAAAGCCTCTTGTTGGGATTGCGTGCGTGAAATCACCCTGCCGGCGACCGGCGGGCCTCTGCGGCACGCCGTCAGCCGCACCACCGATCGTCTTGACCGGGCGGCGTATCGGCGCCGACTGGATTTCAGTCGGCGTCGGGTAGCCGCGCATCCCCGCCAGGTGTCGGAACGTCACCGCCGACTGGATTTCAGTCGACGCCAGGTACCGGGATATCCCCGTCGACGGCATGTCAGTCGGCACCGAGTGGCGGATATTCCCGCCGGGGTATCCAGACATCCACTTCGAGTATCCGGATGCCCCCGCCGAGTGAAATTTGGTCGGCGCCGGGTCGCTGGATATCCATGCCGGGAGGATTTCGGTCGGCGGAGATTGTTGGGATATCGGCGTCGATGGGGCCACCGTGCCCGCGGGTCTGAGCCGATAGCGCCGATCTGCAGAATGGAGCCAGGAAAGTGACGCGGACCTGATTAGCTCCGGTTAGCGTGATTCGAAGTCCTTGCGAACTGTATCCGATCGGATACAATCGACGACATGCCCTACATCGTCCAGCTCACGGAAGAGTTCGCTGTCTGGCACAAGAGCTTGCGCGACCTGAAGGCGCGCATCGCCATCGCACGCCGTCTTGATCGCGCTGCCACCGGCAATCTGGGTGATGTGAAACCCGTTGGCGAGGGCGTCTCTGAAATGCGGATCGACGTCGACCCCGGTTACCGCACCTACTTCACGTTGCGGGGCAACGCCATCGTTATTCTGTTATGCGGCGGCGACAAGAAAACCCAGCAGCGCGATATCAAGCGCGCCGCTCAGCTTGCAAAGGAGGTCTGACATGGCCCTTCAACTTACGACCTTCGATGTTGCCGACTACCTGGACAGCGAGGAAGCCATTGCCGAGTATCTATCCCAGGTGATGGCCGATGGCGACGACGACGAGTTCCTTCGGGCCCTTGGGCACGTAGCCAAAGCCCGCGGCATGTCGCAACTTGCCAAGGATGCCGGAGTTGGCCGCGAGAGCCTCTACAAGGCGCTGAAGCCAGGCGCAACACCCGGATATGCCACTGTGGGGAAAGTGGTGCGCGCGCTTGGGTTGCGGATGGCGGTGAAACCGGTAACCAAGCAGAAGGCCACGGCAGCAACAAAGAAGCCAGCGAAGCCCAAAACGTCAGTCGCAGTTACTGCCGCCAAGAAGGCGAAGAGCGCCGCGGCTGGAGCTGGACGCTTGAAAGGAACACGCGCGCGAGCGTAGGTTCGGCGCTCCACCACGGGTTCTCATCCAGTCGTCACCATCAGAAAAGCAAGACGCCCCACGTGGGGGCGTTTTGCTTTTCTGGCGGAGAGAGTGGGATTCGAACCCACGGTAGTGTTACCACTACGGCAGTTTTCAAGACTGCTGCCTTAAACCGCTCGGCCATCTCTCCATGACTATCGCCGGCAGATTGGGTTGCCAGCAGGCGTGGAAGTTTATCAGGAACCCTGCGGCGGACGGGTGCCGGAATCTTTCTTCGACAACGCCACCAGGCACCCCACTAGGATTCCCACCGGGACCAGCGCACCCAGCAATGGCAGCAGCAGGATGGGTTCGCGCACGACCATCGGCACCAGCTGGGTGGCGCTGGCGAAGGCGATGATGGCCAGGCGCCAGCGGCGGCTGTGGCGGGCGAGCCAGAAGCTGGCGAGGACCAGCGCCAGCGCGACCACGGACAGGTCGAGGTCGAGCGTGGGCAGGCGCCACACGCTTTCGAAGCCGAGCCGCATGCCGATCACCGTGGCCAGTACCGCCAGCAGGAAGAAGCTGGTGTAGAACTCCACCCTGCCCCAGCTGCCGCGCGCGGGTGCCGGCGTGTTCATGCGATGCGGTCCAGGCCGGCCATGTACGGGCGCAGCGCGTCGGGTACGTCGATCGAGCCGTCGGCGTTCTGGTAGTTCTCCATCACCGCGATCAGGGTGCGGCCGATGGCGAGGCCGGAGCCGTTCAAGGTGTGCACGAGTTCGGGCTTGCCGGTATCGGCGTTGCGCACGCGAGCCTGCAGGCGGCGCGCCTGGAAGTCTTCGCAGTTGGAGCAGCTGGAGATCTCGCGATAGGCCTGCTGGCTGGGCAGCCACACTTCGAGGTCGTAGGTCTTGGTCGAGCCGAAACCCATGTCGCCGGTGCATAACAACAGCTTGCGGTACGGCAGGCCGAGTTTCTGCAGCACCTTCTCGGCGTGGCCGACCATTTCCTCCAGCTGCGCGTAGGAGTCGCCGGCGCGGGCGATCTGCACCATCTCGACTTTCTCGAACTGGTGCTGGCGGATCATGCCGCGGGTGTCGCGGCCGTAGCTGCCGGCCTCGGCGCGGAAGCACAGCGTGTGCGCGGTCATGCGCAGCGGCAGCGCGTCGGCGTCCTGGATGGTGTCGCGCACCAGGTTGGTCAGCGAGACTTCGGCGGTGGGAATCAGGTAGCGCTTCGTCTCGCCGACGTCGGTGGCGAACAGGTCTTCCTCGAACTTCGGCAGCTGGCCGGTGCCCTGCATGCTGTCGGCGTTGACGATCACCGGCACGTTGCATTCGAGGTAGCCATGCTCGCCGGTGTGCAGGTCGAGCATGAACTGGCCGAGCGCGCGATGCAGGTGCGCGAGCTGGCCGCGCAGCACGGTGAAGCGCGCGCCGGACAGCTTGGCGCCGGCGTCGCCGTCGAGCCAGCCGTGGCGTTCGCCCAGTTCGACGTGATCCTTTGCCGCGAACGCGAAATCGCGCGGCGTGCCCCAGCGGCTGACTTCGACGTTGTCGTGCTCGTCCTTGCCGACCGGCACGGACTCGTGCGGGATGTTGGGAATGCCCAGCGCGATCTCGGCCAGCTTCGCCTGCGCATCGGCCAGTGCCAGCTCGTTGGCCTTGAGCTTGTCGCCGATGCCGGCGACCTCGGCCATCAGCGGCGCCACATCCTCGCCCTTCGCCTTGGCCTGGCCGATCGCCTTGGAGCGCGTGTTGCGCAGGTTCTGCAACTCCTGCGTCTCCATCGCCAGCTGCTTGCGGCGGCTCTCCAGCGACTCGACCAGGGACACGTCGAGCGTGTAGCCACGGGTTTCGGCGAGGCGTGCCGCGGTTTCGGCGAGGCGCGAACGCAGCAGGGCGGGATCCAGCATGATCAAAGTCCAGGTGAAGGCTTGAACCGTGAATTATCGCTGCCGGGTGGCTATGCCCGCAATGCAACGCACGCTTTCACCCCTCCCCTGCTACACGCAGGGGGAGAGAGAAAGGCATCTCCGCGAGGAAAGAGCGAGGCGGCTCAGCTGGCCAGCCTGCGTTCGCTGCGACCCAGCCACCAGGCCATCGCGGCGCCGGCGAGCAGCCAGCCGACGAGTTGCTCGACCAGTGCAGCCAGTGTGAAATCGAGCGGGAAGCGATACCAGTTCCAGTACGGCACCATCGTGCACAGCCAGGCGAATACCGCCGCCACGGCTGCCAGCGCCACGCGTCGCCGGAAACCCAGCCCGGCCAGCCCCAGCATGAAGGCCAGTGCCAGCGCAGCGAGCGTGTCGGACGCCCACTGCCGGCCGATCTGCGGCCCCATCTGCATCATGTCCTCGCCTTGCGGCAGGTAGACCACGAAGGCATACGGCGACGTCGCCGCCTTTTCCGAGTAGGCCTTGAGCACCGCCTCGTCGCCCATCTTCTTCGGATCCAGCGACGGCAGGATGTAGATGCCGGACTGGTTGCCGAGCCCTTCATGCAGGCTGCTCAAGACGGCGTTTTCGTTGGCCGGCAGATGGATGCCTGTCTCGCCCAGCCCCAGCGCCATGTGCGCCGCCACGCCCCACACGAACATCACGATGCCGCCGATCAGACCTGCTATCAGTACGCGCATGGCTCACCCTCCCCGGTTGATGCGGCGAATCTATGCCGGGCACCGGGACGGCGGCAAGGGCGCGCGCAGCAGCCGGGATTACTTGCCGCGGGCCTTGGCGCGGGCGGCGCGCAGGGCCAGCAGCTTTTCGCGCAGTTGCAGCTCCAGGCCGCGCTCGACCGGCTCGTAGAACACGCTGCCGGCCAATTCGTCGGGCAGGCATTGCTGGTCCAGCGCGATGCCGCCTTCGGCGTCGTGGTCGTACTGGTAGCCCTTGCCGTAGCCGAGGCCTTTCATCAATTTCGTCGGCGCGTTGCGCAGGTGCATCGGCACTTCCAGCGTGCCGCCGCTGCGCACCGCGTCGCGGGCCTTGTTGTAGGCCATGTAGGCGGCGTTGCTCTTGGGCGAGATGGCCAGCCAGATCGCCAGCTGGGCCAGCCCGAGTTCGCCTTCGGGGCTGCCCAGGCGTTCGTAGGTATCCCACGCGTCCAGCGCCATGCGCCACGCGCGCGGCTCGGCCAGGCCGACGTCTTCCACCGCCATGCGAGTCAGCCGCCGGGCCAGGTACAGCGGGTCGACGCCGCCGTCGAGCATCCGGCACAGCCAGTACACCGCCGCATCCGGGTCGGACGAGCGCACGGATTTGTGCAGCGCCGAGATCTGGTCGTAGAACTGCTCGCCCTGCTTGTCGAAGCGGCGCGTGCGGTCGGCCAGCACCTGGGCCAGGGTGGCTTCGTCGATGCGCTTGTCGTCGGCTAATTCGGCGGCGATTTCCAGCAGGGTCAGCGCGCGGCGCACGTCGCCGTCGGCGGCCTGGGCGATCGAGTCCAGCGATTCGTCGGAAACCTGCAGCTGCAACTCGCCAAGGCCGCGCTCGCCGTCGGCCAGCGCGCGCTTCAGCGCGGCAACGATGTCGTCGGTGGAGATCGGTTCCAGCACGTGCACGCGGCAGCGCGACAGCAGCGCGGAGTTCAGCTCGAACGAGGGGTTCTCGGTGGTGGCGCCGATGAAGATGATCACGCCGCGTTCGATGTGCGGCAGGAAGGCATCCTGCTGGGTCTTGTTGAAGCGGTGCACCTCGTCGACGAACAGCACGGTGCGCCGGCCCTGGGCGAAGTTCACCTCGGCCTCGGCCAGCGCCTTGCGCACGTCCGGCAAGCCGGACAACACCGCCGAGATCGCGCGGAAATCCGCGTCCGCATAACGCGCCACCAGCAAGGCCAACGTGGTCTTGCCGCAGCCGGGCGGGCCCCACAGCACCATCGAATGGATCTTGCCGGCCTCCAGCGCGCGGCGCAGCGCCTTGTCCGGACCGACCAGCCGCTGCTGGCCGACGATTTCATCGAGGCTGCGCGGGCGCATGCGCTCGGCCAGCGGCTTGAGCGCATCGGGTTCGGCGAACAGGCCGGGGGTGGATGGCGAGACAGGACGGGGCATCCGGGCATGATAAGCCATGCCTGCCGGTTCATCTGGCCGCCGCCGATTGCCGGTATGATCCCGCCACGCAGCGGTGCTTGGCCCGCTACGCGCTGTCGGGGACAGGACGCAGGTGAAGGCAAGGGGGCAGTTTCCTTCCGGATGGATGATCGCGACAGGCCGTGCCGGCGCACGCCTGCCGGGCAGGTTGCGCGACGCATGACCGGCGCGCGCTTCCGTCGCCGCCGTTTCTGCCTGCGTCTTGCCGGCCTGCGTCTTGCCGGCCTGTTTCTGCTGTTTTTCCTGTGCACCCCGGCCAGCGCCGGCAGCGGCGATCCTTGGGCTCCGTTCGACGCGCCCTGGTTCGACCAGGTCGGCATTTCCGACGGCCTGCCGCATTCGATCACCACCGCGATTGCGCAGGACCGCGATGGCCTGATCTGGATCGGCACCATGGGCGGCCTGGTGCGCTACGACGGCTACCGCCTGCAGGTGTTTGGCGCCAGCAGCGGCAAGGCCCCCGGCCTGCCCGACGCCTACGTGCGCAGCCTGCTCGCGCTGCCGGACGGCAGCCTGCTGATCGGCACCAATGCCGGCGGCCTGGCCCGGTTCGAGCCGGCGGACAACAGCTTCCATGTCTATCCGGTCGGCGCCGACGGCCTCTCCGACCGCAAGGTCTTCGCGCTGGACGACGATCACGCCGGCGGCGTCTGGATCGCCACCGAGGACGGACTGGACCATCTCGATCTGCGCACCGGCAAGATCCGCCGGGTGGACACCGGAGCGGATCCCGCGCCGCGCAACTTCAGCGTGATGCAGGACCGGCACGGCAACCTGTGGCTGGGCAACAACGACGGCCTGTTCGTCCGCCGCGCAGGCACGGATGCCTTCGTGCGGCCCGCGACACCGGACACGCCCGCCGCCACGGTGTTGCGCAACCAGATCTGGGCGATCATGCAGGATCGCGAAGGCCGCCTGTGGGCCGGCAGCGGCCAGGCCGGCGCGGCGTACCGGGATACCGACGGCCGCTGGCACGGCGTGCCGGGCTTCAGCGGCTACCCGGACAGCGCACGCCACTCGACCGTGCGCGACTTCCTGCAGACCAGCGCCGGCGAGGTATGGATCGCCACCGACGGCGGCGGCGTGCTCGAGTACGCGCCCGGCGAGCCCGGCGTGCAATGGATCGACCACGACCCGGCAGTGCCCTCGTCCCTGCCCGGCGACTCGGTGCGCGCACTGCTGCGCGACCGCTCGGGGAATATCTGGGCAGCCACCGACCTGGGCGTCGCCCGCCACAATCCGCAGGCGCGCACCGCGTTCTCGCTGCTGCCTTCGCCGCTGGAACAGAATGCGCTGTCCGACACCAACGTACACAGCATCTTCGTCGATTCGCGCGGGCGGATCTGGCTCGGCCTCGGCGCCGGCCACATCGACGTGATCGACCTGAAGGCCGGCCGCATGCGCCACCTTCACCTGGACGGCAGCCAGACGCAACGCGACGTGCGCAGCCTCGCCGAAGCCGCCGACGGTTCGATCTGGGTCGGCACCCAGGGGCTGGCGCGGATCGACCCGGATACGCTGGCGATCGAGGATTCGGTGCTGCCGGCGCTGCACGACAAGCCGGTGCTGAGCCTGCAGCCGGATGGCCCGCGCCTCCTGATCGGCACCTACGACGGCATCTACCGCTACGACATCCGCACCCGCGTGCTGGAGCACGCCGGCCACGTGCCGGACGACCCGGCCAGCCTGGCCAGCGACACCGTGCGGCACATCGCAAAGGTGGGCAACGACTGGTGGTACGGCACCGGCCGCGGCCTCAGCATCGCCAGCGGCGACAGCCTGCCGCGCCACTTCACCAACCTGCGCCACCGCGCCGACGAGGCCACCAGCCTGCCGCAGGACTTGATCGGTTCGATCAGCAGGGGCCCGCATGGGCAGGTATGGGTCAGCACATTCGGCGGACTGGGCGTGGTCGATCCCCCGGCCGGCGGCGAAGCGTGGAAATTCCAGACGATAGGCCTGGCGCAAGGCCTGTCCAGCGACAAGGTCAACGCGGTGCTGGCCGACGACCGCGGCCGGCTCTGGGCCAGCCTGTCCAGCGGCGTGGCCAGGATCGACGGCGATACGCACGAGGTGGCCAACCTCGGCACCCGCGACGGCCTGCACATCGCCAGCTACGTCAACGTCGCCGCGGCCCGCGCGCCCGGCGGAGAACTGCTGTTCGGCGGGCTGGGCGGGCTGACCGTGATCCGCCCGCACTGGCAACCGCTGCCGAGCGCCGCCGCACCGCTGGCAGTCACCCATGCCGTGGTCAACGGCGTGGCGATGCCGTTCGGCAAGCTGCCCGCCGGCAACGCGAAGATCAGGCTGGACCGGGGCAACCGCAACCTGCGCCTGGACTTCGCCCTGCTCGACTATCAGGCGCCGATGGAGACCGCCTACAGCTATCGCATGGACGGCCTCGACGAGGACTGGACGGTCATCCCCAAGGGCAACCTGCCCAGCGCCATCTACACCAGCCTGCCGCACGGCAACTACCGGCTGCGCCTGCGCGCCGCCACCCGTGGCCTGCAGCCGCACACGGTCGAGACCGACCTGGCGGTCACGGTCAAGCCGCGCTGGTACGAAACCACGCTCAGCCGGATCGTCGCCGCCCTGCTGCTGGCGGCGCTGATCGCCGCGCTGGTGCATCTGCGCACCCTGTACCTGGGGCGACAGGCGGTCCAGTTGCAGCGGCAGGTCGACGAGCGCACGCGCGATCTGCTCGTCGCGAACCGCCGCCTGGACGAACTGGCCAGCACCGACGGGCTGACCGGTGTCTACAACCGCCGCCGCTTCCTGGAACTGGCCGGGCTCGAGCGCGAACGGGCACAGGGCGGATCGGCCTGCATCGCGCTGTTCGACCTGGACCGCTTCAAGCTGATCAACGACACCCACGGACACCTGGCCGGCGACGCGGTGATCCGCGGCGCGATCGAGGTGATCAAGCAGCACTGCCGGCAAGGCGACCTGGTGGGCCGCTACGGCGGCGAGGAATTCGTGCTGTGCCTGCCCGACACCAGCTTGCCTCTGGCACGGGACATCGCCGAGCGCATCTGCACGGCATTGGCCGCCACCACGGTGAACCACGACGGGCGCTCGATCCCGGTGACCGCCAGCATCGGCGTCGCCGCGCTGCGTCCGGGCGAGTCGATCGAGCAATGGCTGTCGCGCGCCGACAAGGCGTTGTACGAGGCCAAGCGTGCCGGCCGCAACCGTTGCGCCATCGCCAGCTGAGCCGCGCGACGGTCAAGCCGCGTCGGCGTCGATTCCGCGTATCAGCGTGTACTGGCGGTAGACGCCGTAGCCCACGCCGCACAAGCCGGTCAGCACGGCCGGGATCAGCAGGGTGCGCTCGCCGAGCACGCGGAACAGCAACGCACCGACCGCGCTGCCGCACGTGAAGGTGCCGACCACCAGCAGGCAGACGCGGATGCGCAAGGTATCCACTTCCAGCCCGCGCAGGCGCTGGCCGATGTAGATGCCCAGGTCGGTGAACATGCCCGAGACATGGGTGGTACGGAACACCATGCCGCTGTAGGTGCTGGCCATGCCGTTCTGCAGCCCGGCCGCCATCGCGGCCAGGTCCAGGCCGTACGAGCTGCCGGCGTCCAGCAGCGGCACCGCGGCAAACAGCAGCAACGACTCCAGCACCAGCGCCACCCCGTAGCGTCGGCCGAGCTTCAGCGTGTGCTGCTGCACGATCAGGCCGCTGAGCAAGGCACCGATCACGAATGCGCCGATCGACAACAGCCAGTGCCACGTCTCGCCGCCGTCGCCGGTGCCCACCGCGATGCCGAGCAGGCTGGTGGATCCGGTCAGGTTGGTGATCGACTGATGGCGAAAACCCATGTAGCCGGCGGCGTTGACCATGCCGGCGATGAAAGCGAGTATGCCGCCGCCGATCCAGGCCCAGCGCGGCAACCTGCGCAGCACGGTCATGGCGGCATCAGTCCTTCAGCGGCTGCACGTCGATCACCGGTGCATCGCCGATCACGTCGGCGCCCTTCGGCGGCACGAAGTTGAAGGTGGCCGGCGGAATCGGCGCGTTGCGCTGCCAGCCGGAGAAGCGGATGTCGGTGGTGGAACCGAGCTGGTCGCGGAACGTCATGCGGGCCAGACCGTTCGCGTCGAAGCCGAGGTCGGCGTAGTCGAACTGCGGGTCCTTCGCGGTGGAGCTGAGCCGCAGCCAGGCCAGGCCGTCGTGCTCGCCCTGCTCGACCACCTTGAAGTCCTTGTCCATCTGCCTGAGGTCGGTCAGTACGGTGAGCGGGCTGTGCGCCTCTTCGCTGCTTTGCACGCGCACGGTGACCTGTTCGAGTTCCGGGTCGTACATCCACACCCGGCTGCCGTCGGCGACGATGGTCTGCTTGTACGGCGCCAGCGTGTCCCAGCGGAATTGGCGCGGCGCCTGCAGCGCCAGGGTGCCGGAGCTGTTCTTGCTGGTGTGGCCGTTGAGGTCGGTCAGGGTCTGGCTGAAGTGGCCGGTGAGCGAATGCAGGCCGGTGGCGAATGCATCCAGCCGCGCGCGCGCCGGACCAGCGGCAGCCTGCGCCACGGCGCTCAGCGACAGCGTCAGCACGACGGCGGACAGGACAAGCATGAAGCGTTTCATCGGGTTCCCCGGAACGTGGCGGTGGCGGTGGATTGTGGACAGTGCCGGCTTAACGGATCGGTAGGGAGCAGCGGGTGATGTTCTTCGGGCTTCGCGGGATGCGGGCAGTGCCCGCCCTGCAAGGCTGGCTTCAGTTCTTCGGCGGAGGCGGCGCCAGCACCTCGCGGTTGCCGTTGTGCTGCGGGGCGCTGACCACGCCGTCCTGCTCCATCTGCTCGACCAGCCGCGCGGCGCGGTTGTAGCCGATGCGCAGGTGCCGCTGCACGCCGGAGATCGAGGCGCGCCGGGTCTGCGTGACGATCGCCACGGCCTTGTCGTACAGCTGGGTATCCGCGTCGCCGCCCTCTTCGCCTTCCTGCGGCAGGCCCGAGTCGTTGATGAACTTGCCGTCGCCGGTGGCCTGGACTTCCTCCAGCACGCCTTCGATGTAGTTCGGCGCGCCTTGCGACTTCAGCCAGGCCACCACGTGGTGCACCTCGTGGTCGTCGACGAAGGCGCCGTGCACGCGTTCCGGCGTGGCGGTGCCCGGCGGCAGGTACAGCATGTCGCCGTGGCCGAGCAGGGTCTCGGCGCCGCTCTGGTCGAGAATCGTGCGCGAGTCGATCTTGCTGGAGACCTGGAACGCGATGCGGGTGGGGATGTTCGCCTTGATCAGGCCGGTGATCACGTCCACCGACGGGCGCTGGGTGGCCAGGATCAGGTGCACGCCGGCGGCGCGCGCCTTCTGCGCCAGGCGGGCGATCAGCTCTTCCACCTTCTTGCCGACGATCATCATCATGTCGGCGAATTCGTCGATGAACACCACGATGTACGGCAGCGGTTCCAGCGGTTCGGCGGCGAGGTTCGGCATGTCCGGGTTCGGCCGGAACAGCGGGTCCAGCATCGGCTGGCCGGCGTTCTCGGCGTCCTTCACCTTCTTGTTGAAGCCGGCCAGGTTGCGCACGCCGACGGCGGCCATCAGTTTGTAGCGGCGCTCCATCTCGGCCACGCACCAGCGCAGCGCATTGGCGGCTTCCTTCATGTCGGTGACCACCGGCGCCAGCAGGTGCGGGATGCCCTCGTACACCGAGAGCTCCAGCATCTTCGGGTCGATCATGATCATCCGCACGTCTTTCGGGCTGGCCTTGTACAAGAGGCTCAGCACCATCGCGTTGACCGCCACGGACTTGCCCGAACCGGTGGTGCCGGCCACCAGCAGATGCGGCATCTTGCCCAGGTCGACCACCACCGGCTTGCCGCCGATGTCCTTGCCCAGCGCCAGCGCCAGCGGCGATTTCTGCTGGTCGTACTTGTCCGAACGCAGGATCTCGGAGAGATACACGATCTGCTTGTGGGTGTTGGGGATCTCCAGCCCGATCACGTTCTTGCCGGGGATCACGTCGACCACGCGCACGCTGACCACCGACAGGCCGCGCGCGATGTCCTTGTCCAGGCTGGACACCTGCGAGCCGCGGATGCCCGGCGCCGGCTCCATCTCGAAGCGGGTGATCACCGGGCCCGGATAGGCGCCGACCACCTTCACGTCGATCTTGAAGTCCTTCAGCTTGAACTCGACCTGGCGCGAGAGCACTTCGAGGGTTTCCTCGGAATAGCCCGGCCCCTGCGGCGGCGCCTCGTCCAGCAGCGACAGCGGCGGCAGTTCGCCCGGCGTGGCGGCGCCGACGAACAACGGGATCTGCGTTTCCAGCCTGGCCCGCTCGCTCTTGGCCACCGGCGCGGGCGGCGCCTCGATGCGCACCGGCTCGCGCTTCGCCTGGCGCACCGCATCGGCCTTCTTCACCACCTCGCGCTCGGTGCGCGCCTGGCGTGCGGCCAGCGCCTGCGGCGCTTCGCGCAGCTTGCCCTTGAGCCAGTCGAGCAGCTTCAGCACGCCATGCCCGGTCAGGTCCATCACCTTGAACCAGGACAACCCGGTGGCCAGGGTTACCGCGACCAGGAACAGGGCCAGCAACAGCAGCGGCGCGCCCTTGTCGCCGAACGCGCTGAGCAGGGCGTCGCCGACCCACACGCCGATGATGCCGCCCACGCCCTGGGGCAGCACCGGCTCGTCGTGGAAATTGAGGTACAGCAGTGCCGGACCGGTGATGAAGAAGAACACGAAGCCGATCAGGCGCAACGCCGGCTCCCACGGATGCACCACCTGCTCGCCGCGCTGGCGCAGCACCTGCACGCCCAGCAACAGCAGCAGCAACGGGAAGCAGTAGGCGACCAGGCCGAAGATCCAGCGCAGCAGGTCGGCGATATAGGCGCCGACGGTGCCGCCGAAATTGCGCGCGTGTTCCAACTGGCCGGCATTCGTCCAACTGGGATCGTGCGGGTCGTAGCTGAACAGGCACACCAGCAGGTACAGCGCCAGCGGCAACAGCAGCAGGGCACCGGCTTCGCGCAGCCGGCGCTTCAGCTCCTCGCTGAGGCCTTCCTTCGATGGTTGCCTTGTATTCGTGTTGCGCGCCACGCGTGGTGTTCCTTTCCGGCCCAAGGTCAGAGCATACCTTGCAGCGCCGGATGCACCAGCTTGCCGCCATCGACATTGATGCCGACCTTCAGCGGCTCGAACGCGCGCCACTCATCGCCCGCGGCCAGCCGCTGCACGTACGGCAGGATCGCGGCGGAGATCGCCAGCGAGGAAGTCTGTGGCACCGCGCCCGGCATGTTGGTCACGCAGAAGTGGGTGATGCCGTGCACGTCGTAGGTGGGCTTCTCCCAGGTGGTCGGCTTCGAGGTCTCGAAGCAGCCGCCTTGGTCGATCGCGATGTCCACCAGCACGCTGCCCGGCTCCATCGTCCTGACCATCGCCTCGCTGACCACGTGCGGCGCCCGGGCGCTGGGGATCAGCACCGCGCCGACCACGATGTCGGCGTCGCGCACCTCTTCGGCTACCGACGACTCGTAGGCATACAGCGCGGTGACGTTCGGACCCATCGTCATCATTTCGGCCAGGCGGTCCTGGCGCTTGTCGAACACCACCACGTTGGCGCCGGCGGCCGCAGCCAGTGCGGCGGCATTGCCGCCGGCGGCACCGGCGCCGAGCACCACGACCTTGCCGCGCGGGGTGGAAGCCATGCCGCCAAGCAGCTTGCCCTTGCCGCCTTGCGGGCGGTGCAGCAGCGTGGTGCCGATCTGGGTGGCGATGCGGCCGGCGATCACCGACATCGGCAGCAGCAGCGGCAGCATGCCGTTCTCGGTCACCGACTCGAATGCCACGCCGGTCAGGCCGATGCCGAGCAGGCTGCGGGTCAGTTCGGGTTCGGCAGCCAGGTGCAGGTAACAGAACAGCAGGTGGTGTTTTTTCAGCAAGGCGAGATCGCCGGCGATCGGCTCCTTCACCTTAACGATCAACTCGCCAGCCTCGTACAGCGCGGCGGCGTCCGCCACCACCGGGATGCCTTCCCTTGCATAGGCATCGTCCGCAAAGCCGCTTTTCAGGCCGGCGCCGGACTGGATGAACACGTCGTGGCCACGGTGCACCAGGTCGGCGGCAGCGGCCGGGATGAGGGCGACGCGACCTTCCAGGGTCTTGGTTTCGGAGGGAATGCCGATGCGCATGAAGAATGGGTCCTGTGGAAGTGTGAATCCATCGCGCAGTCGCCGCAGTCGTGCCGCCGATCTGCCGATGCCTTGAATCGGTGCCGCATATTCCCCATTCTTCGGGGATCGTGCGCTCCGTCGCCATCGCCCGATGCGGCCCCAAGGGAAACCGCCGCAGGGGTTGGAGCGAACAACCACTCAAGTCACCCGAAAACCCAAGGATTATAACCATGAGCGTTGCCCCCAAACACAGCCGCCTGCTGATCCTCGGCTCCGGCCCCGCCGGCTACACCGCTGCGGTGTATGCGGCTCGCGCCAACCTCAAGCCGACCATGATCACCGGCCTGCAACAGGGCGGCCAGCTGATGACCACCACCGACGTGGACAACTGGCCGGGCGACGTCGAGGGCCTGCAGGGCCCGGCGCTGATGCGGCGCATGGCCGAGCACGCCGAGCGCTTCCACACCGAGATGATCTTCGACCACATCCACACGGCCGACCTGAAACAGCGTCCGTTCCGGCTCAAGGGAGATTCCGGCGAATACACCGCCGACGCACTGATCATCACCACCGGCGCCACCGCCAAGTACCTCGGCATCGAAAGCGAGGAAAAGTACAAGGGCAAGGGCGTGTCCGCCTGCGCCACCTGCGACGGCTTCTTTTTCCGCGACCAGGACGTGGTGGTGATCGGCGGCGGCAACACCGCGGTCGAGGAGGCGCTGTACCTGGCCAACATCGGCCGCAAGGTCTACCTGGTGCACCGCCGCGACAAGCTGCGCGCCGAGAAGATCATGCAGGACAAGCTGTTCGAGAAGGCCGCCGCGGGCAAGATCGAGCTGGTCTGGAACCACACCATCGACGAAGTGCTGGGCGACGATTCCGGCGTCACCGGCGTGCGCGTGAAGGACGTCAACTCCGGTGCCACCCGCGACATCGCGGCGACCGGCTTCTTCGTGGCGATCGGCCACACGCCGAACACCGGCATCTTCGAAGGCCAGCTCGACATGCACGACGGCTACATCAGGATCCGCAGCGGCCAGCACGGCATGGCCACGATGACTTCGGTGCCCGGCGTGTTCGCCGCCGGCGACGTGGCCGACCACATCTACCGCCAGGCGGTCACCTCGGCCGGCTTCGGCTGCATGGCCGCGCTGGACGCCGAGCGCTGGCTGGACCAGCAGACCCCGGCGGGCTGATGAAGCGGGAGTGAGTGGAGAGGAGCGAGAAGCGAGTGGTGGCAGGACCGTACCGCTTCCCCCACTCTCCACGGCCATGCACGAGATCCGCTTCCATGCCGCGATCGCCGAACTGCCAGCCGCGGAGTGGGATGCCCTGCGTGCCGACGCGAACCCGTTCGTGTCGCACGCGTTCCTGGACGCGCTGGAGCGCAGCGGCTGCATCCGCCCCGACTGGGGCTGGCAGGCGCATCACCTGGCCCTGTACGAAGACGGCCGCCTGCGTGCCGCCGCACCGCTGTACCTGAAAGGCAATTCGCACGGCGAGTTCGTGTTCGACTGGAGCTGGGCCAGCGCCTGGCAACGCGCCGGCGGCGAGTACTACCCGAAGCTGCTCAACGGCGTGCCCTACTCGCCCGTGCCCGGCCCGCGCCTGCTGGCCGGCAAGCATGCGCGTACGCCATCGCTGCAGCGCGAACTGGTCGAGGCGATGCGCCGCGAAGCCGAACGGCTGGGCCTGTCGTCGGTGCACGCGAATTTCCTGCAGCCGGCCGAACTCGCCGCGTTCGACGACGACGTTCCCGATCAAGGCTGGCTGGCGCGCTCGGACGTGCAGTTTCACTGGCACAACCGCGGCTACCGCCACTTCCCGGATTTCCTCGCCGCGCTCAACCACAAGAAGCGCAAGAACATCCTGCGCGAACGCCGCCAGGTGGCGGCGAGCAGGCTGGCCATCGAGTGGCGCAGCGGCGACACGCTCAGCCCCGACGAATGGCGGCGCGTGCATGCGCTGTACGAAGCCACCTTCGACATGAAAGGCAACCACGCCGCGCTGACCGCCGCGTTCTTCCGCCAGCTCGGCACGCTGGGATCGACCGCGCAGCTCGCGCTGGCCCGCGACGGCGACGCCATCGTGGCGATGGCGCTGTTCGTGCAGGGCGGCAACGTGCTGTACGGCCGCTACTGGGGCGCGTCGGTGGACGTGCCCGGTCTGCATTTCGAGCTGTGCTATTACCGCGGCATCGAGCACGCGATTGCACACCGGCTCGAACGCTTCGAGCCGGGCGCGCAGGGCGAACACAAGCTGGCGCGCGGGTTCCTGCCGGTGCGCACGCACTCGCGCCACTACCTGGCGAACCCCGGTTTCCGTGCCGCGGTGGCGATGGCGCTTGCCAGCGAGGCCGAAGCGGTCGACGCTTATGCCGCCGAGCTGCAAAGCCATAGCCCCTATGCCGATCACGGCAAGGTCGAACGATGAACAGGCTACCGCTGCTGGATGCCGAACTCTGGGACCGCTTCCCCGACCCGCGCCAGGCGCTGGCCGAACCGAATGGCCTGCTCGCGTTCGGCGGCGACCTGTCGCCCCGGCGGCTGCTGGCCGCGTACAGCCTCGGCATCTTCCCGTGGTTCGGCGAGCACGAGCCGATCCTGTGGTGGTCGCCCGACCCGCGTTGCGTGTTCCATGCCGAAACCCCGCGGATCAACCGCAGCCTGCGCCGCCGGCTGAAGGGCAAGTCGTGGCGGCTGACCGTCGACCACGCATTCGACCAGGTCATCCGCGCCTGCGCCGCGCCGCGCGCCAACGACACCGGTACCTGGCTGGTGCCGGCGATGATCGACGCCTACGTGCAATTGCACCGGCTCGGCCATGCGCACAGCGTGGAGGTGTGGGACGGCGAGCGCCTGGTCGGCGGCATCTACGGCGTGGCGATCGGCCGGCTGTTCTGCGGCGAGTCGATGTTCAGCGCGGAAAGCGGCGGCTCGAAGCTCGCCCTGGCCGCGCTGGCGCGCCTGCTGTGCGACATGGATTTCCCGCTGATCGACACCCAGGTCAGCAACCCGCATACGCTCGGCCTGGGCGCTGTCGAGATGCCCCGTGCGGAATTCCTGCGCCAGGTGGCCCGGCTCGGCCAGTTGCCCGGGCTGGTCGGCAGCTGGGCCGCCTTCACGCCGCGGCTGATCCAGCCCTGCGCGGGAACCGGTTTCAGCGACCGAGCGCCTTGAGTTCGTCGTAATTTTCCAGGAACAGCGCCACCAAGTGGGGATCGAGCTGGCTGCCGGCGGCCTCGCGCAGATAATCCAGCACCTCGGGCTCCGGCCACGCCGGCTTGTACACGCGCGCCGTGATCAGCGCGTCCCACACGTCGACCACGCTGAAGATGCGCGCGGCCAGCGGGATCTGCTCGCCACGCAAGCCTTGCGGATAACCGCCGCCATCCCAACGCTCGTGATGGCTGTGCGGAATCTCGCCGGCATCGCGCAGGAAGTCCACCCGCTGCAGCAGCTCGTAGCCGAGTTGCGGATGGCGGCGCATCTCCGCCATTTCCTCGTCGTCCAGCTTGCCCGGCTTGATCAGCACCGCATCGGGCAAGGCCAGCTTGCCGATGTCGTGCAGCAAGGCGCCGAAGGTCAGGTTGCGCAACGCTTCGCCGTGCACGCCGGCCAGACGGGCCAGGCCAGTGGCCATGCGCATCACCCGGTCGGAATGGTCGCCGGTCTCGCGGTGGCGTATGTCCATCGCTGAGACCAGCACGCGCAAGGCCTGGGCATGCCCGTCCAGCAGTCTCCGGTTGGCAGCCTGCAGGCGGCGCAGATCACGGCCGATCATCCAGTACAGCAACGCACCCGTGCTGGCCACGAACAGCCAGCCCTTGACGCTCTGCAGGAAGGTCAGCTCGGCCTGGCCGTGCACCAGGGCGTCCAGCGCACGATCGGACAACCAGATCCACAACGCGGACAACAGCACGTAGAGCAGGACGGTGCGGGACTGAGGGCTGATTCTCACGACGGCTCCCCGGCGAGATCATCCCGCCCACGACATGCACGCCACGCCTCTTGCGGGCGGGCGGGAGTATGAACCAGCGCGTGCCGTGACGGTGTGATCGGAGCCTCAGCCCGTTCGCGCCGCATACTTTCGGGCCACGTAGTCGTCGAGGATGCCCACGAATTCGTTGGCGATGTTGTCGCCGCGCAGGGTCATCGCCTTCTCGCCGTCGATGAACACCGGCGCTGCCGGCGCCTCGCCGTTGCCCGGCAGCGAGATGCCGATGTTGGCGTGCTTGGACTCGCCCGGCCCGTTGACGATGCAGCCCATCACCGCCAGGGTGAGGTTCTCCACGCCGTCGTACTTGATGCGCCAGGTCGGCATCTGTTCGCGCACGTGTTCCTGCACGGTCTTGGCCAGTTCCTGGAAGAACTCGCTGGTGGTGCGACCGCAACCCGGGCAGGCGGTGACCAGCGGCGTGAACGAGCGCAGGCCCATGGTCTGCAGCAGTTCCTGCGCCACGATCACCTCGCCGGTGCGCGAGGCGCCCGGCTCGGGGGTGAGCGAAATGCGGATGGTGTCGCCGATGCCTTCCTGCAGCAGCACCGCCAGGGCGGCGCTGGACGCGGTGATGCCCTTGGAGCCCATGCCGGCTTCGGTCAGGCCCAGGTGCAGCGCGTAGTCGCAGCGCGCGGCGAGGTCGCGGTACACCGCGATCAGTTCCTGTACGCCGGAGACCTTGCACGACAGGATGATGCGCTCGCGCGGCAGGCCGATCTTCTCGGCCAGCGCGGCCGAGTCCAGCGCCGAGCGGATCAGCGCCTCGCGCGCCACGTGCGAGGCGTCCCACGGGTCGGCGCGGCGGGCGTTCTCGTCCATCAGCGCGGTGACCATGCCCTGGTCCAGCGAGCCCCAGTTCGCGCCGATGCGCACCGGCTTGGCGTAGCGCAGCGCCTTCTCGATGATCGACGCGAACTGGCTTTCGTGCTTCTTGCCGAAGCCGACGTTGCCGGGGTTGATGCGGTACTTCGCCAGCGCTTCGGCGCAGGCCGGCTCGCGTTCCAGCAGCAGGTGGCCGTTGTAGTGGAAGTCGCCGACGATCGGCACGTCCACGCCCATCATCGCCAGCCGCTCGGCGATGCGCGGCACCGCGGCGGCGGCGGCCGGCGTGTTGACCGTGATGCGCACCAGCTCGGAGCCGGCACGGGCCAGCTCGGCGATCTGTTTCGCGGTGCTGGCCGGGTCCTCGGTATCGGTGTTGGTCATCGACTGCACCACCACCGGCGCGCCGCCGCCGACCTTTACCTTGCCGATCTGCACGGCCACGCTGGGCCGGCGTGACGCCGGCGCAGCCGGACGCGGTTTCTGTGCAGCAATCTCACTCATGGAATCAACCGGGATGACAGGCCGCGATGGTTCGCGGCGATAGTGCCAAGGATACCCGATCAGGCCTGCCGCCCTGTGGCAAATCGGCGCACGCTGGCGGCCGACCGGTTGCACAGCGCCGCCCAGCGTCATCGGCACGGGGACGGATTGCCGCAGCAACTTGATCGGGGTCAATGCAGCGCCGCATGCTTCGCTTAAAATTGTTCAGTTATCCAGCCGGGGAACCCCATGCCGAATACCGAGTATTACAACGACAAGGTCGTGCGCCAGTTCCTGCTGGCTGCGGCGGTCTGGGGCATCATCGGCATGTCGGTCGGCGTCTACGTCGCCGCCGAACTGATGTGGCCGGCGCTCAATTTCGAGATCCCCTGGCTGACCTTCAGCCGGCTCCGCCCCGACCACACCTTCGGCGTGATCTTCGCGTTCGGCGGCTCGGCGCTGATGGGCACCTGCTACTACGTGGTGCAGCGCACCGGCCACGCGCGGCTGGCGTTCAGGAAGCTGGCCGCGTTCACGTTCTGGGGCTGGCAGCTGGTCTGCGTGCTGTCGATGGTGTCCATGCCGCTGGGCATGACCCAGAGCAAGGAGTACGCCGAGCCGGAATGGATCATCGACATCCTGATCGCGATCGTCTGGGTGAGCTTCGGCGTGGTGTTCTTCGGCAGCCTGGCACGCCGGCGCATCAAGCACATCTACGTGGCGAACTGGTACTACGGCGCGTTCATCATCGCGGTGGGCCTGCTGCACATCGTCAACAACCTCGCCCTGCCGGTGTCGCTGTTCAAGTCCTACCCGATCTACTCGGGCGTGGTCGATGCGATGGTGCAGTGGTGGTACGGCCACAACGCGGTGGCGTTTTTCCTCACCGCCGGCTTCCTCGGCATGATGTACTACTTCGTGCCGCGGCAGGCGCAGCAGCCGCTGTGGAGCTACCGCTTCTCGATCGTCAATTTCTGGGCGCTGATCTCGGTCTACATGTGGGCCGGCGCGCACCACCTGATGTACACCGCCCTGCCCGACTGGGTGCAGTCGGTCGGCATGGCGTTCTCGCTGGTGCTGCTGATGCCCAGTCTGGGTTCGGCGGCGAACGGCCTGCTCACCTTCAACGGCTCCTGGTGGCGGCTGAAGACCGACCCCGCCGCCAAGTTCATGGTGATGTCGCTGGTGTTCTACGCCGCGTCGACCTTCGAAGGCTCGATGATGGCGATCAAGACGGTGAACTCGCTGTCGCACTACACCGACTGGACGATCGCCCACGTGCACTCCGGCTCGCTGGGCTGGGTGGCGATGATCACCATCGGCTCGCTCTACGCGATGGCGCCGCGCGCGCTGGGTCGCCCGGAGATGTATTCGCGCAAGGGCATGGAAGTGCATTTCTGGCTGCACATCATGGGCACCCTGCTGTACGTGGGCGCGATGTGGACCGCCGGCGTCACCGAAGGCCTGATGTGGCGCGCCACCAACCCGGACGGCGCGCTCACCTACGGCTTCCTGGACAGCCTGATCGCGATCAAGCCGATGTACGTGATCCGCTGGTTCGGCGGCGTGCTGATCCTGTCGGGCATGTGGGTCATGGCCTGGAACCTGTGGCATACCGCGGCGGATGCGCGCGCGCGCCTGATCAAGCCGATCCCGGTGCCGGTCCCCGAGCCGGTGCCGCACCAGGTTCCGGCCCCGCTGCCTGCTGTTGGTTGAAAGAGCTCATACCATGGCCTACAAACATTTCGAAGCGATCGAGAAACACGCCGGCCTGCTCGGCATCGGCATCGCGATCATGGTCTCGCTGGGCGGCCTGGCCGAGATCACCCCGCTGTTCGTCGAGGCGCACAAGCTCGAGGCGCCGCCCGGCGTGCATCCGTACGACCCGCTGCGGCTGGCCGGCAAGGACATCTACGTGCGCGAGGGCTGCTACCTGTGCCACTCGCAGATGATCCGCGCGCTGCGTTTCGAGACCGAGCGCTACGGCCACTTCTCGACCGCCGCCGAATCGGTCTACGACCGGCCGTTCCAGTGGGGCTCCAAACGCACCGGCCCGGACCTGGCCCGCGTCGGCGGCAAGTACTCCGACGACTGGCAGCGCATGCACCTGCTGGATCCGCGCCAGGTCGTGCCGCAGTCGAACATGCCCGGCTACCCGTGGCTGGCGGGAAAGAAGCTCGATGCCGCCGACGTCCAGGCGCGCATGCGCACCCTGCGCAGGCTGGGCGACCCGTACAGCGATGCGGACATCGCCGGCGCGCCGGCCGCGGTGGAAGGCAAGACCGAGATGGATGCGCTGATCGCGTACCTGCAGGGCCTGGGCATCAAGAACGAACCTGACGCCGCAGGTGTGCCGGCCAGCACCGGAGGTGCGCCATGACTCCGATGAACCCGGTCTGGGGCCACGTCGCCGGCGTGTTCATCCTGCTGATGATGTTCACCTTCCTCGGCATCTGGTTCTGGGCGTGGCGCAAGTACCACAAGCCCACGTTCAACCGCATGGCGCGCCTGCCGATGGAAGACGAGCCTGTGGAAGACGAATCCGAATTCGACAACAGGGAGGACCGCCCATGAGCACGGGATGGTCGTTGTGGGTGATGTTCCTGGTGGTGCTGAACATGGGCATCACGTTCTTCCTGTACCTGTGGGGCCCGCGCGCGAAGATCCCCACCCTGCCCGACGGCACCAGCGGTCACGTCTGGGCTCACGGCGTGCTGCGCGAAGGCGTGCGCAAGCTGCCGCTGTGGTGGGTGCTGTTCTCCGGCGCCATGTTCGTGATCGGCTTCGTCTACCTGGCGCTGTTCCCCGGCTTCGGCAGCTTCAAGGGCCTGCTCGGCTGGACCTCGCATGGCGAGCTGGCGCACAACGTGGCCGTCAACGAAGCCACGCTCGCGCCGCTGATGGAGCGCTTCAAGCTGTACCCCGTCGAGCAGCTGGCCGGCGACCCCGCCGCGCTGCAGATGGGCAAGGTGCTGTTCGAGGACAACTGCGCCGCCTGCCACCAGCGCAGCGCGAAGGGCAACGTCGCGCTCGGCGCACCCGACCTCAGCGATGGCGACTGGCTCTACGGCGGCAGCGGCAGCGACATCACCACCTCGATCCGCGACGGACGCAGCGGCGTGATGCCGCCGTGGGCCAGCCTGGGCGCGGACAGCGTGAAGAACCTCGCGCAGTACGTGCTGAGCCTGTCCGGCGCGCCGCACGATGCGGCCAAGGCCGCTGCCGGGCAGCCGCTGTTCGCCACCTGCGCCGCTTGCCACGGTGCCGACGGCAAGGGCAACCCGGCGCTGGGCGCACCGAACCTCACCGACAAGGTGTGGTTGCACGGCGGCAGCGTGGCCGACATCGAGAAGAGCATCGGCGAGGGCCGCCAGGGCCACATGCCGGCGTGGAGCCCGCGTCTGTCCGAGGAGCAGATCCGCGTGGTCGCGGCCTACGTCTATCACCTGTCGCACCCTGCCGATGAAAGCAGGCAATGACATCGCCGCCCGCACGGCATCGGCCTGGTATCGCCAGCCGGTGCTGTGGCTGGGCGTGTTCATCTTCATGGCATCGCTGGCCGGCTGCGTGTGGATGATCGTGCTCGGCGCGAGCCAAGCCGACACGCCGCTGGATACCTCGCACACCGTGTTCGGCGTGCCCGTCAGCGCGCACAGCAGCACCAGCCCGCCGCCCCACCCTTCGACCGATCCGCCGCGATGAACACCTACGCGGCGTGGGCCCATCCGCAACTCGCCGCGCAGGTATTGCGCCCGCGCCGCGACGGTTGCAGCGAAATCGCACTGCGGGTCGAGTCGCTCAACGACGCGCGCCAGGTGCTGTGGCTGGAACAGCGGATCCGCGCCCTGCCCGGCGTGCGGCGTGTCGCCATCGATCGCCCGGCGCGGCGCGTGCGGGTGGTGTGGGACGCGCAACGCACCTCGCTGCCGGGCCTGCTCGACAACTTCGCCGCCGCGGACTGCCCGGCGCAGCCGCTGCAGCACGACAGCATCGACGACGCCCGCTCGCACGAGCAGCACGACGCGCTGAAGCGCCTGCTGGTCGCCGGCATGTGCTCGATGCAGGTGATGACGTACGCGTTCGTGATCTACATCGGCGTGGTCGATTTCGTCGACTTCAGCACGCGCAACCTGTTCCGCTGGCTGGGCCTGCTGACCACCCTGCCGGTGGTGTTCTACTCGGCGCAGCCGTTCTTCAGCGGCGCCGCGCGCGAACTGGGCGAGCGCCGGCTCGGCATCAACCTGCCGGTGGCGCTGGCGGTGGGGCTGGTGTTCCTGGCCAGCACGTTCAACACGCTGCGCGGCGGCGGCGAGATCTATTTCGACTCGGTGACCATGTTCGTGTTCCTGCTGCTCGGCGGGCGCTACGTTGAACTGCGCTCGCGCCACCGCAGCGGCGCGCTCGGCGACGCCGCGATCGACGCCACGCCGCTGCTGGCGCAGCGACGCCGCGCCGATGGCGAGCTGGAAACGGTGGCTGCGATCGCCCTGCTGCCCGGCGACCGCGTGCATATCGCCGAAGGCGGCACCGTGCCGGCGGATGGCGTGCTGGAAAGCGCCGGCGTGCGGGTGGACGAGGCACTGCTGTCGGGCGAGTCGCACCCGCTGCAGCGTGAGCGTGGCGAGCGGCTGGTCGCCGGCAGCGTGCTGCTGTCCGGACCGGCCGAGTTGCGCGTGGAGCACGGCGGCGCCACCACCACGGTGGCGCGGCTGGGCGCCCTGGCCACCCGCGCGCGGCAGGCGCGTTCGCTGATCGCCGCCAGCGATCGCGAGATCGGCCGCTTCGTCGCCCGCGTGCTGGTGCTCACCGTGCTCACCGCGCTGGGTTGGCTGCTGGTCGATCCCGGTCGCGCGTTCGAGGCCGCGGTGGCTGTGCTGGTAGTGGCCTGCCCCTGCGCGTTCGCGCTGACCCGCCCGGCCACGCTGACCCGCGCGCTCGGCGTGCTGGCCGGCCGCGGCGTACTGGTCGCCGACGGTGCGGCGTTGACGGCGTTGGCGCGGGTCGACCATGCGCTGTTCGACAAGACCGGCACGCTGACCGTGCCGCAGTTGGACCGCCGCGCGGTCGAGCCGCTGCGCGGCGACACGCCCGAGCAGGTGCTGCAGCTGGCCGCCGCGCTGGCCCACGAAAGCTCGCACCCGCTGGCCCGCGCCCTCGCCGATGCGGCCCGCCAGCAAGTGCTGCCGCTGCACGCGCAGTCGCTGCAGGTGCATGCCGGCGCCGGCATCAGCGGCGAGGTCGATGGCCGCGAGCTGCGCCTGGGCCGTGCCGACTTCGCGCTGGCTTCCGGCAGTCAGCCGGTTCCGTCCGAGCTGGCCGGCGCACTGCTGCTGGCCGACGCGCAAGGCGCGATCGCCGCGTTCCATCTCGACGAACAACCCCGCGTCGATGCCCATCGCACGCTCGACGCGCTGCGCGCCGACGGCATCGCCGCGACGATCGCCAGCGGCGACAGCGAAACCCGCGTCGCCGCGCTCGCCGCCCGCCTCGGCATCGACGACTGGCATGCGCGGCAGTCGCCCGCCGACAAGCTCGAACGGCTGCGGACGGCACGCACGCACGGCCACACCACCCTGGCCGTGGGCGACGGCAGCAACGACGCCCCGGTGCTGGCCGGCGCCGACGTCTCCGCGGCGCTGGCGTCGGGCACCGAGCTGGCCCAGGCGCACGCCGACCTGCTGTTGCTGGATGGACGTCTGGACGGCCTGGTCGACGCCCGCACGGTCGCCCGCCAGGTGCAGCGGGTGATGGCACAGAGCCGCCGCTGGGCCTTGCTGTACAACCTGTGCGCGGTGCCGTTCGCCGCGTTCGGTTTCGTGCCGCCGTGGCTGGCCGGCATCGGCATGTCGCTGAGCTCGCTGGTGGTGGTGCTGAACGCGCTGCGCGTCGGCGGCGACGCGGCACCCGACCGCTCCGACGCCTCCGGTCCGGCAGCCCGCCCGCGCGAGCTGCGCGCATGAACATCCTGCTGGTGCTGATCCCGGTCACCCTGCTGGTGGTGGTGGTCGCGGTGTGGCTGTTCTTCTGGGCGGTCAACCACCAGCAGTTCGACGACCTGGACAGCCCGTCGGTGCTGCCCTTGATGGACGACCCCGCGCCGGCAGAACCTGCCCCCGACTCGTCCGGCGAAACCGACCGCTCCACGCCATAGCCCGCCGGCCGGCTCCTACGGCTTTCGGCGCAAGGCGGCCTGCAGCAGGCGCTGCTGCAGGCGATCGGCCAGCGCGGTCGGCGCATCCAGTCCCATGCGTGCCAACGCCTCGGCCTCGCCCGGCACCGCTGCCCCGGGCCGGCAGAACGCGCGCAGCAGACGCAGCTTGCCGCGCCAGTTGCTGCTGCCGGCCTTCAGCCACTCCAGCGCCGGCAGCAGGCGCTGCTCGACCTCGGTGAAATCGCTGCCGAACGGAAACTTCGGCAGCAGGCCCTTGTGCCGGAACGGCGCCAACACCTCGTGCAGGTGGCCTGGATGGTGGCGGCGCCAGGCTTCCGGTATCGCGAAATCGGCGGCCAGTTTGCCGTGGGCCTTCGCCTGCGCACACAGCGCGTCGAGGAAGCGCGCGTCGGCGATCGCCAGCATCGCCTCGACGCACTCGCCGTCGCTCTTGCCGCGCAGGTCGGCGATGCCGTATTCGGTGATCACGATGTCGCGCAGGTGGCGCGGGATGGTGGTCTGGCCGTAGTTCCAGCGGATATTGCTCTCGATCCCGCCGCGGTGGCTGCGGGTGGCGCGCAGCAGCAGCACTGAGCGGCCGTCCGGCAGTTCGTGCGCCATCGCCACGAAGTTGTACTGGCCGCCGACGCCGCTGACCACGGCGCCGTCCTCCAGCGTGTCGGACACCGCCGCGCCGAGCAGGGTCGCCATCATGCAGGTGTTGAAGAAACGCGCGCCACGCCGCTGCAGCGCCGCCAGCGCCTGATGGCTGCCGTACAGCTGGTTGACGTTGGAGACCGCGCACATGTCGATCGCATCCGGATCGGCCGCTTCGGTGGCGTCCAGCCATTCGTACAATTCGCGCGAACCGAGGAAGAACGCACCGCGCAGGTAATGCCCGCCCGGCGTGGCGGGGTTCAACCGGCCACTGGCGGCGGCGCGTTCCAGCGCCAGGTTGTCCCAGCTGCGTCGTTTCAGGATGCCGCCGCGCTGCAGGTGCATGAAGCCGTCCATCACCATCTCGCTGGCGCCGTACAGGCCGGCCTCGAACGGTGCCAGGCCGCCCAGTTGGCCGGCCAGTGCGTGCGTGGCGCCGGCCGGGTCCAGCGCCACCAGCGCGCGGCGCCATGGGGTGTTGTCCTGCTGGCGCAGCAGCAGCGCCTTGACCAGCGCGTCGGACAGCGCGCCGATGCCGATCTGCAGGCAGCCGCCATCCTTGACCAGCGCGCTGGCGTGCAGGCCCAGCGCGTATTCGGCCAGACCCACCGGCGAGCGCGGCAGCGCGAACAGCGGCGGCGACGCGTCCGGACGCAGTTCCACGTCGAAATACGCTTCCGCCACCTCGGCATCGCCGCCCAGGTACGGCAGGTCCGGGTGCACCACCGCCACGCACGTCGGCCGCGGCCGGCCGGCCAGCTGCACCTGGCGCAGGAAATCCAGGGTCAGGTCCGGGTTGCACGACAGGCTGTAGTGCACGCCGTCCGCTCCTTCGCGGCGCGCCACCAGTTGCACCAGCAGGTTGATGTCCTGCACCGCCAGGTCGCGCGCCACGTGGGTATAGTTCTGGCTGATGTAGCTGCGCTGCGCGCTGGCCGAACGCAGCAGCGCGCCGGACTGCAGGTAGAACTCGTGCACCTCGACGTTCGCCGGCAACGCATCGCGCGCCTGGTCCAGCGCATAGTGCAGGTCGACCGCATCGGCGCCGAAGTGGCGGTCGAGGAACGGCCCGAGGAAGCGCTGCTCCAGCCCCGGCGCCGGTTGCGGCCGGGTCAGCGACAGCGCGGTATACAGGCGCATCGAACGCCCGCTGTCGGCGGCAACCAGCCGATACAGCGCGTTGAGCAACCCGTGCGGTTTGCCCAGGCCCAGCGGCGCGGCGATGCGCAGGTCCGGCCCCAGCTCGTCGGCAAGGTAGCGCGCGCAGGCATCGGTGTCGGCGTAGCGGTGCTCGATCGGCATGCGCCGGATGATGCCAGAAGCCCCGTGATGACGGCGCGCGCACAGGCCATCGCCTACACTCGACCGATGCCCACGCCATTGATCCCGACCACCCCCAGCCGCCTGCTCGCGGAACAGGCCTTGAGCCGTGCCGCCGGCGCTCCGCTGCTCAACGGCAACGCGGTGGAGCTGCTGATCGACGCGGCCGCGCACTACGACGCCTGGCTGGCCGCGATCCGCGGCGCGCGGCAGCGCGTGCTGCTGGAGAACTACATCATCCGCGACGACGAGGTGGGCCGCGCGTTTCGCGACGCCCTGGTCGAACGTGCGCAGGCGGGCGTGTTCGTCGCGGTGGTGGCCGACTGGTTCGGTTGCCTCGCCCAGTCGCGCGGCGCGTTCTGGGCGCCGCTGCGTGCGGCCGGCGGCGAGGTGCGGGTATTCAATCCGCCGCAACTGGGCCAGCCGTTCGGCTGGATCAGCCGCGACCACCGCAAGCTGCTGGTGGTCGATGGCAACCTCGGCTTCCTGTCCGGCGTCTGCATCAGCGCCAAATGGCTGGGCAACCCGAAGCGCGGCGTGCCGCCCTGGCGCGACACCGGCGTAGCGCTGCGCGGCCCGGCGGTGACCGAGCTGGAAGCCGCGTTCGCGCAAAGCTGGGGCGAGATCGGCACCGCACTGCGGCCGTTTTCGGCCATGCCGGAACCGGCCGCGCCGGCCGGCGACGTGGCGCTGCGGCTGATCGCCACCCAGCCGGCCACCGCCGGCATGTACCGGCTCGACCAGCTGATCGCCGCGATGGCGCGCAAGACGCTGTGGCTCACCGACGCCTACTTCGTGGGCCTCGCGCCGTACGTGCAGGCGCTGGTGGCAGCGGCGCGCGACGGCGTGGACGTGCGCCTGCTGGTGCCTGGCAGCAGCGACATCCCGATCGTGGCCGGCATGTCGCGTTCGGGTTACCGGCCCTTGCTGAAGGCCGGCATCCGCGTGTTCGAATGGAACGGTTCGATGCTGCACGCGAAGACCGCGGTGGCCGACGGCCAATGGGCGCGGGTCGGTTCGTCCAACCTCAACATCGCCAGCTGGCTCGGCAACCGCGAACTCGACGTGGCGGTCGAGGACGCCGGCTTCGCCGGCCAGCTCGCCGCGCAATACGAGAAAGACCTGGGCAACGCCACCGAGATCGTGCTGGCTTCGCGTCGCCGCCGGCACGGCAACGGCAGCCGCGAGCGAGTACGCAGCAGCGAGGTGAGACCGCCGCGCGTGCGCCACGCCGGCGGCAGTTCCGGCCGCGCCGCCGCCGGCGCCTTGCGCATCGCCAACAGCGTCGGCGCCGCGCTGAGCAATCGCCGCGTGCTCGGCGACACCAGCGGCGGTCCGCTGGTGATCGGTACCGTGGCGCTTGCCGCGCTGGCCGTGGTCGCGTTCCTGTGGCCGGCGTGGATCGGCTGGCCGTTCGGCGCCATCGCCGCCTGGTTCGCGTTGAACCTGGGCATCCGCAGCTGGCGCGTGCGCAAACGCCGCTGGCGCGAACTGCGCGATGCAGGCGACGAGTGAAGCCGGTTTTTCCTGTTGATGCTTTTCATGCGCTTCCAGCCTCAAGCGGATGTTTTCTCACAACTTGATACCAGCCGCATGCTAGGCTCGCGCCCCTATGCCCGAGCCGTTCGACAACGCCACGCCGCGCCACGTCCTCACCCCCACCCTGCTCAACCGGCTGGTGCGCGACCTGCTGGGCGACGCCTTGCCGCAGGTGTGGATCGAGGGCGAGCTTTCGAACGTGGCCAGGCCCACCTCCGGGCATCTGTACTTCACCCTGAAGGACAGCGGCGCCCAGGTGCGTTGCGCCATGTTCAAGCTGAAAGCTTCCGCGCTGCGCTTCCGCCCCGTCGACGGCATGCAGGTGCTGCTGCGCGCCAAGGTCGGCCTGTACGAACCGCGCGGGGAGTTCCAACTGGTCGCCGAGTACATGGAACCGGCCGGCGAAGGCGCGCTGCAGCGCGAGTTCGAGCAGCTCAAGGCCAGGCTCGACGCCGAAGGCCTGTTCGACCCGGCGCGCAAGCGCGCGCTGCCCCATTACGCGCGGCGCATCGGCGTGATCACTTCGGCCACCGGCGCGGCGGTTCGCGACGTGCTGAGCGTGCTGGCGCGGCGCTGGCCGCTGGCCGACGTCGAGGTGCTGCCGGTGCCGGTGCAGGGCCGCGAGGCGCCGCCGGCGATCGTGGCGATGCTGCGCAAGGCATCGGCCAGCGCGCGCTACGACGTGCTGCTGCTGACCCGCGGCGGCGGCTCGCTGGAAGATCTGTGGGCGTTCAACGAGGAAGCGGTGGCGCGGGCGATCCACGCCAGCGCGGTGCCGGTGGTTTCCGCGGTCGGCCACGAGATCGACTTCAGCATCGCCGACTTCGTCGCCGACCTGCGCGCGCCCACGCCGTCGGCCGCCGCCGAATTGCTGGTGCCCGACGCGGTGGCGGTCGATCGCCACTTGCGGCAGCTGCAGCAGCGCCTGGCCACCTTGCAGCAACGCCGCCTGCAGGCGCACGCGCAGCGCGTCGACCACCTGCTGGCGCGACTGCAGGCGCAGCGGCCACAGGCCCGGTTGCAGCGCGACCGCGAACGGCTGCAGCACCTGCAACGCCGCCTGACGGTGGTGCTGCGCGAACAGAGCCAGCGGCGCCACACGCGGCTGGAGCGCCTGCATGCACGCCTGCTGGCACAACATCCGCGCGCGCGCCTGTCGCTGCTGGCACGCCAGTTGGTCGAACAGGATCAGCGCCTGCGCCGCGCGATCACGCACATCCTCGAACGCCGGCAGACGACGCTGCGCCACGCCGGTCATGCGCTGCACGCGGTCAGCCCGCTGGCCACGCTCGAGCGCGGCTACGTGATCCTGTTCGACGCGGATGGCCAGGTGCTGCGCTCGGCCCAGGGTGTCGCCGTGGACACGCGGCTGCGCGCGCGCCTCGCCGACGGCGAGCTGCCGCTGCGGGTCAGCGACGACTGACCGCTCCGCTCACGCAAACTGAACGTCGCGGCACGCATCCTTCACGCCTTTCCCGCGGAGGCGATGCATGAAGGCGGCGGCGTTGTTCGTGAAGGCCCTCGAAGCCGAGGGCGTGCATTGCATCTTCGGCGTGCCCGGCGAGGAAAACCTCGACCTGGTGGAAGCCCTGCGCGAGTCCTCGATCCGGCTGATCGTGACCCGCCACGAACAGGCCGCCGGCTTCATGGCCGCGACCTGGGGCCGCCTGACCGGCGAAGCCGGCGTGGCGCTGGCCACGCTCGGGCCCGGCGCCACCAACCTGGTCACCGCGGCGGCCTACGCCCAGCTCGGCGCCATGCCGATGCTGATGATCACCGGCCAGAAACCGATCCGCACGCACAAGCAGGGCCTGTTCCAGCTGGTCGACGTGGTCGACATGATGCAGCCGCTGACCAAGTACACGCGCCAGCTGGTTTCCGCGCCGACGATCCCGGCGCGCGTGCGCGAGGCGTTTCGCCGCGCCGAGGAGGAACGCCCCGGCGCGGTGCACCTGGAGCTGCCGGAGGACATCGCCCGCGACGAGGTCGAGGACGCGATCCTGCTGCCCACCGAATACGCGCGGCGCCCCTCGCCCGACGACGCCGCGCTGGTGCAGGCAGCCGAGGCGATCGGCAATGCGAGAAAACCCATCCTGATGATCGGTGCCGCCGCCAACCGGCAGCGCACCGCGGTGGCGCTGCGCGCGTTCATCGACAAGCTCGGCCTGCCGTTCTTCACCACCCAGATGGGCAAGGGCGTGGTCGACGAGGACCATCCGCTGTGGCTGGGCAACGCCGCGCTGTCCGACGGCGACTTCGTGCATCGCGCGATCGACGCCGCCGACGTGATCGTCAACGTCGGCCACGACGTGGTGGAGAAGCCGCCGTTCTTCATGCAGAAAGGCCGGCGCACGGTGATCCACATCAACTTCGCCTCGGCCGAGGTGGACACGGTGTACTTCCCGCAGATCGAGGTGGTCGGCGACATCGCGCATACGGTCGAACGGCTCACCGACGCGCTGGAGCCGCAGCCGCACTGGGACTTCGCCAGGTTCGACAAGGTGCGCGAGGCCTTCCACGCGCAGCTGAGGGAGCACGCGGACGACGCACGCTTCCCGATGCACCCGGTGCGCATCGTCGCCGATACCCGCCGCTGCATGCCGGACGACGGCGTGCTGTGCCTGGACAACGGCATGTACAAGCTGTGGTACGCCCGCTATTACCGTGCGCGCCAGCCGAACACCGTACTGCTGGACAACGCGCTGGCCACCATGGGCGCCGGCCTGCCCTCGGCGATGGCGGCGAAGATGGCATACCCGCAGCGCAAGGTGTTGGCGATCTGCGGCGACGGCGGCTTCATGATGAATGCGCAGGAGCTGGAGACGGCGGTGCGGCTGAAGCTCGACCTGGTGATCCTTCTGCTGCGCGACGACGCCTACGGCATGATCCGCTGGAAGCAGGCCGAGATGGGCTACGCCGACTACGGCATGCAGTTCGGCAACCCCGATTTCGTGCTGTTCGCCCAGGCACACGGCGCGCACGGCCACCGCCCGGCCAGCGCCGACGAGTTCCTGCCGACCCTGCAGCGCGCCTATGCGCAAGGCGGCGTGCACCTGATCGACCTTGCCATCGACTACAGCGACAACCACCGCATCCTCGACGAGGAAATCCGTCGACTGAGCGCGGCTGTCTGACCCGGAGATTCCCATGCTCGCCAAGACCTACCCCTACTACCTCGCCAACCAGCCGCAGACGTCGAAGGACATGCTCGACGTGCGCGACAAGTACAGCGGCCAGCTCGCCACCCGCGTCGCCGTGCCGGACGCGAAGGCCACCGAGAAGGCGATCGCCGCCGCGGTGAAGGCGGCCAGGCCGATGCGCGAGTACAAGCCGTGGGCGCGCCAGGCCGTGCTGCAGCATTGCGCGCAGCGCTTCGCCGAGCGCCGCGACGAACTGGCCGAGGCGCTGTGCATCGAGGCCGGCAAGCCGATCAAGGATGCGGCCGGCGAAGTGACCCGGCTGATCGAGACCTTCCGCATCGCCGCCGAGGAGGCCGTGCGCATCAACGGCGAGACGATCAACCTGGAACTGGCCAGCCGTCTGGACGGCTATCACGGCTACACGAAACGCGTGCCGCTGGGACCGGTGTCGTTCATCACGCCATTCAATTTCCCGCTGAACCTGGTCGCGCACAAGGTGGCGCCCGCGATCGCCGCCGGTTGCCCGTTCGTGCTGAAGCCATCGGAGAAGACCCCGATCGGCGCGCTGATCATCGGCGAGGTGCTGGCCGAGACCGACCTGCCGAAAGGCGCGTTCTCGATCCTCACCCTGGACGGCGCACACGCCGGTCCGCTGGTCGAGGACCCGCGCTTCAAGCTGCTCTCGTTCACCGGCGGCCAGATCGGCTGGGACCTGAAGGCCCGCGCCGGGCACAAGAAGGTGACGCTGGAGCTGGGCGGCAATGCCGCGTGCATCGTCGACGCCGACCAGGATCCGCAGCTCGACCGCGTGGTCGAACGGCTGATCTTCGGCGCGTTCTACCAGTCCGGCCAGAGCTGCATCGGCGTGCAGCGCATCTACGCGCATGCCGACATCTACGATGCGCTGAAGCGCAAGCTGGTCGCCGCCACGAAGAAACTCAAGGCCGGCGATCCGAAAGACAGGAGCGTATTCCTCGGCCCGATGATCGACGAGGCTGCCGCCGAGCGCCTGCACGGCTGGATCCTGGACGCGAAGAAGGCCGGCGGCAGGATCCTCTGCGGCGGCAAGCGCAACGGCAACATGCTCGACGCCACGCTGATGGAAGACGTGCCTGCCGACGCGAAGGCCAATCGCATGGAGGCATTCGGCCCGTTCGCCCTGCTCGCGCCGTTCCGGCGGTTCGACGAGGCGATCGCGATGGTCAACGACTCCGACTACGGCCTGCAGGCCGGCATCTTCACCGACAGCCTCGCCCACGCGATGCGCGCGTGGAACGAACTGGAACAGGGCGGCGTGATCGTCAACGACATCCCCAGCTTCCGCGTGGACAACATGCCGTACGGCGGCGTCAAGCTGTCCGGCCTGGGCCGCGAGGGCGTGCGCTACGCGATCGAGGACATGAGCGAGATCCGCCTGATGGTGATGCGCGAAGCGTAATCAGGGCGCACCGGCGCGCGTCGCCTGCACGTTCAAGCCCAGCGCGTTGTACACGTGATAGCGCACGATGCCGGTGTATTCGTGCAGGGCCAGGTCGGCCATGGCGAGGTTGTACGACAGCGGCAGCCAGGACAGCTCGCCGCCGACGTAGTCGGCGCGCACCGGCGCGGCATGGATGCCGAAGTGCGCGAAGTACAGCATGCCGCGGCGCAGGTGGAAGCCGGACGAGACCAGCAGCACGCGGTCGGCGCCGTAGGTCTTCAGCAGCGGTTCGCTGAATTGCGCGTTTTGCCAGGTGTTCATGCTGCGCGGTTCCAACAGCAGGTCGGCGGCATCGACACCGAGCCGCTGCAGGTCGCCGGCGTAGATCGCCGCCTCCGGCTGGCCGAGCCAGCGCGCATCGCCGCCGCTCACCTCGACCTTGCACTCGCGCCCGGCTCGCCGGCACTCGCGATACAACTCCGCGGCCTTGCTGATGCGCCCATAGGCAAACAGGCTCGCCTCGACCTCGCTGCTGCCGGCCAGGCGCACGCTGCCGGCGCCCAGCAACACGATCGCATTGCGCTGGCCCCAGCTGACCGGCGCGGGGGTTGCGTAGCCTGATTGCAGCTGCGCCAGCAGCCAGATCGGCAACGGCCCGCAACCGGCGGCCAGCAGAAGGATCAGCGCCAACGCCCACAGCGCGCGGCTGCAGCGGCGCCGCTTCAACCGCGCCAGTACGAGGGCGAGCACGATCAGGACAAGCAGCACGTTCACGGTCATGGGCGAGTCCGGTGGAGATGGCGGGACGCTGGTGCCATTATGCCGATGCGCCGCACGGGCAGGATCGCCATGCATCTCAGCCGCTGCCGCGCGGCCCCTTGTCGGACCGGGCCACTGCACGGGAGCTGAGCCATGACCACCCTCGTCTTCGTCCACGGCTGGAGCGTCACCAACACCTCGACCTACGGCCAGCTGCCGCAGCAGCTGCAGCAGCAGGCGGCCGCCGCCGGCCTCACGCTGAGCCTGGCCGACATCTGGCTGTCCGAATACGTGAGCTTCGACGATGCGGTGACCATGCCCGACCTGGTGCGCGCGTTCGACCATGCGTTGCGCGACCTGCACCTGCTCGACGCCAGCTTCGCCTGCATCACCCACTCCACCGGCGGGCCGGTAGTGCGCGAATGGCTGCGTGCGCAGCGCGACAAGCCGGCCACACACAGCACGATCAAGCTCAGCCACCTGGTGATGCTGACGCCGGCGAACTTCGGCTCGGCGCTGGCGCAACTGGGCAAGGGCCTGCTCGGCCGGCTCAAGGCCTGGTTCGGCGGCGTGGAACCGGGCCAGCGCATCCTCGACTGGCTGGAGCTGGGCAGCGCCGAATCGCTGTCGCTGAACCTCGACTACATCCACAGCGACGACCCGGTGGAGCGCGGGCAATTCCTGTTCGTGCTGACCGGCGACCGCCCCGACCGCAAGCTGTACGACCACCTCAACAGCTACACCGGCGAAGACGGCTCCGACGGCGTGGTGCGCATCGCCGCCGCCAACCTCAACGCCCATCATGCGGTGCTGTCGCCGCAGGCCAACAGCGCCAGCGGAACCGACACGCTCGCCCTCACCCTCAACCGAGGCCCGCGCTGCGCGTTCAAGCTGGTCGCCGACGCGGCCCATTCCGGCGACGAGCGCGGCATCATGGCCAGTGCCGCGCCGGCCACCGTGCAGGCGATCCTGCGCTGCCTGCAGGTACGCAGCGCCGGCGACTACGAGGGCCTGTGCGATGCCTTCGAGCGCGAGAACGCCGCGCGCGACGCCGACAAGGTGGAACTGGAGCCGGCCGGCCCATTTGCCCCGCGCGTGCACATCCACGATCCGCGCAGCCTGCTGATCGTGCGGCTCGCCGACGAGGCCGGCGAACCGCTGAGCGGCGCCGGCTTCCTGCTCACCGCCGGCGCGCAGGCCAGTGCCGACCTGCTGCCGGACGGCTTCATGCTCGACCGCCAGGCCAATTCGAAGCAGCGCACCACCATCTCGCTGTTCCTCGACCACAGCCTGCTCGCCGGCGACGACCGCGTGGCCGACCCGCGCAACAGCCGCAAGACGCTGCGCGCCGCCGTCGCCAGCCACCGCCCCTACGGCGCCAGCGTGCAGCCCGTCGATCTCGGCGGCCTGATCCACCACGCGCTGGCCAGAAGCGCCGCCGGCGACGACCTGTTCGCCATGCTCGGCCCGCACCAGACCACCGTGCTCGACGTGGTACTGCCGCGCAAGATCCACGAAGGCGTGTTCCGGCTGACCCAGACGCTGACGCCGCAGGATTTCAGCAGGCCAGTGGCGGGTCCCGTGATCGGCTGACCGGGCCCGTGCGGGACAGGGCGCGCGGACCGGCGCGTTCGCGGCAAGCGAACCCGCACCGGCCCTGGCGGATAGCCAACGCAAGCTGACCGGCCCTGCCGGCCCGTCGCGTGGAAAGGCCCATATCGGAGATACTGCGCACCCCGGGTCCGCACCGTCTCAAGGCGGTTTCGGGACCCATGCAGATCCGCGCCCCGTGGCGTTCGCCGACCCGACCCTGGCATGCAAAAGAAACCGATCTTCTTCGACCCCACCGGCCGGCGGGCCAGTCGTGTCTCGCGACTGGCGCTGGCCGCCGCGGTGATCAGCACGCTGTTCGTGGTGGCGTGCGCGGCCAGCCTGTTCGTGTGGCCCAGCATGGCCGGCCTGCACATCGGCGAACACGGCCGGACCCGGCACGCGCTGGCCGGGGTGAAAGCGGCGGCACCGGAACTGCTGAAACCGGCGGCAAAGCTGGCCGCGGAAGTGCGCGCCCGGCAGAAGCTGCTGCACGCTCCGCGCACGCACGCCAGCAAGGCAGCTTCCACGCACACGCCGCCGCCATCGCTGCACAAGCCGGCCGGCCGGCCGCTGGCGATCGGCTTCTACGTCAACTGGGACGACAGCAGCTACCCGTCGCTGAAACGTGCGCTGCCCACGCTGGACTGGGTGATCCCGACATGGATGAGCGTGAGCGGCCCCGGCATGGCGCTGCACACCAGCATCGACGCCAGGGCGCTGGACCTGATCCGCACGCAGAAGCCTTCCACCCCGATCCTTCCGCTGCTGCAGAACGCGGCGAACGGCGCCTGGGATGGTGCCGGCCTGGCACGCATGCTGGCCGACCCCGCGATGCGGCAGGCGCGCATCGCGCAGATCGTGGCGTTCCTCGCCGCCAACCGCTTCCAGGGCGTGACGATCGACTTCGAGGAAATCCCCGCGAGCGCGCAACCGGACCTCAAGGCGTTTCTGTCCGAACTCAACGATGCGTTCGATCCGCATGGCTGGGGCATCGTGCTGTCGGTGCCGTTCGACGACGCCGACTGGGACTACGCCGCTTATGCCGACATCGTCGACTTCGAGTTGCTGATGGCCTACGACCAGCACTGGGCCGGCAAGGACGCCGGCAGCATCGCCGGCCAGGACTGGTTCGAAAGCACGCTCGACAAGCGCATGAAGGTGCTCGACCCGGACCAGGTCATCGTGGCCATCGGCAGCTACGGCTACGACTGGTCGCACGGCCGGAACGCCGAGACGCTGACCTTCCAGGACGCGATGGATCGCGCCTCCGATGCACAGGCCGATATCGTGTTCGACCCGGACACGCAGAACCCGCACTTCTCCTACAGCGAGGACGACGGCAGCACGCACCAGGTCTGGTTCCTCGACGGCGCCACCGCCTACAACCAGATCCACGCCGCCGATGGCTACAGGCCCTACGGCTACGCGTTGTGGCGGCTGGGCTCGGAAGACCCGTCGATCTGGTCGGTGCTCGGCCGCAACTACGGTGCGGCGGCACCCGACCAGTTGCGCACGATCGGCCAGGGCCAGGACATCGACATCGAGGGCCAGGGCGAGGTGCTCGAAATCACCGCCGAACCGTCGCCCGGCGCGCGCACCATCGGACTGGACAAGGACGACGGCAGCATCGACGACGAAAGCTATACCGCCCTGCCCAGCTCCTATGTGATCCAGCGTGCCGGCACGCTGCCGCACAAGATCGCGCTGACCTTCGACGACGGCCCCGACCCGGAATGGACGCCGCAGATCCTCGACATCCTCAAGGCCAGGCACGTGCCGGCCACGTTCTTCATCGTCGGTGCGAACGCCGAGATGTCGCCCAAGCTGGTGCAGCGGGAAGTCGCCGAAGGCCATGACGTCGGCAACCACACCTTCACCCATCCCAACCTCGGCGACAGCCCGCCCGGCATCGTGGCGCTGGAGCTCAATGCCACCCAGCGCCTGTTCGAGGCGCTCACCGGCCGCTCGATGCGGCTGTTCCGCGCACCCTACTTCGGCGACGCCGAGCCGACCACCGCCGACGAGCTGGTGCCGATCGGGATCGCGCAGAAGATGGGCTACATCTCGGTCGGCCTGCACGTCGACGCGGAAGACTGGCAGCGACCCGGCGTGGACCAGATCGTCGACAACGTGCTGACCCAGGTTGCCGCCAGCAACCCGGAGCGCACCGGCCAGGTGGTGCTGCTGCACGACGCCGGCGGCGAACGCTCGCAGACGATCGCCGCGCTGCCGCGCATCATCGACGGCCTGCGCGCGCGGGGCTACGACTTCGTCACCGTCTCGACGCTGGCTGGGCTCAGCCGCGAACAGACCATGCCACCGCTGACGCCCGGCTCGCTGTCGCAGTGGGCCGACCGCTCGGTCTTTCTCGCGCTGGGCTGGTTCGGCCACTTCATCCGCTGGCTGCTGACCGCGGCCATCACGCTGGGCGTGGCCCGGCTGCTGCTGCTCGGCGACCTCGCCCTGTTCAACCGGGTGCAGGAGCGCCGGCGCACGATGCCGGCGCTGCCGGACGATCCGCCGCTGGTCTCGGTGCTGATCCCCGCCTACAACGAGGAGAAGGTGATCGCCAGCTCGATCCGCCACATCCTCAAAAGCCGCTACGCGAACCTCGAAGTCATCGTCGTCGACGACGGCTCGGTCGACGCCACCTCGGCGGTGGTGCGCCAGCACTACGCGCACGAGCCGCGGGTGCGGCTGATCACCATCCCCAACGGCGGCAAGGCGCACGCGGTGAATACCGCGCTGCGCGAGTCGAACGGCGCGGTGGTGGTGGCGCTGGACGCCGACACCCAGTTCGAACGGGACACCATCCCGCGGCTGGTGCGCTGGTTCGCCGACCCGAAGGTCGGCGCCGTGGCCGGCAACGCCAAGGTCGGCAACCGCATCAACCTGATCACCCTGTGGCAGGCGCTGGAGTACATCACCGCGCAGAACCTGGAACGCCGCGCGCTGGCCGCGCTGGGCGCGATCACCGTGGTGCCCGGTGCCGTCGGCGCCTGGCGGCGCGAGGCGCTGGAACGGCTCGGCGGCTTCCCGTCCGACACGCTGGCGGAAGACCAGGACCTCACCATCGCGGTGCAGAAAGCCGGCTACCACACCCTGTTCGACGCCGAGGCGATCGCCTGGACCGAAGCGCCGGACACCGCCCGCGGCCTCGCCCGCCAGCGTTTCCGCTGGGCCTACGGCACCTTGCAGTGCCTGTGGAAGCACCGCGACGCCACCTTCAATCCGCGTCACCGCGCGCTCGGCATGATCGCGCTGCCGCAGGTGTGGCTGTTCCAGATCCTGTTCTCGGTGGTGTCGCCGCTGGTCGACCTGGTGCTGGTGTGGCAGATCATTTCCACCAGCCTCGACTACCTGCAGCACCGCGGCCAGTTCGACGACACCAACCTGCTCAGGATGCTGGCGTTCTACGCCGCCTTCATGGCGGTCGACCTCGGCGCGTCGGCACTCGCCTTCGCGATGGAGAAGAAGGAAAAGTGGAGCCTGCTGTGGTGGCTGGTGCTGCAGCGCTTCGGCTACCGCCAGCTGATGTACTACGTGGTGGTCCGCTCGGTCTGGACGGCCATCCGCGGCCCGTCGGTGGGCTGGGGCAAGCAGGAGCGCAAGGCGACGGTCAATACGGCGGATGAAACGATGCACTGATGCTTCCACCGCTCATAGCCTGAGACAGCATTCCGCCAAGGTAGTGGCATTCGTCCCATGCTGGACAGCTCTTAATCACCCCGTCACCATGGCGTCCATGAATCTTTCGTTTGATCTGTTTGACCACTCCGAAAGGGCGCCTGAAATTGAGGCGGCCATTTCGCACATGGCCGGACATGGCGAGACAGACCGTGGCGCTATTTTCACACGTCCGGAAGTGGTCGATGCGATCCTTGATCTTGCCGGCTATCGAGTGGATCGCCCATTGCACCGGCTGCGCTTGCTGGAACCTTCGTTTGGCGCAGGCGACTTTCTGCTCCGTGCCGCACAGCGTCTGTGGTCAGCCTTCGTACTCGACGGTGGTTTACCCGCGACAGCTGTGGAAAGTCTGCGCAATGCCATCACTGCTGTGGAACTGCATCAGACGACATTCGACCTGACCAGCCAGCGACTCGTTGATCAGCTCACACGGCAAGGTCTCTGCCCGCACGATGCAGATGCCTTGTGTTCGTCATGGCTGATCCGCGACGATTTTCTGTTGACACCATTGAACGGATCATTCGACTTTGTCGTCGGCAATCCTCCCTATGTCCGCCAGGAACGGATTCCTGCCGCGCTGCTGAACGAATACCGGCGCCGTTTCCGCACACTCTACGACCGAGCCGATTTGTACATACCGTTTTTCGAGCGCGCCCTGGACCTACTCAGTGACGACGGTGTGCTCGGCTATATTTGCGCCAACCGCTGGCTCAAGAATCGTTATGGTGGCCCACTTCGGGAAAAGATCACAAATGGCTACTGGTTGAAATATTTCATCGATATGGAGGCTACCGATGCCTTCCATTCGGAAGTCATCGCCTACCCCGCCATCACCATTTTTCAACGCGTAACAGCGGAATCCACAACTCGACAGATCACTCGTGCCGTTGGAGCCGGCACTGCTCAATCGCTGCCAGTGATGGTCGAGGCCCTGCTTGACTCTCCTTGTTCCGACGGCGTCGCGGAGTTCAAGCTGGATAGTGTAGGCTCCGCTCCACTGCTGCTTAATGACATTCCCCGACTCGTGCTGTTGCGTCGCATGGAGCGCGAATTGCCCACGCTTGAACAGGCGGGTTGCAAGGTTGGCATCGGCGTGGCAACTGGCTGCGACCGCGTTTTCATCGATGCCATGGATGCCCTGCCGGTCGAACCGGAGCGCAAGCTTCCACTCGTCATGGCGCGTGACCTCGTGGACGGCCATATCCGGTGGGGCGGCAAGGCGGTGCTGAATCCGTTCGATGAATCGGGACAGCTCGTTCCACTCGAACCGTTTCCCCGCCTCAAGCGCTACCTCCATGCGCATCGCGACAGTGTCGCAGGCCGCCATGTGGCACAGCGCAATCCGGATGGCTGGTATCGGACGATCGACCGCATCCAACCAGGCCTGCTGGAAACTCCCAAACTGCTCGTGCCTGACATAAAGGGCGAAGGTGTCTTCGTCGTAGATGAGGGGCACTACTACCCGCACCATAATCTCTACTTCGTCACCTCACGCGAATGGGATCTGCGGGCACTCCAGACTGTGCTTCGCTCATCGCTGACGCTGATGGTCGTTGCAACTTATTGCACACGCATGGCCGGAGGCTTTCTGCGGTTCCAGGCGCAGTATCTGCGCAGGATCCGCCTGCCTCACTGGCGCAACGTCGACGAGCACATGCGCGAACGCCTGATCGCTGCAGCCACGACGAAAACCCAGGATGAAGTCGACATGCCGGTATTTGAATTGTATGGATTGAGCACTGCAGAAGCACTCCGAACACGTCAAATCGCCGACTCCGCACGCGTTGGAAAGGGATTGCTCCAGTGACCATCAGTCTACTTCCGCCGTCCTTCGATAAACTCACCCGCCAGGCGGTTCATACCTTCTGGCATTCACGCAACAGCGGTACCGTCAATGCGACGCACGACAGCGGTCGTGCAGCGGTCGTTGGCGGCAAGAACATGGATGGCTTCATCGAAGTCGTGCGTGCGGTCGTGATGTACTGCGGTCTGGCTGCCGATACCGTGCATGTACGCAAGTCCAAGGTGGTTCTCCCCGGCTTCTTTCGCGCAACCAAAAGCTGGGATGTACTGGTCGTCCACGAAAAGAGGCTGCTTGGCGTTTTCGAGTTCAAGTCACAGGTCGGCTCGTTCGGAAACAACTTCAACAACCGCAGTGAAGAAGTCATCGGTTCAGCTGCCGATCTTTGGGTGGCACATCACCATGGCGCCTATGGCGGCGTATCCAGGAGCCGGAGCAAAGTGCGGGAATACTCGCCGGCACTGTTGAACCCAGTGATCCAGTCGGATCCGCGCCCTCCATTTCTGGCGTGGCTGATGCTGCTCGAAGAATGCGATGCCTCCATGCGATCCGTACACTGCGATGAACCGCACTTTGCCGTATTCGAGGAGTTTCGCGACGCTTCATACGCCCGCAGATATCAGATTCTTTGCGAGCGACTCGTCGAGCGCCAGCTCTACAGTGCGGCGGCGTTGGAGCTGACTCCCACTGGCAAGGACAATCACCGGGCACTTTCACCTGCGACGAGCATCCGGAACATGTTTTCGGAGTTTGCAGGTCGCATCCTCGCCGCCGTGCAAGGCGCCTAGCGCTACTGTAGCTATCGGTCAGTTCCGGCGCCGCCACACTCGCCTTTGCAATGGAGAAGTAAGGAGGGATGGAGCTGAGTTTTGGCTACCGACAGCTGATGTGCTACGGGTGGCGCACTCGGTATGGACGCTCAATTCGCCAGCGGCTCGGCCAGCATGGGCCGGCGCACGCTCAACGCGGTACCCGCCGCCGCCACGATGATCGTCACGATGGCCAGCCACTGCAGCAGGCTGAGCCGTTCGCCCAGCAGCGCCACGCCGGCCAGTGCCGCGATGGCCGGCTCCAGGCTCAGCAAGGTGCTGAAAGTGCGCGCCGGCAACCGGGTCAGCGCGACCATCTCCAGCGAATACGGCAGCGCCGAGCTGAGCACCGCCACGCCCAGCGCATACGGCAACAGCGCCGGCGACAGCAGCGCACTGCCGGCATGCGCGATGCCGAACGGGATCGCCAGCAATGCGCCGACCGACGTGCCCAGCGTCACCGCGTCCGCGCCGTGAGCCGCTCCCGCCTTCTTTCCCAGCACGATGTACAACGCCCAGCCCACGCCGGCAGCCAGCGCATACATCACGCCCACCGGATCGAGCGCGTGCACCTGACCGCGCAGCGGCAGCAACAGGGCCAGCCCGGCCACCACCAGCGCGATCCAGACGAAGTCCAGCCACCGGCGCGAGCCGAACAGCGCCAGCGCCAGCGGCCCGGTGAATTCCAGCGCCACCGCGATGCCCAGCGGGACCGTGCGCAGCGACATGTAGAACACCAGGTTCATCGCCCCCATGGAGAGGCCATATCCCCACAGCGCGCGCCAATCGCGCCGGCCAGTATTGGACCGGCGCCACGGCCGCCGCCACAGCAGCAGGATCAGCGCACTGAGCCCCAGCCGATAGGCCGTGGCGCCCTGCGCGCCGACCTGCGGGAACAGGTGTTTGGCCAGCGACGCGCCGCACTGGTACGAGACCATGCTGATCAACAGCATGCCGATCGCGAGCACGAGCGGAGCAATGGTGGAGCGTGATGACATGGATGCAGCCACGGCGGGAAACCCCGTCCATGATGCTCGCAGACCCCGGCGAAACCCAGCGTGCCGGCCGTCTCGCTGTCGTCATTGCTGACAGCGCCTGGCAGCAATGTGCAGCACGACCGACATCCCCTCATTCAGCCGGCGCCGCGCACCCGCGTCGCCACCCCCTTCGGGAGATTGCGCAGCAGTCGGTCGCCGCACAGTCCGGGGAAATCCTCGTCGACCGGCATGCAGGCGAAGCGTGCCCGCACAAAAAGGCCCTTGTCGGGCAAGGGCCTTTTCAACGCGGTTCAACATGGTTGTCCCCCTGCAAAACCCGGCAATCCGTCACCGCTCAAGAACCCAAGTAAAGCATTGCAACGAATGCGCTGTCGGCAGCGCAAAAATCACCGCAGGGTGCGGGCCACACGCGCGCCCACGCCTCCCGCAAGCGCTATTTCAGGATCAATTCCCGCGTCAGTTCGCTACCCAGCAGTTCGCGCATCGATTCCCGGTCCATGCTGGCCTTGTCCCGGCTGTCCATGGGGCCCAGCACCTTGGTCGAGATCGCATCGGCCTCGTCGGTGCGATCGAGCGCAGCCATGTTCGGGAAGGCGACCGTCAGGATCAGGTCGGCATCCTGTGGCGTGTGCGCCTGCGAACGGTACACGGCGTAGCCGGTGATCAGGCCCGCCTTCTTCATCGCTTCCATGTTGGCCTTGTAGGGCCCGTCCAGATACTTCATGTAGTTGTTGAACTGCCCGGGCTTGATCTTGATGAAACTGACCTGCAAGACATGGCCTTCCTTGTAGGGCTTCGTCTCCTGCGCAAATACAACCCCTGCAACTACGCACATCAACAATGACACAAGAAGCATTGTGATACGTTTCACAGTCCATCTCCTTGACAAAGCTGCACGGATATGCAGCGCCGATTGACGCTACGCTCGACATTTGCAAGCGTCAATCAGCCTGCTTGCCCCGCACGCTTCGTGCCAAGGGAGGGGCACCCCGGCAGCGGAGCGGATCAATCGCCGCGGCGCACCCGCATCGTCAACCCCTTCAGGAAATTGCGCAGCAGCTGGTCACCGCACAGCTTGAAATTCTTGTGGTCGGGCTGACGGAACAACGCGCTGAGTTCCGGTTTGGAAACCGGGAAGCCGGCACTTTCGAGGATCTGGTGCATGTCGACGTCCTTCAGCTCGAACGCCACGCGCAGCTTCTTCAGCACCACGTTGTTGGTGACGCGCTTCTCCGGCGGGCGCGGCGGGCGGCTTTCGTCCTTGCCGCGGCGCTGGAAGACCAGCCCGTCGAGGAACAGCGCCAGCACCTTGTTGCTGCATTCGGCGTAACCGGCCTCGTCGTCCTTCTTCAGGAACGCCTGCACGTCTTCCTTCCCGATCGAAGCCGACGGGTCCGCCAGATGGATGATGTCGACGACCCTGCCGTCGCTGAGGTCGAGCATGTAGCGGATGGCGCGCAGTACGTCGTTGTTGATCATGTCGTTCCGATGGGTCCCGCTGGGGGCGCCATGTTACCGCGCGACGATCAACCCCGTTCGCCGCAGGCCTGCGTTTCATCTTCCACAACCGGAGGAGAACCGCCCCATGAACGTGAAAGCCCTGCTGCGCACCCTGCTGCTGGCCCTGCTGGTGATCCTGGCCGGCTGCGGCGCCTCGAAGAAACCCGTCGCAAGCATGCCGGTGACGGGCGACGCGGCACCGGCCGAACCGATGCCGGTCAAACGCGCGGCACCAGCCGACAAGGTGACGAACGAGGCGGCCACGCCGATGCCGACGAACCTGCCGCCGCCGGCGCCGCCGATGCAGCCCGCACCCGCGATGCAGCGCACGATGGCGAGCAAGGGCATGCTAGCCAACGCCTACCTGGCACGCCCGATGGCGATGCCGCCAATGCAGCCGATGCCCGGCGACATCAACACCGAGAACTACACCCATCGCGACAGCAACCCGGTGCAACTGGCGAGCGAGCAGCCGGTGTCCACCTTCGGCATCGACGTCGACACCGGCTCGTACACCAACGTGCGGCGCATGCTCAGCGCGGGCCAGCTGCCGCCGGCCGACGCGGTGCGCGCCGAGGAGTTCATCAACTACTTCGACTACGGCTACACGCCGCCGGCCGATCGTGAGCAGCCGTTCAGCGTCACCACCGAGCTGGCGCCCGCGCCGTGGAATGCGAAGCGCCAGCTGCTGCTGATCGGCATCCAGGGCTACCGCGTGCCGGCCGCGAAGATCCCCGCATCGAACCTGGTGTTCCTGATCGACACCTCCGGCTCGATGGACGAACCGGACAAGCTGCCGCTGCTCAAGGCCTCGCTGAAACAGCTGGTGCGCGAACTGCGCAGGCAGGACCGGGTGGCCATCGTCACCTACGCGGGTTCCGCCGGCGTCGCCCTGCCCTCCACCACCGGCGACCGGCACGCCACCATCGACGCCGCGATCGACAGCCTTGGCGCCGGCGGTTCCACCAACGGTGGCGCCGGCATCGAGCTGGCCTACGCGCAGGCCGAGCAAGGCTTCATCAAGGGTGGCGTGAACCGGGTGATCCTGGCCACCGACGGCGACTTCAACGTGGGCACGGTCAGCGAAAAAGCGTTGAAGACCACCATCGAGGATCACCGCAAGAGCGGCGTGGCGCTGACCACGCTGGGCTTCGGCGAAGGCAACTACAACGACGCCATGGCGGTGATGCTGGCCGACGCGGGCAACGGCAGCCACCACTACATCGACAGCCTGCAGGAAGGCCGCCGCGTGCTGGTCGACGAGATGTCCGCCACCTTGCTGACGATCGCGCAGGACGTGAAGATCCAGATCGAGTTCAACCCCGCGCGAGTGCAGGAATACCGCCTGATCGGCTACGAGAAGCGCCTGTTGAAGCGCGAGGACTTCAACAACGACAAGGTCGACGCCGGCGAGATCGGCGCGGGCGCCAACGTCACCGCGATCTACGAGATCACCCCGAAGGGTTCGGACGCCGCCCGCATCGATCCGTTGCGCTATGGCGACAAGTCCCCCGTCAAAAATGACGGCGGCGAGCTGGCCTTCCTGCGCCTGCGCTACAAGCTGCCGGGACAGTCGGACAGCCGGCTGGTCGAGCAGCCGATTCCCGCGCAGGCCGAAACACGGACCAGCGAGCGCCTGCGCTATGCCGCCGCGGTCGCCGCCTTCGCCGATGCCCTGCGCGGCGGCAAGTACCTGGACGGCTACGGCTACACGCAGATCGCGCAGCTCGCCAGCGGTGCGCGCGGCAGCGATGCCGACGGCTACCGCGCCGGCTTCGTGCAACTGGTGAAGCTGGCCGGCGGGCTGGCCACGCACGGCCATGACGACGCCAGCGACACCGCAGCGCGCTGAGGTTTCCGGCCTTGCGGCGCCGGCGGTGGCTATGGGCGGCCGCGCCTCGGCCCCCTTCCCCAGCCACGGCCACGCCGCAGGGCCGGAACGTACGAGAGCGGCACATCCCGCCAACCCTCCCCTGCAAGCGGGGGAGGGAGAAAAGCGCAGGCAAGCAGGCGCGGCCGGGTTCCACGGCCTACCCGCCACCCAACGATTTGCCTTACCCTCGCACCCCATGGATGCCGCGGTCGATCCCGATGCGATGCTGATGCTTGCCTACGCGCGCGGCGACCTAGCCGCGTTCGAGACGCTGTATGCGCGCCATCGCGGCATGCTGTACCGGTTCCTGCTGCGCAGCGTGCGCGACCCGCATCGCACCGACGAACTGTTCCAGGAAACCTGGAGCCGGGTGATCGGCGCGCGGGTCCGCTATCAGCCGCAGGCGAAGTTCAGCACCTGGCTGCTGCAGATCGCGCACAACCTGATGATCGACAGCATGCGCCGCCAGCGGCCGATGGCCGGCGGCGACGAGGCCGAAACGGCGCTGGCCAACGTCGCCACGCCGGAGCAGGAACAACCGGACCACGCCCTGTCCGAGTTCGAGCGCCGGCGCAGCTTGCAGCGCGCGATCGAGCAGTTGCCTGACGAGCAGCGCACGGCGGTGCTGCTGCGGCTGGAGCAGGAACTGAGCCTGGAGGAGATCGCCGCGGTGACCGGCGCCGGCCGCGAAACGGTGAAGTCGCGCCTGCGCTATGCCATGACCCGTCTACGCGAAGTGCTGTCCGAATGACCACGCCACTGCCACCGCTGGATCCACGCAAGCCGGATGAGGCGCTGCCCGGCGAAGCCGAGCTGGCCGCGCTGTATCGTCAGCTGCCGCAGAACGAGCCCGGCCACGCGCTGGACGCGGCCGTGCTGCGCGCCGCCGCGCAGGCGCTGGAAACGAATGGCACGCAGCCCGCCGTTCCGGTCGAACGCCGCAAGGCGCCGCGCGAACCCGGCGACTGGGTGCATCCGAAGCCCGCTGCCGTCACCTCCGCAGCGCCGGCTGGATCCGCCAGGAAACCCCGGCCACGCTGGCTGGTCGGCTTGAGCAGTGCAGCCGCCATCGTGCTCGCCGCCGGGCTTGCCTGGCGCATGCACGAATCGCCCCGGACCGAATCCGCGCCGGTGGCGAGCGGCAGCGTCGCGCCGGTGCGGGCCGAGGCGCCGGCAACGAACGCACCGATGCCACCCGCCCCGTTGCCTGCACCGCCGAAACAGCCAACGCCCCGGATCATCGCCGCAGCATCTCCCGCACCGGTGGCGGCCAGGTCACGCCAGGCCGTGGCCGGCAAGCAGGCCGCACCTGCCTCTCGCGACGAGCGGCTGGCAGCCGCGGCACCCCGCGCTTCGGCCGACGTGACCGGGCAAGCCGGCAACGAGGCCGCCACCGACGCGGCCAGGTCCGCGGTGGCCGAAGCCGCAGCCAGTGCGCCGCCCATGCAGGCCACGATGGTCGCTGCGCCGGCACCCGTCGCCGCAACGGCGGCCGACACGGGCACCGCGACGAACGCCAGCGACACGCCGGCACAGGAACTGGACAAGATCCGGCAACTGTTCGCGCAAGGCCACGACGACGAGGCACAGCAGCGGCTGGCCGCGTTCCGGCACGCGCATCCGCAATGGGAACTGCCGCCGGAACTGCAGGCGAAACTGCGCAAGCCATGAGCGAAACGTTGTCCACCCTGGCCCAGCCGTGCCGCCATCAGGAAGAGATCAGGAAAAGCCGCTTCCTCGCGCTGGCCGCCCCGGTCGAGTCCACCGAACAGGCGCTGGCCTTCGTGCGCGAAGTGGGCGACCCCACCGCCACGCACAACTGCTGGGCGTACCGCATCGGCCAGGACTACCGCTTCAACGACGACGGCGAACCCGGCGGCACCGCCGGCCGGCCGATCCTGCAGGCGATCGAGGGCCAGGAAATGGATCGCGTCGCGGTGGTGGTGACGCGCTGGTTCGGCGGCATCAAGCTGGGCGCCGGCGGCCTGGTGCGCGCCTACGGCGGCACCGCGGCGGAATGCCTGCGCCGTGCCGAACGCGTGCCGATCGTGGCGATGGCGCGGCTGGGCCTGCGCTGCGACTTCGCCGAACTGACCCTGCTCAAGGCGCGCCTGAAAGACCTGCATGCCGAGGTCGAACACGAGGCATTCGGCGCCGACGGCGTGGAACTGCAACTGCGCCTGCCGGACAGCCGCGTCGCCGAAGCATGCCTGCGGATCAGCGACATCAGCCGCGGCCGCAGCGAGGCGCGACGGCTGGATTGAGCCTCCATCGCTTGGCCGCGGATTGAATCGGCGGCAAGCCGCCCCACCTTGAACAGATCGCCCGTGCGCGGGCCACGCCCATCCTTGATCCGCCTGCGAGAGCCCATGAGCGACGCCGCCACCTCCCGTCCCGTCCGCCGCATCGGCGCGCTGCGCGAACTCTGGCCGTTCCTGAAGCCGCACCGCGCGCTCGCGCTCGGCTGGCTGCTGTTCCTGGCGCTGTCCTCCGGCGCCTCGCTGGCGCTGCCGATGGCCTTCCGCCACATCATCGACCAAGGCTTCGGGCATTCCAGCCAGGCGGTGATCAACCAGACCTTCATCGTGCTGTTCGGCGTGGCGCTGGTACTGGCCTTCGCCACCGCCGCGCGCTACTTCTGCATCACCTTGCTCAGTGAGCGCGCGTTGGCCGCGCTGCGGCAGACGCTGTACGCGCACGTGATCCGCCTCGACGTGGGCTTCTTCGAGAAAAGCCGCGTGGGCGAGCTGCTGTCGCGGCTGAGTGCCGATACCGAAGTGGTGCAGGCGCTGATCGGCTCGGGCGTGTCGGTGGCGCTGCGCAGCGCGGTGATGCTGGTGGGCGCGGCGGTGGCAATGGTGTGGACGGCGCCATCGCTGGCCGGCCTGACCGCGCTGGTGATTCCGGCGGTGATGCTGCCGATCCTGCTGTTCGGCCGCCGCGTGCAGAAGCTGTCGCGCGCCAGCCAGGACCGTCTTGCCGACGCCGCCGCGATCGCCAACGAAACCCTCAACGCCTCCACCGCGGTGAAGGCGTACGCGCGCGAGCGCATCGAGAGCACCCGCTACGGCAGCGCGATCGCCCGCGCGCTGGCCACCGCGCGCCGGCGCATCGGCATGCGCTCGCTGCTGACCATGGCCGTGATCGTGCTGGTGTTCGGCGCGATCACCCTGGTGCTGTGGGCCGGCGCGCGCCACGTGCTGGCCGGCACGCTGGGCGCCGGCGTGCTGGGCCAGTTCGTGCTGTATGCGGTGTTCGCCGCCGGTTCGGTGGCCGGCCTGTCCGAAGTGTGGGGCGACGTGCTGCGCGCAGCCGGCGCGATGGAGCGCATCGGCGAACTGCTGGGCGAACGCGCCGACATCGTCGACCCGGCGCAGCCGCAGGCACTGCCGCAACCGATGCGCGGCGAGCTGCGCTTCGACGGCGTCACCTTCCACTACCCCACCCGTCCCGATGCGGCGGCGCTGCACGACTTCACCTTGACGATCCGCCCCGGCGAGACGGTGGCCCTGGTCGGCCCGTCCGGCGCCGGCAAGAGCACGGTGTTCGCCCTGCTGCTGCGCTTCTACGATCCGCAGAGCGGCAGCATCCGCATCGACGGCATCGACCTGCGCGACACCACCCTGGCCGGCCTGCGCGGCGCGATCGCGCTGGTGCCGCAGGAGACCGTGATCTTCGCCGGCAGCGCCGCCGACAACATCCGCTTCGGCCGCCAGGACGCCGGCGACGACGAAGTGCGCGAAGCCGCCCGCGCCGCCGAAGCGCACGAGTTCATCAGCGCGCTGGAGCACGGCTACGACGCCGAACTGGGCGAGCGCGGCGTGCGCCTGTCCGGCGGCCAGCGCCAGCGCATCGCGATCGCCCGCGCGATCCTGCGCGACGCCCCGCTGCTGTTGCTGGACGAAGCCACCTCGGCGCTGGACGCGCAGTCGGAGGCCGCGATCCAGCAGGCGCTGGCGCGGCTGGAACAAGGCCGCACCACCCTGGTCATCGCCCACCGCCTCGCCACCGTGCAGCGCGCCGACCGCATCGTGGTGATGGACGGCGGCCGCATCGTCGCGCAGGGCACGCACGAAAGCCTGCTGGCCGAGGGCGGGCTGTATGCCGAGCTGGCCCGCCTGCAATTCGTGGCCTGAACGCTCCCGCGGTTGCGATACAAGGTGGGCGGAATCGCCGAGTCGAAACAAGGTTTCCGTGCATGGAATGTTCCGGATCCGCCGGATTCATGCAGTTTTGGAGGCGGGATGTCCGCCTGCGGATTTTCGGCTTGGCGAATCAGCAACGCCCTCGACACGCTAACCTCAGGCACTGATCCTCAGCCTGTCGACCGGTATGTCCATCGTCCTCACTCCCTTCGCCCGCACTCGCCTGTTCCCGCGCGACCGCCGCCGCAGCGCCATCCAGGATTGCAGCGCCGAGGAGTTCGAGCGACGCCTCAATACCGAAGCGCCGCTGAAGGTGCTGGACGGCTACGCCCCGTTCTGCCGGCTGCACGTGCACCACAACTGGACCAGCACACGCTGCACCGCCACGCCCATCACCGATGCGAACCGCCACCGGTTGCGCTCGGCCTACGAGGCCCGCAGCGCCGATGAACTGCCGGTGCTGGTGCGCTGGTTCGAGGGCATCGACCCGCCCGTGGCCAGCTATCTGCTGCCGATCCTCTACAGCCGCGGGCAACTGGCGAAGGAAGGCTCGCCGATCGACGCCGACTGGGGCGTGGTCGGCTGCCTCTACACCGCCGAGCCGGAGGAAATCCCGATGGTGCCGATCACCATGCTGCGCAATGCGCTGGGCGTGGCCGAAGGCGGTTCGGGTGTGCCGCTGGATCGCGAGGCGTATTGGCGTGCCGTGGCGTTCTGGGAGCGGCACGCGAACTGGCGCGGGTGAATCCATCGGGAAGCGGGCACCCGCCCCCTTCGTGAAGTCATGCCATCAATGAATCCGTTTCCAACCGGGAGCCGCGCGTGTCCACCTTCTCCGATCCACCATCCGCCGCCCGTTACGCCGAAGGTCCAGTCAGGCTGGTGCCGGGTTTTCATGCCCTCCAACAGATGACCGCACTGCTTCTTGCCGAGTCCGTCCCCGAAGACGGGCATGTCCTGGTGCTCGGCGCGGGCGGCGGCTTGGAGTTGAAGGCATTCGCCGAAGCACAGCGCGGATGGCGCCTCGTCGGCGTCGATCCATCCGCCGGGATGCTGAAGGCGGCGGAAATCACGCTGGGCCCGCTCGCGTCGCGCGCCGAGCTCATCGAAGGCTATGTCGACACGGCGCCGGAAGGGCCGTTCGATGGCGCTACCTGTCTGTTGACCCTGCATTTCCTGTCGGCCGAGGAGCGCCTGCACACCCTCAGGCAGCTGCGACGTCGCCTGAAACCGGGCGCCCCGCTGGTTGTCGCCCACCACAGCTTTCCCCAGACCGAGCGCGAGAAGGTGCGCTGGCTGGAGCGCTACGCGGCCTTCGCCGTTTCATCCGGCGTTCCCGCGTCGAACGCGAACAAGGCGATCGAGGCCATCAGCGCCCGACTTCCCCTGCTGGCGCCGGAACAAGACGTTGCGCTGCTGGAAAAGGCGGGATTCGAGAACGTGGAATTGTTCTACGCGGGCTTCACGTTCAGGGGCTGGGTCGCCTATGGCGCACGCTGACATGGGGCGGCGTGATTGATCCCTTGATTCGTGCCTCGGCCAGGCGGTCGGGTCGAGCCGCTGGAACGACGGCCGGTGACGCCTTGGTGGCGCCGCGGCGAAAGAAAGGCATGCGCTCACGGAGCGTAAAAATCCCGTCGGCAAAAGCCACCCCTCCCCTGCTTGCCGGGGAGGGGGACAGCGAATGCCGCACAAGAATGGGGGCGGCGGAATCAGCTGGCCAGCGAGCTGTTGTCGATGACGAAACGGTATTTCACGTCGCTCTTCACCATGCGGTCGTAGGCCTCGTCGATCTGCTGCACGCGGATCATCTCGATGTCGGCGACAAGGCCCTTCTCCGCGCAGAAATCCAGCATCTCCTGGGTCTCGGCGATGCCGCCGATCAGCGAGCCGGCGATGGCGCGGCGCTTGAAGATCAGGTTGGCGACGCTCGGCGACGGATGCGGATGCTCCGGCACGCCGACCAGCACCATCGTGCCGTCGCGCTTGAGCAGCCCGGTGAAGGCATCCAGCGAGTGGCTGGCGGCCACGGTGTTGAGGATGAGATCGAAGCTGTTGGCGTGCTCGCGCATCTCGCTTTCGTTGCGCGAAACCACCACCTCGTCCGCCCCCAGGTCCAGCGCGTCCTGGCGCTTGCCCTCCGAAGTGGTGAACGCCACCACGTGCGCGCCCATCGCATGCGCGATCTTCACGCCCATGTGGCCCAGCCCGCCGATGCCGACCACGCCGACCTTCTTGCCCGGGCCGGCGTTCCAGTGCCGCAGCGGCGAGTACGTGGTGATGCCCGCGCACAGCAGCGGCGCCACCGCGGCGAGCTGCGATTCGGGATGGCGGATCTTCAGCACGAATGTCCGGTCCACCACGATGCGCTGCGAATAGCCGCCCAGCGTGTGCCCGGGCGCGTCCGGGGTCGGGCCGTTGTAGGTGCCGACGAAGCCGTTCTCGCAATACTGCTCCAACCCCTCGTCGCAAGCCGCGCAATGCTGGCAGCTGCCGACCAGGCAGCCCACGCCCACGGTGTCGCCGACCTTGAAGCCGGTCACCCCGCTGCCCACGGCACTGACATGGCCGACGATCTCGTGGCCGGGCACGCAGGGGTAAAGCGTGCCGCCCCACTCGGAGCGCACGGTATGCAGATCGGAATGGCAGACGCCGCAATAGGCGATCTCGATCTGCACATCCTGCGGGCCAGGCGCGCGGCGCGCGATGTCGATGGGTTGCAGCGGCTTGTCGGCGGCGTGCGCGCCGTAGGCTTTGGTGGTCATGGAGTTTTCCTTGGGCTGGGACAGGTCATCGGGGAGTGGGGGCGGCTTGCCCGGCCGGCAAGGGATGGCGCGCCGGACGGCTTCCCGTTCGTTGCAGCGGGGCATCGTGTTCCGCATCCACCGCACGCTTGACGGCGGCCACGAACGCGCGCCGCGCGGCGACCAGTGCGTCGGACGTCGCGTGCGGCCATGCGCCCACCTGGGCGATCACCAACTGGCGCGCAGGGTCGACGTAGACCATCTGGCCGAAGATGCCGATCGCGGCGTAGCTGCCGTCGGCATCGGTCCACCACAGGTAGCCGTAGCCGCGGTCGGGATCATCGACGCTTTCCTGGCGGCGCAGCGCACCGTCCAGCCACGCCTTGGCGATCACCGGCTTGCCCGCGATGCGCCCGCCGTCGAGCATGAACTGCCCCAGCCGCGCGTAGTCGCCCAGCGTGGCCGACAGGCCGCTGCCGCCGGTGTCGCTGCCATCGCACTCGTCCTTGATCCAGGTCGCGTCGGCGGCCATGCCGTACGGCTGCCAGATCGTCTGCGACAGGTAGGCGGCCAGCGAACGGTGCGTGGCACGCTGCACCAGGATGCCGAGCAGGTCGGTTTCCGCGGTGTTGTAGTTCCAGTGCGTGCCGGCAGGCCATTGCCGCGGCTGTTTCTTCAGGTACGACACGATGTGCGCCTGGCCGTCGACACAGGCGTGCATGTACATCTGCGCCACATCCGACTTCGCGTCGGCATAGTCCTCGTTCCAATGCACGCCGGAGGTCATCGTCAGCAACTGCTGCACCGTGACCTCGGCGTAGGCGCTGTCGCGCAGTTCCGGGATGTACATGCCCAGCGTGTCGTGCAGGCTGCGGATGTCGCCGCGCTGCAGCGCGATCCCGAGCAGGGCGGAGGTGACCGACTTCGCCACCGAGAACGACTCCCAGCGCTGCTCCGGCCCGAAGCCCAGCGCATAGCGCTGCAGGCGCACGCGACCATGCTGCAGCACCATCACGCCGGCGAGGTGGTGCCGGTCCATGTAGCTGGCCAGCAACCCGGAGGCACCCTGCCCGCCCAGCGCCAGCGGCTTGCCTTGCGGCAAGGCGTGCACATGCGTGCCGCGCGCGGCGCGATCGCTGGGGAACAGTTTGCCCATCTGCCGGAACTGCGCCTCGCGCTGCGCCTGCGGCCAGAACAGCACCGCCTCGCGTTGCTGGCCGATGGTCGGGGCGCGCTGCTCGCTCGCTGCCGACGGCAGCGAGACGAACAGGCAGAGCACGGCGGCGAGCAGGCGGACGCAGATAGTTGGACACATGGCGATGCGTGCCGATGGCAGTTGCGGGACCACCATTTTACCCATCGGTACGGCGCGTATCGTTATCAGTCATCGGGCGAGCACGGCGACGTCCTTTCGCCGTGCTCGCCACCGTTCCTGCTTTCAGGCCGAACTGGTTACATGGGCAGACATCCGTGCACTCAGTTCGAGTCGGGTGTCAGGCGCCGCGCCGAGACGTTGCCGTTGATGTGTGCCAACACCGTCGTGCCGTCGGCGGCAAACTGGGTGATCGCGACGCTACCCGTGTAGGCGTTGCCGCTGCGATCCAGTTTAAGCTGCTCGCGGATGTTGGCCGGCCCGACGAATACCGTTCCGGTGGGATCCCAGGACAGCGCGTAGTGATTGAGCTTGTAGCCATACACACTGGTGTGCCTGAAAACTCCCATGCAAAAGCTGCTGGTCGGGGGCGCCCGTCCGGAATTCATAAGTTCGGTGCCGTCGGCGTGCCAGGTCACGAAACCCGCATCCAGTTGGGCGCCGTCCGGGATGCCGGGATTGTTTTTCGACGTGAAAGTGAATTGCCACAAGCCGGTGATCGGCTCGAGCTGCTGCAGCAGGTTCCCGGCACTTGCCGCGGCACTATTGGAGGCTGCGGAGGCCTGGGAGGCCGCCGAGATCTCGATCGCCGCCGCCGCCGCACTGTTCGGCAGGGTACGTGGCAACGACCAATGGAACGGGCTGGCACTGCGGTAGTCAGTGATGTTGCAGGCATTCGCCTTGGGGGAAAGCGCGGTGGCGGATACTCCCAGGGCAGCGATGACGATGGCTGTTTGCAGACGGGTATTCATGACAGGCCTCCTCTTGGCTATTGACGACCCGTCGCTGGCCTCCCTGGACCGGCAGCGGCTCGCTGGGAGAATGCTCTTCATCGAACCGGGAATCATGAGGGCGCGATAGGGAAATCGTGAGAAATTCCGCCAAAAACCGCTTGAGCGGAGGATATTGATCCGCGTGATAATGCGGCGATGGGCACCGGCAAACCTCCAGGGCATGCGGCACCAGCAGGCGTGGTCTCCTTCGCCGACGTGCAGGTGGATGTCGGTGCGCATCGCTTGACCCGCGCCGGGACGGAAGTCGGTCTCGAGCCCAAGGCGTTCGCGGTACTGCTCGAATTTCTGGCCCATCCGGATCAGATGCTCAGTCGCGGCCACCTGCTGGATGCGGTCTGGGGCCACGCCTATATCACCCAGGCGACGCTCAATCGCCTCATCGTCCAGTTGCGACGCGCGCTGGGCGACGACATCAAGTCGCCACGCTGCATCCAGACCGTGCGCGGCCTGGGTTACCGTTTCATCGCACCACTGACCAGCACGCCTGGCGCGACACCGCTCGCATTGAGTTTTGCTCCGCCCCTGCACGCACGCCTGCCCGAGCGCACCGGCGCGCTGATCGGGCGCGAGGGTGCCATCGTCGAACTCGGGGAATTGCTCGGCAGTGCGCGGCTGGTGACGGTCACCGGACCGGGCGGCATCGGCAAGACGCAAGCCGCACTGGAAGCGGCGCGTGTATGCGCGCAAGCATTTCCGGATGGGGTCTGGCTGTTCGACCTCACCCCTTGCACGAATGGCGAAAGGCTGGCGCGCACACTGGCGGATGCATTCGGTATCCGCGATGTGCCTGGCGCCGGCAATCTTCTCGAAAGGCTGGCCGAGGTGCTGCGGATGCGCCGCGTTCTTCTGCTGCTCGACAACTGCGAGCGGGTGGCCGAACCCCTCGGCCATCTCGTTGCGTCCTTGCTGTCCCTGTGCGCAGAGTTGCGCGTGCTGGTGACCAGTCAGCAGTGTCTGCATTGCACGGGCGAAACGATTTATTCATTGCCTCCCCTGGAAGCGCCCGAGTCGGGGACCTGGGCAAGCGCCGACGAAGTCGCGCGTCTGGCCATGGTGCCTGCCGTGCAACTGTTGTTGGTACGGTCGCGCTCGTTGGCTTCAGGATTCACGCTGACAACGGCGAATGCCGGTGCCGTAGCCGAGCTTTGCCGTCGGCTGGATGGACTGCCGCTCGCGCTGGAGTTGGCCGCGGCACGGCTGCGCCTGTTGAGCCCCGAGCAATTGCTGTTGCGCATGCAGCACCGTTTCCAGTGGCTTGCTGCGGATGCGCCCGCCGAACAACCGGCCCACCACCAGACGCTGGGCGCACTGATCGACTGGAGTTTCGCGCTGCTATCGGACCTGGAGCAGGCGCTGCTGTGCGCCCTGGGAGTGTTCGCCGGCGGCTGGACGCTGCATGGCGCCATGGCAATCGGCGCGGTTTTCGAACTCGGCGACGAACAGACGCTGGATCTGCTGGGCGGACTCGTCGACAAGTCGCTGATCGCGGTCGATGCCAGCATCAGCCCCCCGCGCTACAGCCTGCTCGACAGCGTACGATCGTTTGCACTGGCACGCCTCGACAAAAGCGATGACGAAGCGCGCATCAGGCGGGCGCACCTGGCGCACTGCATCGATTTCACCGCGCGCGTGGATGCGGAAGTACGCGGTGAGCGTCAGCGGCTGTGGGTCGAGCGCGTGTTGCGCGAACAGGCCAACCTGCAGGCGGCATTCGATTACGCATTGGCGCAGACGGATCTCGCCGATGGCGCGATCATGCTCTGCGCCAATCTGTGCTGGTACTTCAGGGTACAAGGTGAGTACTACCAGGCATGCCATTGGCTGGACATGGCGCTGCGGGTGTCGCATACGCAAACTTTGCATCGCGCGCGAGCGCTGATCGCCGATGGCATCGCCTATCACCACCGCCAGATACACGCGCGCGCAGTCTCGCTGCTTCGGGAAGGTATCGTGCTGGCCGCGCGGCTTGGCGACGACGTGCTCGCCGCGTCAGGCCAAGGCGTGCTTGCGTTCGAACTTGCAGGCTGCGGTGACTTCGATGGCTCGGAACGCTGCGTGGAAGCCGCGCTGGCCGTCGCCGAAAAACACCACTCGGGCTGGTTGCGCTCGGTAGCCCTGCTGGGCCGCGGCATTGCCTGTGCAATGCGCGGTCAGCACCGCGAAGCGGAAGCATGGTTGAGCGAAGCCGCCGGACTGATGTCGTCGCGCGGCGACGATATCTTCCAGCGCGGTTATGTGTTGATCAATCGAGCCTTGCAGAGGTTTCAGCTCGATGACGTACGCGGCGCAGCCCGGGACTGGTTGCGCATGCTCGACCTGACCATCGGGTTGCAGAACCGGCGCGGCATTGCCGGTTGTATCGAAGGCACGGCTTATCTGGTGCTCAGGCAAGGGGATGCCGAGTGCACTGCGGAGCTGCTTGCAGCTGCTGCACGCCTGCGCAAACTGACCGGTGCGCCGCTGCTCCCGCAATGGCACGCTGCTCATGCCGCGGCCGAAGCCGGTGCGCGTGAAATGCTCGGTACGGCGTTCAAGGCTGTCCAGAAGCAGGGTGCCGCTGCGCGGCTCGAAGATGTGGTCGAGCGGACGCGAGCGCTATTGGCCGAGCTCGCCGCCTAGTCGCTGCGTGCGGGCAGCAGCAACCCGGCTGGATCGTACTTCCGGCGCAAGTTCTCCAGGCGCGCGCGCGTGGCGGCATCATGCGTTCGCACATGCCAGTCGCTGGCGTCACCGGCAAAGTTCGCCTGCACTCCGTCACGCGCCCAGGGTGCAAGCGAAGAGCGCAGTCCGCGCGCCCACTTGCGTACCTCCGTGGATTTTTCCGCTGCCTGTGCATGGCCGATCGTGTTGATGAAAAAAGGCGCATCACGATGCACGAACGCGCTGGTGTCGGCCGGCATGGCGGCGACCGCACCCCCCAGATGGTGCACATGCACTTCGCACAGGGGATCGGGCGGCGTGGCGGCCTTCGGGACGAGCGCATCGATCAGGGCATCATCGAGCGCATCGAAGATCGATGTCGTCCAGTAGTAGTGATCGCCGGCCGGCGCATGCACGTCGAAGGTCTGCTGCCAGGCAGCGTACGGCATGATGCCGCCGAGTCGGCCCAGCGGCTCGCCGAAACCGGTGAGCGGTGCGAGTGCATGCTCACCGCGCGCAGGCTCGCCACTCCAGCAATAGGCAAGTACAACGACGCGTTGACCGTGTACTTGCGGTGGCAGAAAGGGTGCTGGTGGCGCCGTCGTGAACACCAGCATGAACGTGCACTGCTCCGGCGCCGCCGGTGCGAACGTGCGAAACGCACGCAACAGCGCGGGCGCAGCCTCGATCGGATGAAATACGACCCCGGCAAACACCTCGCCGACCGCATGCAGGCGAAAGACAAACCGCGTCACCACGCCGAAACCGCCCGCGCCACCACGCAACGCCCAGAACAAATCGGCATGCCGGTCGGCGCTGGCGACGACACAACGGCCATCCGCCAGGACGACATCGGCCGAGAGCAGATTGTCGATCGCCAGGCCACAACGCCGCATGAGCCAACCGACGCCGCCGCCCAGCGTCAAGCCGCCAACGCCGGTACTCGAAACGAAACCACCGGTGGTGGCAAGCCCATGCGGCTGCGTCGCTGCGTCAACGTCGCGCCATGGCGCGCCACCTTCGACGCGCGCGATACGCGCCTGCGCATCGACCTCGACGCCGTTCATGGCGCCAAGATCCAGCATCAAGGTGCCGTCACGCACGGCCAGGCCGGCAACGTTGTGGCCGCCACCGCGCACCGTGAGCGGAAGACGTTCCCTGGCCGCGAATTTGACGGCCATGCTGACATCTTCGGCGTCCGCGCAACGCGCGATCGCCAGCGGCCGGCGATCGATGGCGCCGTTCCAGACACGCCGGCGTTCTTCGTAATCCGGGTGGCCGGGGCGTAACAGCGGGCCGCGCAGGGCCTCGGCCAACCGTTGCAATGTTTGCGCCTCGGCGTGACTTGATTCGGCACTCATCATCCACCCCCGTTCCACGCTGCAGACTGTTCCGTACCACGGCGGCGTGCTGGATCACCGAGTCGAGAAGGCCCGCTGCCTGCCATCCATCGATGCTCCTGCGGCATCGGGTCGACTATGGCCCCGGCGAGGCGACCCCATCATGAGAGGACGATGAGGATTCGATAATGAACATGCTCGACCGGAAGCATGCGGTTGCGCATGGTCACACGACCAAAGGCCGCCGGAGGGACGGGCATGGTTGATTCGACTTGACTCCCTCCGTCCTGGTTTCCTGGCAGGCTCCACTTCAGGCTCACTTGATCTTGACGACGACTTTGCCCTTCGCGTGGCCTGCTTCAACGTACGTCAGGGCTTCGTTGGTCGACTCGAAGGGAAAGACGCGATCAATCACGGGGCGGATGGCCCCGGCCTCGACGAGCCGGGTGATCTCGCGCAGCTGATGTCCACTGGCCCGCATGAAGAGGAACGCATATTTCAGATCACGACGGGCCGCTTTTTTCCTGACGCCGGCACTCAGCAGGCGGACGACGAGCCCCACGAACCACGGCGCTCCGATGCCTCGTGCGAATGCGGGATCAGGAGGGCCGGAAATCGAGACGAGCGTTCCGCCGGGTTTCAGCACGCGCAGGGATTTCTCCAGCGCTGCCGCATCCTGGCTGTGCAGGACCACATCGTAGTTCTGCAGAACCTCCTCGAAATCGTCTTTCCTGTAGTCGATGACGACGTCTGCCCCGAGGCTCTTCACCAGGTCGGTATTGGCGCTGCTCGTGGTGGTGGCTACCGTGGCCCCGAGATGCCCGGCCAGTTGAATGGCGAAGGTACCGACGCCGCCTGACCCCGCCTGGATGAAGACCTTCTGCCCCTTCTCCAGGTTGGCTGTTTCAACCAGGGTCTGCCACACCGTCAAGCCGACCAGCGGGATCGATGCCGCTTCTTCCATGGTGATGTTCCCGGGTTTGGGCGCGACATCTTTTTCATTCACGGCAATGAACTGCGCAAACGTGCCGATGCGGCGATCAGGCACCCGCGAATAGACTTCGTCGCCCACCTTGAACTGCCGAACCTGCGATCCAACGCGAGTCACGACGCCGGCCACGTCATGGCCCAGCACAAGCGGCATGCCGTAAGGCAGGATCAGCTTGAGCGCGCCGCTTTTGATTTTGGAATCCAGCACGTTCAGACCTGCGGCGTGAACCTCGATCAGCACATCGTCGTCGCGAAGCCCGGGTTCCGGCATGTCGACAAGCCGCATCGGATGCTTCTTGCCGTACCGATCAATGGCGAATGCCTTCATGCTGCTTGCTCTCTCGTGGATGCATCGGGTGAAGCCAGTTGCCGTCCGCATTGCCTGCCGATGCGACGGTCACCGGACTTCTCGATCGAACGGCAATCCTCTGATGCCGCATGTATTGAACACCCGGCACGTGCAACATGTCGCCCTTGAGTTGGCTCAACCTGGACCGCCACGCCATCCGCTTTCCTGGAACCCAGTCTATCGACCCGCAACGGGAATCATCCCGATGGTGCCCAACCATGTTTCGGCCAAGGCAGGCCAGCGCGTGATCGGGTTCGAGGTCGGCCGCAGCCCGAACGCATGCCCGCCGTGGGCGTACAGGTGCATCTCGGCCGGCACCTTGGCGTTCTTCAGCGCGATGTAATAGGCCAGCGACTGGTTGACGCCATCCACGTAGTCGTCTTCCGCCTGCACCAGGAACGTCGGCGGCGTGTCGCGGGAGACCGGGACGTTGGCGTTGAACTTGTCGTCATCGGTCGCGAGATGTCCCGGATAGATCGGCATGGCGAAATCCGGGCGGGCACTTTCCCTGTCGGCGGCGTCCACGGGTGAATACAGGCGCCGCGCAAAGTTCGTGCTGATCTCCGCCGCCAGAAAGCCGCCCGCCGAAAAGCCGAGCACGCCAATCTTGTGCGGATCGATGTGCCACTCCGCGGCGTGATGGCGCACCAGCCGCATCGTTCGCTGGGCGTCCTCCAGTGACGGCACCGACAAGGCGAAATTGTGCGGGCGGCAATCGCACTGCCATTCATAGGGCGCGCTCGGAACGCGATACTTCAACAGCACGCAGGTGATGCCCCTGGACGTCAGCCAGTCGCAGGCTTCGGTGCCTTCGAGATCCATGGCCAGGATCTCGAAGCCGCCGCCCGGAAACACCACGACCGCAACTCCCGTGTTCTTCCCCTTGGGCGCATAGACCGTCATCGTGGGGCGGGTCACATTGGTTACCGCGGTCACCGGCTTGCCAGCCAGCAACTTGTCGCTCACCTTCGCGGTTTCCGGACCGGGAACCTGGTGTGCATCAGGCGTTGTCCCCGGCCAGATCGGTATTTGAGTGTTTCCAGCGGCGGGTTGCCAGACCGTCGTCGCTGCATGCGCGCTTGCGCATACGGCCAGCAGACCCAGGGTAATCAGCCAAAGCTTCATGACGCTCCTCCGTGCTGGTGCTCGTCAAGGTTGTGCGATCGAGGCAGGAAATCGGGCCCGATGCTGCACGCCGCATCGGGCCTGCAGCAGCCGCTTCCGTGGATTTCTTCGGGCAAGCCGTCAATGCCATCATCACCAGAGCCATGCCGATCCCGGCAAGCCACTCGAGAACTGCGGAGATTCCCGTGAACGCAACGATGGATTTCGCCGGCTGCGAAGTCGGCTATGACATCCCCGCCCTGCCGGGCATGGACGAGGCGGATATCCAGACACCCTGCCTGGTGCTCGATCTCGACGCGCTGGAGCGCAACATCGTGAAGATGGGCGACTACGCGCGAGCGCACGGCGTGCGCCACCGCAGCCACGGCAAGATGCACAAGTCGGTCGATGTGCAGAAGCTGCAGGAACGCCTGGGCGGGGCGGTCGGCGTCTGCTGCCAGAAGGTTTCCGAAGCCGAAGCCTTTGCGCGTGGCGGCATCAGGGACATCCTCGTGTCGAACCAGGTGCGCGACCCGGGCAAGATCGGCCGGCTCGCGCGCCTGCCGAACTACGGCGCGCGGATCATCGTCTGCGTCGACGACCTGGCGAACGTGGCCGAACTTTCGGCCGCGGCGCAAACGCACGGCACGACGCTGGAGTGTCTCGTCGAGATCGACTGCGGCGCGGGCCGCTGCGGCGTCGCCACGACCGGCGAAGCGGTCGCGATCGCCAAAGCCATCGACGCCGCGCCGGCCCTGGGATTCACCGGCATCCAGGCGTATCAAGGCGCCATGCAGCACCTGGAAAACTACGCGGACCGCAAGGCCAGGCTCGACGACGCCATCGCCCTGGTGAAGACGATGGTCGAAGGCTTGCAGGCGGCCGGACTGACACCCGAACTCGTCACGGGCGGCGGCACGGGCTCCTATCACTTCGAGTCGAATTCAGGCATCTACAACGAACTGCAATGCGGCAGCTATGCCTTCATGGATGCGGACTACGGGCGCATCCGGGACAAGGACGGGAACCGCATCGACCAGGGCGAATGGGAGAATGCGCTGTTCATCCTGACCTCGGTGATGAGCCGCGCGAAACCCGGCCAGGCGGTCTGCGACGCCGGCCTCAAGGTGCAGTCGCTCGACAGCGGCCTGCCCGTCATCCACGGCCGCGACGACGTGACCTACGTCAGCGCCTCGGACGAACACGGCGTGATCGAGGACAGGCGCGGCGTCCTGCGCATCAACGAAAAGCTGAGGCTCGTTCCCGGGCATTGCGACCCGACCTGCAACCTCCACGACTGGTACGTCGGCGTGCGCAACGGCAAGGTCGAGGTGGTATGGCCGGTGTCGGCGCGTGGCAAGAGCTACTGACGCGCGGCGGTTCATGCCGGCTGGTAGACGGCTGCCACGGCGCCAGAGCGAAACGGCGTCACGCCGATCAGGCGCAAGTCGACCGGACTGCGCAGTGCGCAGAACAGCGGCTGGCCCTGGCCCAGCACAACCGGATGAATGCCCAGTCGATATTCGTCGATCAGGCCAGAGGCAACGAGGCTTTGGGCGAACCGGGCGCCGCCATGCGCAAGGATGTAACCGCCCGGCTGCGCCTTCAGCCGCAGGATTTCCTCCGCCAGATCGCCGCCCGCCACCGTGGGTTCGGCCCAGGACTGCAGCACCGCCGCTGTCGGCGTAACGCCATGCCGCTGCGCATTGCGCGCTTTCGCTTCGGCGAGCGCCGGCAACGGATCCACCTGGGTGTTCTTGAGCCCTGTCCTCGAAAAGATGACCTTGGGGACGTCGTTCATCGGCGCTGCGATCGGCATCTCCGAATAGGGCCAGAACGCCGCCATGTCGTGATAGCTGCGGCTGCCCATGATGTGCACGCCGGCTCCGCGCAGCGTATCGAGCAACCACGCCGTTGAGTCGTCGCCGCCCGATGACCGGAACACCCAGCCGGCCTCGCCGTTCGGTCCGGCGACAAAGCCGTCCAGGGAGACCGACATCTTCAACACCAGCTTTCTCTTTGCCGCCATCGAGCCAGTCATGATTCCTCCTTGGTCTTGCGCTGGTTGGTGGGACCGGGATGCCAATGCCGGTTTTCGCCCCTTCGCAGAGCAACGACGAACGGCGGGGGCACGAATCGACACGATCCGAAGGACGAGTTCTGCGGAACTGATCGGAATCTGTGCTTGTACACCACGCCCAGGACAGGATCCTCCGATCCCGCTCGGGGCAAGGGGCGCTCATGTTCTGCCCGGCACGCTCATCATCGTGGCTTGTATGACCGCACCGGCCTTTCGTTTCGAACCTCGCCCGCCGCTCACTTCGCCCCGGCAACCGTTAGGATACTTTCCACCCTACAAAGCCGGGAGCGCCATGAGCGACGTCCTTACCATCCATGAGTTCAGCGATGATCTCGCGGTGCACTTCCGTGACATCAATGCGGAGTGGATCAATGCCATGTTCCACCTTGAAGAAACCGATCGGGATGTGCTGGAGAACCCGCGGGCGAAGATCATCGACGCGGGCGGCGTCATTCTCTTCGTCGAGGCAAGCGGGCTCGGGATCGTTGGCGCATGCGCCCTGCAGAAGACGGGGGCCACCAGCTACGAGCTCACCAAGATGGGCGTGCGCGAGTCGGCACGCGGCATGAAGGCCGGGGAGTTCCTGCTCTCCGCGGTCATCGACCGGGCAAGGTCGCTGGGCGCCGAGCCGCTGTACCTGCTCACCAACGCCAAATGCGCCGCCGCCATTCACCTGTACGAGAAGCTTGGCTTCCAGCACGATGCCGAAATCATGGCCCGGTATGGAGCACGTTACGAAAGGTGCGACGTGGCCATGCGCTACCACGCGGAAGCCTTGCGGTAGCGCGCCCCGACCCACCCGCGCTCGCAAGGCGCCTCACCCCCGCCGCGCGGGCAGGAATCGGCTGTTGCGCAGCAGACCCGCCGAGACCAGCGACACCAGCACGCCGACCGGGAAGATCTCCGCGAAGGTCATCGGCAGGCGGAACATCGGGTTCGCGTACTGCACCTTGAACGTCTCCATGTCGGCAGTCAGCTTCGCCAGCGCCTCGGCGCTCGCGCCCTTCGCCTTCTCGCTCGCGATGATCGCGTTTGAATACGAGGTGGCGAAATCCATGTGCGTCATCGCCTGCAGCGCTTCCCACGCCACCACGTAGAGGATCCCAGCGATGAAGCTGACGCCCAGGCCGATCCCGAACGCCGGCCAGAACCCGATCACCCCACCCCGGTCCACGTCGCGGTACTGCTTGATCCCCACGAACACCGCGCTCAGCGCGATCAGCATGGTCGTGTAGCCGATCAGCATGCCGTACTTCAGCGGCGGCATGCCGTCGAAGCCGAGGAAGGTGGCGAACATCAACCCGCCGACGACCACGCCCGCGATGACGCCGTATTTCAAGATCGTGATCCACATGAGCCGTTCCCCTTTGATGGTTGGTGTCGCCATTGACCGCCGTCCCGCCCGCCATGGCAATCGCCCGAACGGGTGAATTCGGGCGATTCCCCCGAATGCAGCACCCTCAGGGCACGATCCCCAGCTCGCGCGCCCGGCGGATCGCCTCGGTGCGCCGCTTCGCGCCCAGCTTCTCGAACAGCCGCGCCACGTGCGTCTTGACCGTGTTCGGCGACACGTGGAGGTGCGCCGCGATCTCCTTGTTGGAGTGGCCGGCGGCCAGTTCATGCAGCACCTGCAGCTCCCGCCCGCTCAGGCCCAGCGCCGCCTGCGCCTTCGGGTTGCCGTCGAAGGCGGTCGGCGCCGGCGCGGCGAACACCCGCACGCCCAGCACGATGCCCAGCACCAAGAAGGCCGCCGCGACCAGGAACAGGTAGACGTCGCCCGCATGCATCCGCACCAGGCGCTGGTAGTCCAGCCACTGCAGGGCCAGCGTTCCCGCCGCCAGCAGCACCCCGTAGCCGACCACCCGCCTCCACATCGCCGTCTCCGCTCGTCCTCGCGCGCCGTCATCTTAACGCCCGCTCAACGGAACACACGCAATCGGCCATACACCGACGGTGGTAAAGAGCGCCGGTGAGCCTATGATCGTCCCACCACCTGCCGGAGCCTCAGCGATGAAGACCATCATTGCCCTGCTTTTGGCCAGCACCCTCGCCTGCGCGCCGGCCGCCGCCTCCCAGGAAATGCACTCGCATCCGGCACCGGAAAAACTGGGCAGGGTCAGTTTCCCCACCTCCTGCGCCCCCGCGGTATCGCACGACTTCGAACGCGCCGTCGCCCTGCTCCACTCCTTTGCGTATACCGCCTCGGAGCAAGCCTTCCGGAAGGTCGCCGATGCCGACCCTTCCTGTGCGATGGCGCACTGGGGCATCGCGATGTCCCATGTCCACCCGTTGTGGAGCCCGCCCAACTCGGACGAGTTGGCCAAGGGCGAAGCGGAAGCCACCCGGGCGACCCGCCTGGGCGCGAAGACCGCGCGCGAACGCGCGTTGATCGCCGCGATCGCGGCGTATTACCACGATGCCGGGCAGGTACCGCCGCCCGCCCGGGCCAAGGCCTATGCGGCGGCCATGGCTGTCGCGGCCAGCCGCCACCCGGCCGACACCGAAGTCCAGGTGCTGTACGCCTTGTCGCTGCTGGCCACGGCCTCCCCGCAGGACACATCGCACGCCAACCAGAAACAGGCGGGCGCCATCCTGGAGCCGATCTACAGGGAACACCCCGATCACCCCGGCGTGGCCCACTACCTCATCCACGCTTACGACAGTGCCGAACTGGCGCCCCGCGGCCTGGCTCCAGCGCGCGCCTACGCGAAAATCGCGCCTTCGGCACCGCACGCTTTGCACATGCCATCGCACATCTTCACGCGGCTGGGCCTGTGGGACGACTCCATCGCATCGAACATGGCGGCGCGCGCCGCGGCGCGCAGCCAGGGCGACCTTGGCGAGGAACTCCATGCGATGGACTACCTCACCTACGCGTATCTCCAGCGCGGCCGGCGCGCCGACGCGGAACAGGTGGTGCGTTCGCTTGACGGCATGGGCGTCCACGCCGGTGCCGACTTCAAGGTCGGCTACGCCGCCACGGCGATGCCGATCCGCCTCGCCATGGAAGGTCGCCAGTGGACCGATGCCTCGCGCCTGCAGGCAGGCGACGGCGCGGCACCGGAGGTGGCGGCCATCGTCTACTGGGCCCGCGCGGTGGCCAACGCGCGCTCCGGGCATGCCCAGGCCGCCGATGCCGACATCGCGCGACTGGACGCCTGCCGGCAGCAGTTGCTGGCCAGCAAAAAGGATTACTGGGCGACCCAGGTCGACATCCTCGGGAAGGAAGCCAGGGCATGGCAGTCGGCGGCCGGCGCGCATCCCGACGATGGCATCGCGACGCTCCGGCTGGCGGCCAACCAGGAAGACGCTATCGAGAAGCTGCCGGTGACGCCAGGCCCGATCATTCCCGCACGCGAGCAGCTTGGTGATCTGTATCTGCAACTGCACAAGCCGCAGGAAGCCCTCGAAGCCTACAAGACCGCCCTGACGGCGGCACCGGGCCGACGGGGCGCACTCCACGGCGCGGCCTTGGCCGCCGATGCGGCTGGCGATACCCACACGGCCAGCCAGATGCGGGAGCTTTTGTCGCGCTAGTGTCGAGGGGTGGTGATGGGCACGGGTGTCTATGCTGCTGCGCTTTTGAAAGAAGGTGCCGGGGACCACTCAAGTGCTACCACGCAACATCACTCCCGATCCGGCACCAGCGCCAGTCGATAACCGAGCGCCTTCGCCACCCTCATGGTGTTGGCGAGGCTGGGGTTGCCTGCACCCGACAGTGCCTTGTACAGCCCGGCGCGGGTCATGCCAGCAGCCTCGGCCAGCTGGCTCATGTTGCGTGCGCGCGCCACCGTGCCGAGGGCTTTCAGCATGAATACGGGATCGTTGGGCGCCTCCTCCGCGCAAGCTTCGAGATAAGCGGCGATGTCCGCCTCGGTCTTGAGGTAGTCGGCACCGTCGTAACGGGTAAAAGTCTCTCGCACGCCTTTCATGATCCACGCTCCAACTCGGCTGCAATACGATGGGAGACGTCGAAACCGTGGTAGCTCCAACGTACCGCCAAGCGCAGGAGGCGGCGACATGAGTTTTCAGGTTCACTGGCAAATGCGCGGAAGTGAACCCGACCCCCGTTTTTCCCTCCAGTTCTATCCTGCCAGCAGCCTTGCGTCAGCCAGCTTGGCGGCCTTGGCATCCAAGGTAAACATGGGTGCCTTCCCCTCCACCGAGCATGCTGCGGCGTGCAGGCAGTCCGCGAAGTCCGCCGTGCCCTGTCGATAAGCGTGCAGCGCGCGTTCGATAACAGGCTCAACCTGAAACTCCAGTTCCCGGGTCTCGAGCAGGGCGTTCAACGCCAGCAGGATGTCGGGTTTGGCAAATGCGTAACGAGAGCGCAATACCCACTCCAATTCCAGCATGACCGTCAGGGGTACGAAGAGAGTTTCATCACGGCGTGTCGCAGACTTGAGCATTTCCGCAATGCGGCGCGACTGTCCGGCGTCGTCATCCACCAGCCAGCGCACCAGGATATTGGTATCCAGCCCCGCCATCAGCGCCGTCCGATGCGCATGTCGTCCAACGGCACCTTGCGTTTGTTCCCGGCGGACTTCAGCAAGCCCTTGATCTCATCCATCGAACGGGTCTTGGCTCGCATGATGGTGGAGCCGTCGTCAAGTTGCGTAAACACTACGCGTTCGCCCGCGACCAAGCCGAGCGCCTTGCGGATATCGGCGGGGATGGTGACCTGGCCCTTGCTGGTCATGGCGGCTTCGGACATGGCGATTCTCCTTACTATTTGATTAATAGTAAGGAATTTTACCCAAGGCGAGCAAGTCATTTAGTTCTGCGCGACCACAAACCCGGCAGCCTGGCTACAGGTCTACATACAGCTATCGAACCTGAGCATGCGTTCCCAAAGTCAGTGGTAATCGTCTTCGCGTTGATGCCGCACGAAAAAAGTGTCACCATTTCGCCGTCCGCAGTCACCATTTCGCCGTCCGCAGTCAAGAGGCCCGCACTTGCTCTTCCCCGGTGATGCCGAGGGTAGATGCCCGTCTTGCCGCTGACCACCCGCCGCTGTGTTTCATTCGGCGCCAAGATCGCGCCAGTCACCGTTCTGGTTAGGGCCGCGTCAGCGGCCCTTGCTGCTGTCCAAACACTCATCGGTCATCACGGATGCCGTCCAGGTGCGCGTCGTGCGTCGCACAGAGTCTCGGGCTCAGGGCCCACCCCTTGATGGCTCGGTCCGCGTGCGGTCCTGCGTATAACACGGGTGCCGACGGTCGCGACCTTTCAGGGAAGCTGGCTCGAAGCCAAACACCATTTCCGGCCTGCGACCGCCAGCGCAGTCAGCCGAAGGCGCGCGTGAGATCGAACGTCGTGCCTTCGTGCAGCATGTGGTAGCAGGCGCGTGCCAGCTTGTGCGCCACGGCCTTGATCGCGACCACGCGATGCTTACGGGCGCGCTTGCGTTCGTACCACCGCCGGATCAGCGGATTGAAGCGCACCGCGTAGTTGGCTGCTTCCATGAATGCCCAACACAAGTAGCGATTACCGCACTTGCGATTGCCGTGCCCCTTCCGCTTGCCGTTGGATAGCCGCACGCTCTCGACCATACGGCAGTACGAGGCGTAGTCGCCGACCGAGGCGAAGCGTGCGACATCCCCGCTCTCGAGCAGGATCGTCATGCCCAGAATCGGGCCAATGCCTGGCACGCTCTGCAGGCGTACCAGCAGATCCGGCTGCGCCAGATCCTTGCGGATCCAGCGCTCCAACGCGGTGACCTGATCCTGCAACGTCAGCCACAACTTGAACTGGATCAGCACGCCGTAGCGGGTGGAAAGCTCGGGAAACAGGTCGACGAGCTGTGGCGGCGTGAGTCGTCGCAAGGCGTTGGCCGATAGTTGCTTGCCCGTGCTGCGACTGAAGCTGGATTGGATCGACAGCATCAGCTTGACGGCTTGCCGCACCAGGCTGAAGCGACGGCGTAATAGATCGCGGGTGGCGCGCTGCTCGCGCGGATAGATGTAGCCTTCCGGCAACAGCCCCAACCGCATCAGCTGGGCCAGGTGCAGGGCGTCGCTATCGTCGTCGCCGTGCTTGAGGCCGTCGTACTGCGGGATCGCGGTGGTGTTGACCAGGTGCACCGCATAGCCGTGATCCATCAGGCCATCGACCAGCCAGTACCAGTTGTAGGTGGATTCCACCGCCACGCCGACCAGCTCGTCCCGGTAGGGTGCCAAGTCGGCAAGTAGCCTCGGAAGTTCATTGGGTCGCCGACACCGCAGCACCGGCTTGCCGTCGCCATCCATGACGGCCAACACGCTGTTGCTGGAATGCAGATCGATGGCTGCGTAAAGTGACATGGCTGCCTCCTGCCGCTGGGCGACGTTGAAACCGTGGTAGTTCCAACGTACCGCCAAGCGCGGGAGGCGGCGACATGAGTCTTCAGGGACAATTTGGCGGCTCCTGTTGCCGGCCGAAATTGTCCCTGACTTTTTTCACGACACCCGTTCCGGTGGATGGGCAGCGGTCACGCGGCACGTGAGGCGTTGTCCACCACGGACAAACGCGGTCGCCCGGCATGGTAGGCGCCCTGCTCCTCGCGAACACCGGGTTTCGTAACGTGCGGTGGCTTTAGCCGCTGCGCATTCACATCGCTGATGATGTCGCGCAGCTTCATCACATCACGCACGATGGCATCGCCCATGATCGACAGCGTGACGTCGGATAACTCGGCGTGATCGCTGCAGGTCACCACATTGCCAAGGGCCCGCAGGCTGTCGAGCAGCAGGTTGATCTCGTCGAGCTGATCCAGGGTGACGCCGAAGAGGAAGCGCTTGCCGGCTTCATCCCTCACCGGCTCGGCGACCTCTGGTTCCGCGGCTTCCGCGTGAGCCTCCGCTTCCGCATCGGCATTGCATGCTGCCGCCCTGTGGCCACGCTCGGCCGGCCAGGAGAGTTCGTCCAGCACCTGAGCGATCTGCTCCTCCAGCAACTCCAGGCAGATCGCCACCTCGCCCGGGCGAATCTCGGGGAGGTATTCCTGCTCCTCATCCGCCCTCCGCGGTTGCGCCAAGTGCGACAGGAACTCCACATACTCGCGTAGCTGCTTCAGCCGCAGCTGGCTGTCCTCCGGCAGGAAATAGCCCGTCGTTTCCAGATCATCCGAATCGAACGTCGACATGGTCGCCTCCTCATTTCCATGAAGTGCCCGTCCACGGCATGGCGCCGGACGGGAAGTCGGGAGGTTAGAAACCGCTAACAGACGGCGGGCGTATTTCCCCGAAGGGTGTTGTATTAGCCGCCCTCCCGACGCAGGCTTCGCGTCGGCTTGCACCTGCGAACAGGTACAAAAAACCCACCAGTTTGTCGGAGGTGGGTGCCGCTGTTAGAGGAGTTTCTACGCTCCTTGCAAACGAGTCTGCTACGGCCATGGAGGGGAGTCAAGACAGGTGTGGATAAGTGAACCTGATTCCGATAGTTCTGGGGACGCTTTAGCCTTGAAGCTGATGGGTGCAGTAGATCTCGCCCTTGAGCGTCGCTTGCCGGATGGCGTGCTCGAGCAGCTCTTGGAATTTGTAGTGACCGAAAATCACGTTCGCCAAGTGGGTGCCGTCGAGCAGCAGCATATTGAGGCTTTTGCCGGTAGGAAGGCTAAGTAGGGCTCCTTCTGTGAACCCGTTCATGGACAGGAAGAGGCCGCGGGCACCGAACTTCCCCTCCACCTTGAAGAAGAAATGGCCGATCTCTTTGGGATCTGCCTTGGCGGCTGTCCATTTGAGTTCAAGCAGGTAGTAGTGCCCGTCGTACTTGATGGCGCCATCGAGCTGCTCCCCAACAATGCGGAAAGGCTCCTCGACGGGGATGCCGCTGATGCGCATCAGTTCCGTGAACAGCGATTCCAGAAGGTAGCCGCGCTTCTGCGGCTCTACATCGTTCGCTTCGATGAACTTGGCCCGAAGCTCGTTGAGCTTTGAATCGTAGGTCTCCCGCACAACCTTTGCAGCGCGTGCGCGGATGTTGTCCTTGTACTCGCGATCTTTTTCCTGCCGGCGAATCAGCTCAAGAAGCTCCAGCTGGCTGCGACGTGCCACGTCGATTCTGTGGTTTTTGTCCTGTGGCGTGAAGTTCTCATGCTCGATCAGGATGCGCACGAAGTTCCGGGAGACTTCGAGCCGTCGGTCATAGTCGCCACCACGAAGCCGCTCGTATAGTGCATCCATCTGGAGGCGCTTCGATAGCGGCTTGCCATCGCCGTCACGAAGGCGATGAACCTCGTCCCGCAACCGTTCTGGCACACCGGACCTAAGCCACCCCTTGTGTAGGTCGGCCTTGTACCAATAGAGGTTGGCAATACCGTCCTTGATGAGCACTTCGACTTCTTCGGTGAACACATCGAACATGTGCGGAGCTGTCCTGTGTAGGGTCGGCGCTCGGGCGGCTGGTGACGGTCAAAAGATCGGGGCCATCTCAACCTGATCTCGTTTTGCTGTTCGGAATAAAGCAATCTAATAGAACTTTCTACAAAGCAATTGGTGAATTAAGCGCCCCAAGCGACTGGGCAAAGGACAATCCTTCAGAGAAGATTAACACCTCGTCCCCCACTCGGTTGGATGCGCTTTGCGATAACCTGTAGCGAATCCTACTCTTTGACGCATAGAGATTTAAAATGAAGTCATGACTATCGTAAGATACCATCCACTTCTTTTTCATCTTATGTACATGTTTTGAGAGCCGCTCGTGATCTCTTTTCATATAAAAGTTCATATAAAGATCTGAACCTTTCTGAAAGTAAGGAGGATCGAGATATATGAATACGTCTTCTTGCCGGTTGTCCATCTTTCTAACGAAGGCAAGTCCATCCATATTTGAAACTGCAATTCTACTCCTGAACATGGATATCTTTTGTATCCTAGCTATGAGATCTGCCTTATTGAAACGAGCATCAATCTTATACTTACCTTTCTGCTCGTAACCACCGATGATCCCACCCTTCAATACACCAGACACATTCGTTCTATTTAGGAAGAAAGTCGACTGAGCCAGCTCAAATAATCCCACCTCAGAGGCAATATTCTGCATTTCCTTAAACTTGTGCCAAGTATCCGTCGTCACCTCGACATCTTCGATCCATCGACAGAAGTCGTCCGGACGAGACAGAATCGAGGTCCAAAAAGCGAAGACAGAACGATCGAGGTCGTTTATATAGATTCGCTCAACGAATTCTCCAAAGAGCAATCTAAGCGCCAAACCCGCCCCGCCCGCGTACGGCTCGGCATAAGCCGATCCAATAAGGCCGTTTTCATGAAACAACTGGGAGACAAACGGGAAGATACAGTTCTTTCCTCCCGGATAGCGTAATGGAGAGCAAAAGTGGCTCATCATTTTGCCGCTTTCCCATGAGACTCTGTGAGGATGGCGCCAATCACTATGGACATAGCTATCGTTTGATCCAAGTTGGCCGCCGCAGCGTAGTTGTGTGCCCCCGTGTGAAGTAACTGAATGATGCTCGTCTCGGTCACGTTACAGTTCGAAAGCGTCGTTTTGGCGTCCTTACTCAATGCACTTTTCACCTTCTGGAAACGTGATTTTAAATACTGATCCATAGATTGTTTCATGTCGCCGGCCGCAGCTTCAGAAATTAGACGAAGCGCCATACGTATAAGACAGGGAAATGCCTCCGATAAGTTCTTCTTGTTTTCAGCGTAAAACCGATGAAGGTCGACAATGTCCCGATATAAGTTGGAAACCGCCCCCGCTCGGAGGTACAGCGTGCCACCAAATATCTCGTTCGCTTTCGTTCGAACGCGCTTGCTCTGGCGCGAATTTGAAGAGGCAGTCTCAGCGTCAGAACGCTCTGACGCCTTGAGATCCACATCGTGCGCGGATCTCCCCTTGTGTTCGTCAATCATTTTCTGGTGAGAAGGATCGAGGACCTCCAGAACCTTGCCGCGGTTATGCCGAGTCGATATTTCTTTTGCGGCCACCTTGCGCGAGACATCCTCAAGAATTGCTCGAGTTTCCTCCGATGAGTGCTTGGTGAGGAGCTTATCCCCTTGCACTGCCATCCCTAGCCGGGCCAGTTGATCATCCCGGAATATCTCTTCTTTCACAAACCGCTGATTAAGGTGTGGATGTCCACTAATTACCCCAGTACTTTCCTCAATCACCAAAAATGGACTTTTCGGTTGTCGCATGTGTTTATGCAAAAATATGTCTCGCTCCAAGGGAAGCCAAGACCCTGTGTCTGCATGTTTCCTGTAAACGTTCTGCAGAGCGATGTCTTTTGAGCAAACGTTGCAGGGAATTTCCAGAGGAACGTCCGGAAGCGAGTCAATATCGATATTTGGAGCGGAAGCCAGCTTTTGCTTAACTTTCCCAAGAATCACTCGTCTATTGCCATCATAAACAACAGGCTTTTTCCCATGAAAAACAATCGTCGGAAGCTCACTGAAGTCATAGTAATCGCCCATATCCTTCGCGAGCTTCAATAGGTTCCACTTTGATGAACTGTCTTCAAGGGCTTTATCTATAATGCCTTGGTCATTCGCACCTGGATCAATGCTGTCCCTAGGGTTTTCGGTCCATAGAACTAAGTCCTTCAATCTGAGATTTTTGACTTCTTGCGTCATTGCCCCTGCTCCCTGTCGCACTGTTTGCTGTCGTCGCCCCAGTCAGAAACAGAGGGACACCCTTGCATAATTAAGCACAGCACTCCCATCGTCAATGGACGCCTAGCCGATATTTACCAGAGATCAAAGAGAGACGATCGATGAAGCTAGAAGCCCGCCATCAGTCGTCTACCCCGCGTGAAAGTCCGGGTCAATGTGCACTTCAGAGGTCATAAGCCGTAGCCGCTGAAGCCACGCGACTTCAGCGGCCAGCAAACAATCTCACCCCTCCAAACAATCAAACCGCCGATCCGCCTCCACCTCGGCGTCATAGTCCACATCCGCCCGGTCAAACCCGAACAGCTGCAAAAACTCGTGCTTGTAGCCGGCGTAGTCGGTGATCTGCTTGAGGTTTTCGGTGGTGACGGTGGGCCAGATCGTCTTGCAGGGGATCTGCACGTCGTCGCGCAGTTCCCAGTCGTCCAGGCGCAGGCGGCCTTCGTCGTCGGTGGGCGCAGCTTTTCCATCGGCACGATAGAGGCGGTCGTGGAACAGGCGGTTGGCCTGCTCGATCGGGCCTTCGTGGATGCCCTTCTCCTTCATGATCTTGAAGGCGATGGACACGTACAGCGGGATCACCGGGATGGCGGCGCTGGCCTGGGTGACGACGGACTTCATCACGCCGACGTAGGCGTCGAGGCCGGGGTGGCGGCTGCGCAGTTGCTTCGCGGTGTTGTCCAGGTGCTGCTTGGCCTGGCCCAGGGTGCCGTGCCAGTACATCGGCCAGGTGATCTCGGTGCCGATGTAGCTGTAGGCGACGGTCTTGGCGTGTTCGGCGAGCACGCCGGCGGCGCTCAGCGCGTCGATCCACAGCGCCCAGTCCTCGCCGCCCATCACGGTCACGGTGTCCTTGATTTCCTGCTCGGTGGCCGGCTCGACGGTGGCCTCGATCACGGTGTCCTTGTTGGTGTCGACCGAGGTGTTGTGGAACGGCGCGCCGATGGTCTTGAGCGCCGAGCGCACCACCTCGCCGGTGTCCGGCAGCTTGCGCACGGGCGAGGCCAGCGAATAGACCACCAGGTCGATCGGGCCGCCCATCTCGTTCTTGATGATCTCGATGGCCTTGGCGCGGGTTTCGTGGGCGAACGCGTCGGCGTTAATCGACTTGCTGTACAGGCCGGCGGCTTTGGCCGCCTTGTCGAACGCGGCGGAGTTGTACCAGCCGGCGGTGCCGGTCTTCTCGTGGCTGCTGGGCTTCTCGAAGAACACGCCGAGCGTGGCTGCGCCGTAGCCGAACGCGGCGGTGATGCGCGAGGCCAGCCCGTAGCCGGTGGAGGCGCCGATCACCAGCACCCGCTTCGGACCCTTGGTTTTGTCGTGGCCCGCGGCCTGGGTGACCTTGATCTGGTCGAGCACGTTGCGCTCGCAACCGACCGGGTGGGCGGTGATGCAGATGAATCCGCGGACTTTGGGCTTGATGATCACTCGGGTGGCTCCTGCTGCTGTTCGGCAATTCGTCATCTTAACCAAGCTGGGGGCCATGCGCTGCCGTAGGGAGTGCCGGGCGGCCCGGTTTTTACTCGTCATTCCGGCGTAGGCCGGAATCGCAGTTGCTGCTGCAAAAGGCCGAGAGGATGGCCAGCTTCGTTGTTGAAGAGCTGAAGTGCGACACGCGATCCCTGCCTTCGTCGGAATGACGAGCAAAAACCTCCCACATCGTCATCCCTGCGAAGGCAGGGATCGCATGTCATTGTTGCGAAAGGTCTACGGTCACTCCTGTGCCGGCGTGGCGCTGATGTGGAAGAGGCCCCAGCCATGGCCGTCCGGATCGACGAAGCTGTGCGAGTACATGAAGCCGAGATCTTCCGGCTCGTCGTAGGTCGAACCGCCCGCGGCGAGCGCCTTGGCCACGAGACCATCCACCTCGTCGCGACTCTCGCAATGGAGGTTGAGCAAAACCTCGACGGCCTTGCTGGTGTCGCAGATGGCTTTGGGCGTGAAGTCACGAAACCTGGCATGCGTAGCCAGCATCACGAAAATCGTGTCGCTGACGACGATGCACGCGCCAGAGTCATCGCCCATCTGCGGGTTCCGTGAAAAGCCGAGCGCTTCGAAGAAGGCCACTGACTTCGGGAGATCGGCGACCGGGAGGTTGACGAATATCTGTTTGCTCACGGTTCTCTCCTATGCGTCGATGGGTGTGTGGATATTCGCTGTGGCCCAACGTGAAGCAGATTTCGCCAGGAAGTCTAGTCTCTTCAGGCAAATTTCCTTGCAAACGCTGGTCTCAAGGAACCCATGGTCCGGCTTCCTCGTTGCGGCCTGAGCCTGCCATCCGTCTCGCAGCCGGTCAGCGTGATGCAGCCGCGCCGTTCAACGCCGCGACCATGCCTCGTACCTGCTCCACATCGCTGCGCAGCTCCCCACCCTGCATGTCCTTCAGCAGCTCCGGCTGCCACCGCATGCCGGACGGATGCTGCCGTTTTGCCGACGCGTGGAACTCGCTGGCGCCGGTGATCTCGTGCAACTTGCCGATGTTCCCGACGCCCACTCCCGCGCCGGGCATCACGACGATGCGCCCGGCCGCCAGCTCGACCAGCCGGCGAATCAGCTCCGCGCCTTCCCATGCACTGGCTTGCGCTCCCGACGTCAGCACGCGTTCGCACCCGAGTTGGATCAAGTCACCGAGTGACGACAACGGATCACGCGTGAGGTCGAAGGCGCGGTGGAAGGTGACGCCAAGTTTTCCGGCGGCGGCGATCAGCGTGCGGCAGCGCGCGATGTCCACGTTGCCCTCGGCGTCGAGCATGCCGAGCACCACGCCGTCGCAGCCCAGCGCCACGCAGGTTTCGATGTCGCGCTGCATGGCCTCGCATTCCAGCTCGCTGTAGAGGAAGTCGCCGGCGCGCGGGCGGATCAACACGTACAGCGGGATGCGCAGGCGTTCGCGGGCCAGCGCGATCTGCGCGTGCGACGGCGTGAGGCCGCCCAGTTCCAGCGCCGTGCAGAGTTCGACCCGCCCTGCTCCGCCCTCTTGCGCGGCCAGCGCGGAGGCGATCGAGTTGGCGGCGATCTCAAGCATCATGGGCAAGCGGGATCATGAGTAGCTCGTCGTGTAGACGCTTTGCGAGGGGATCAGGGCGTCCTGCTTTTTCGCATCGCACACGGCATAGGAGAAGCCGTGCTGGATGGCGTAGGCGCCGACCTCGCCGGCACGGTTCATGGCGAGGAAGCCGACCTGCAGGGTCTTGGAGGCTTCGCGGCGCTTCTTGACGATGCGCATCACCGCTTCCTTGCAGGCTTCGTGCGGCGAGCGGCCCTGGCGCATCAGTTCAACCACCAGGAAGCTCCCCGCGTTGCGGATCACTTCCTCGCCCACGCCGGTGGAGGTGGCGCCGCCGACCTCGCCGTCCACGTACAGACCGGCGCCGATGATCGGGCTGTCGCCGACGCGGCCGCGCATCTTCCACGCCATGCCGCTGGTGGTGCAGGCACCGGCCAGCCTTCCGTGCGCGTCCAGCGCCAGCATGCCGATGGTGTCATGGTTGTCCTTGCCGCCGGGCATGCCCGTCTTGCCGCCCTTGCCGTAGTCGTGCACCTCGCTGTTGATCGAGGGCTGGTACTTCGCCGTCTTCAGCCATTCGTGCCAGGCCTGCTCGGCTTCCGGCGTGAGCAGGTCCTGCTTCTTGAAGCCCTGCTCCAGCGCGAACTGCAGCGCGCCTTCGCCGACCAGCAGCACGTGCGGCGTGCGCTCCATCACCCGCCGCGCCACCGAGATCGGATGCTCGATGTGCTCGAGCGCGGCCACCGCGCCGCAACTGCCGTCGGCGTCCATGATGCTGGCGTCGAGGGTGACGTGGCCGTCGCGGTCCGGGTAGCCGCCCTTGCCGACGCTGTGGTTCTTCAGGTCCGACTCCGGCACCTGCACGCCGAACTCGACCGCGTCCAGCGCATGGCCGCCCTTGCCGAGGATGGTCCATGCCGCCTGGTTCGCCGCCACGCCGAAGTCCCAGGTCGAAACCACCCGCACGGTCGCCGTCGCCGGCGTCTTCAGTGCCGGTCCGGCAACCAGCTTGCCGCCCCAGGCCAGCATCGAGGCCGATGCCCCCAGCACGGATGCCTTGAGGAACTGCCTGCGGTCAGTCATCACGTTCTCCCGCTCACGAAAATAAAAACCCCGCACAGGATGCGGGGTTTCGTTCTTGCTGTGCAACGTGTGCCTGGCTGATCAGGCGGCCACTTCGACTGCCGATGCCTGGGCGCCCTTCGGGCCCTGGGTCACTTCGAACTGTACGCGCTGACCTTCCTGCAGGCTGCGGAAGCCCTTGGAATTGATCGCCGAAAAATGGACGAACACGTCCTCCCCGCCGTCCTCAGGCGCGATGAAACCGAAACCCTTGGCATCGTTGAACCATTTGACCGTACCGAAACGCATCGCGTGAACCTCTGGATCCATGGAATGGGTGCGCCAGGAACTGCGCTGAACCATTGTTCTCCCCTTCGGTTCGCCGCCCTGGCCGGGGAAAAGTATCAATATGTGAAGGCCGAGTGCAATACGAAAATATCCGGCCAGTCCAGGAATTCGCCGCGGCGGTCAGCTTTCCAGCAGTGCGGCGAGGATGCGCGGCACTTCGGCGGTAGCCGCCGCCAGGTGCGCGAAGATTTCCTCGATGCTGATCTCCGCCTCGTCGCCGCAGCCGGCGGCGAAGTTCGCCACCAGCGCCAGGCAGGCGTATTCCAGCTCCAGCTCGCGCGCCAGCACCGCCTCGGGCATGCCGGTCATGCCGACCAGGTCGCAGCCGTCGCGCTTCATCCGGGCGATCTCGGCGCGGGTTTCCAGCCGCGGCCCCTGCGTGGCGCCGTAGCAGCCGCCGCCGATCACCTCGACGTTCACCGCGCGCGCCGCCGCCAGCAGTCGCAGGCGCAGCGATTCGGTGTACGGCTCGCTGAAGTCGATGTGCTTCACCTCGGCACCCTCGGCATCGCAGTAGCTGGTGTAGCGGCCGTGGGTGTAGTCGATCAGCTGGTCGGGCACCACGATCACCCGCGGCCCCATGTCGCCGCGGATGCCGCCCACCGCGTTGACCCCGACTACCCGGCGCGCGCCGAGGCTGTGCAGCGCCCACAGGTTGGCGCGGTAGTTGACCCGGTGCGGCGGCAGCGTGTGGCTCTCGCCGTGACGGGCCAGGAAGGCCACGCGCTTGCCGGCGAAGTCGCCGGTCACCACGTCGCCGGATGCCGGGCCATACGGCGTATCCACCGCCTGCCGCGTGGCGTTTTCCAGCCCCGGAAACTTGTACAGGCCGCTGCCGCCGATGACGGCGAGGTCGATGGTGGCGGGGTCAGGATGAGGCATCGTGGTGATCCATTGGCAGGCTGAAGCTAACGGAATGAGTCGTCGGCTTTGCTCCCTCCCCTGCATCGCAGGGGAGGGCTGGGGAGGGGTGGCTCTTTGTCAGGAGGTCAAAAGCTGGTCAAGAGCTTTACCCCCTCCCTGCCTCCCCCTGCAAGCAGGGGGAGGAGCCAATCGACTCCCTAATCCCCACTCCCGGCTCTCAACGCATAGATCGCCGGCAAATTGCGGCCCTGTTCGTAATAGTCCAGGCCGTAGCCGAACACGTAGCGGTCCGGCAGTTCGACGCCGTTGAAATCGGAGGCGATGCCGTCCACCAGGCGGTCGTGCCGCTTGGTGCACAGGCTGGCGATCAGCACGCGCTTGGCGCCGCGCCGGTAGCAGTCCTCGCGCACCGCCTTCAGCGTGTGGCCCTCGTCGAGGATGTCGTCGACCAGCAGCACCACGCGATCGACCAGCGACACCGCCGGTTCGCGCAACCAGTGCAGGTCGCTGCCGGAGGTGGCGCCGCGGTAGCGGGTGGCGTGCACGTAGTCGAATTCCAGGTCGGTGCGGATCGCCAGCGCCAGTTGCCCGGCGAAGATCAGCGCGCCGTTCATCACGGGAAGGAACACCGCACGCTCGCCGTCCAGCGCGGCGTCGATCTGCCGGCCCATGTCGGCGATCACGCTTTCCAGCGTGCTGCGTTCGTACAACAGCTCGGCCTGCGCGAGCGCGTCGGCCAGGGGTGGGGTTGGAGTATTCATGCGGTTCCTTGGTCGGCGTTCAGTGCCGTGATGCGCGCGACGAAACGCTCGCGCTGCGGATTGTCGGTGAGGCTGTCCCAGCTGGAACCCAGCGAGCCGCGCATGGCGGCCAGCTGCGGCGGCATCGGCGAGGCGTCGTGCGGCATCGCGGCGATCGCCTCGTCCACCACTTCGGGGAAGCAGGCCAGCACCAGGTCGCAGCCGGCGTCCAGGTGCGCGCGCACGCGCTCGCCCACGCTGCCGGCCGCGCCGGCGGCGGCCATGCTGATGTCGTCGCTGATCACCGCGCCGGCGAAACCCAGCTCGCCGCGCAGGATCTGTTCGATCCACACCTTCGAGTAGCCCGCCGGCTGGCTGTCCACCGCCGGATAGGTGACGTGCGCCATCATCACCGCTTCGACCCGCGCCTCGATGCACTCGGCGAACGGCAGCAGGTCGTCGCGGCGGATCTCATCGAGGCCGCGCGGGTCGATCGCCCGCGCCTTGTGCGTGTCGGTGGCGACCGAGCCGTGCCCCGGGAAATGCTTGAGCACCGCCGCCATGCCGCCCAGGTGCATGCCGCGCACGTAGGCCTGGCCCAGTTCGGCGGCCACCGCCGGATCGGCGTGGAACGCGCGCAGGCCGATCGCCGCATTGCCGCGGGCCAGGTCCACCACCGGCGCGAAACTGAAATCGACGCCGCTGGCGCGCAGCTCGCTGGCCATCACCCAGGCGTGCTCCTCGGCCAGGCGGATCGCCTCGTCGGGGTCGCGCCGGTACACCGTGCCGATCGCCGCCAGCGGCGGCAGGCGGGTGAAGCCGTCGCGGAAGCGCTGCACCGGGCCGCCTTCCTGGTCGACCGCGATCAGCAGGTCGTCGCCGCCGACGTCGCGGATCGCCTCGCACAGCGCGATCAGCTGCTCGCGCGAGGCGTAGTTGCGCGCGAACAGCAGCACCCCGGCCACGCCCGGCGCGGTGAGCCGGCGCTTCTCGTGTTCGGCCAGTTCCAGCGCGGCCACGCCGATCATCAACATGCGGCATCCTCGGCAGCACGCTCCGCCGGCGACCATTGCCGGTACGGATGCGCGATCAGGTTCACGTTGTAGTAGCGCGTCAGCGCGCTCACCTCGCGACCCAGCCACGACGGCCGCGGAAACGGCGCGTCGACCGCCGGCAGCTCGACCTCGGCGACGACCAGCCCGTGGTTGTCGCCCCCGAATTCGTCGACCTCGAACAGCACGCCGTCGACCCGCACGTGATGGCGCGTCTTCTCCAGCACGCCGTCGCACAACGTGGCCAGCAGGTCCCTGGCGTCGTCGACCGGGATCGGGTACTCGAACTCGGCCCGCTCGATGCCGAGGCGAGCCGCCTTGATGTTGAGCCACGCCTGCGCGCCGGCGAGCCGGGCACGAACGGAAGCGCGCGCCGTGCCGTCGCGCAGCGCCTGCGCGCTGACCAGATAGCCCTGCGCGATCGGCTCGCTGCGCTCGATGCCGGCGCGCCAGCCATGGTTGGCCAACAGGAATTTGCGTTCGATCTCGATAGCCACGGATAGCTGCTCTCAGCCTGCGACAAAGCCCAAATGAAACGGGGTTTCATTGAAGAGTGCGGCCATGGATGGCCACTTCTTGATTCTCGCGCTCATGGATGGCGCTCAAACAAGGCTATCGATTCGACGTGCGCGGTATGCGGGAACATGTCCATCACCCCGGCCGAGGCCAGCTTGAAGCCGTGCTGGTTGACCAGGATGCCGGCGTCGCGCGCCAGCGAGGCGGGATGGCAGGAGACGTAGACGATGCGGCGGGTCTGCTTGTGCGGCAGGTAGGCGAGCACCTGGTCCGCGCCGGCGCGCGGCGGATCGAGCAGCAGCTTGTCCCATGGCGCCCGCGCCCAGTCGGCGGTGCGCTGGTCTTCGAACAGGTTCGCGACATGGAAGCGCGCGTTCGCGATGCCGTTGCGCGCGGCGTTCTGCGCGGCGCGCTCGACCAGGCCGTGCTCGCCTTCCACGCCCACGACTTCGGCCACGCGGCGGGCGATCGGCAGGGTGAAGTTGCCGAGGCCGCAGAACAGGTCCAGCACGCGGTCGCCCGGCTGCGGGTCGAGCAGTTCCAGGGCGCGCGCCATCATCAGCTGGTTCATGCCGGCGTTGACCTGCACGAAGTCGAGCGGCTGGAACTCCAGCTCGACGTCCGCGAAGCGTGCGTCGCCACCGCCGATGCGGAACGCCAGCCGCGGGTTCTCCGGCCACAGCGGATGCACGCTGCTGGTGCCGCCCGGCTGCAGGTAGATCGCGAGAGCATGCTGCTGGCCGAATGCGGTCAGCGCGGCGAGGTCGCGTTCGCTCAATGGCTGCATGTGGCGGAACACCAGCGCCATCAGGTCGTCGCCGGCGGCGAACTCGATCTGCGGGATGTCGTTGACCGCATCCATTCCGCTGAGCAGGTCGGCGAGCAGGCCGACCTTGGGGCCGAGCGCCGGATGCATCACCTCGCATTGCTGGATCTCGGTGACGAAGCGCGGGTTCTGTTCCTCGCGGAAACCCACCAGCACGCGACCCTTCTTCGCCACGTTGCGCACCGACAGCCGGCCCTTGCGCCGGTAGCCCCACGGCTCGGCGGTGAGCGGCGGCAGCCATGCCTGTGGCGCGACCTTGCCGATGCGCTCGAAATTCTCCGCCAGCACGCGCTGCTTGGCGGCGATCTGCGAGGCGGCGTCCAGGTGCTGCAGCGAGCAGCCGCTGCACTGCGAGAAATGCCGGCAGCGCGGCTCCACCCGGTGCGGCGAGCGGGTGATCAGTTCGACGACTTCGGCTTCGTCGAAGTGGCGATGGCGCTTGCGCAGGCGGGCCAGCACGTGTTCGCCCAGCAGCGCGCCGCTGACGAACACGGCCTTGCCGTCGACCCGGGCCACGCCGCGGCCATCATGGCCGAGGTCGGTGATGTGGGCTTCGAAAGGCGTCGACGGAACGGAGTTGGATCGGGACATGGTGCCTAAAGGGATGGGGCCATGCTGGCTGGCCCCCGATTATCCCAGATCGGCCCGGATGGCGCCTGCGGCCTACTTCTTCTGCCAGGCGCCCGACGCATTCTGGTAGTACCAGCCCGCGTGCGCCTTCTCGATCCAGGTCTTGGCGAAGGTGGCGCGGATCTGCGCTTCCCATTCCGGATGGTTGTTGGCGTTGGCGATTTCGCGATACAGCGCGGTGCGGTCGCGGTTCTCGTCGGCCACCGTGGCATTCGCCTGCGCGCGCTGGCTCAGCGGCACCTTGGCGGCGTCGCGCATGGCCACCATGCCGTCGCGGGTGAAGCCCACCGCGCCGCTGTCGAGCAGGTCGCCCAGCGCGCCCTGGAAGCGGGCCTGCATGCGGCCGCGGATCGCCTCGGTGGCGGCGGTCTGGATGCGGATGTCCGGCGTGTCGGCGGCGTAAGCGGCCGGCACCAGCAGGTCGAGCAGCATCGCCGACGGCTGGCCGTCGTCCTTTGCCGCCGGCTTCTGCGCCTTCGGTGCCGTCGTGGCGGGCGCCGCCTCGTTCAGCACGTTGCCGATGAACTGGTCGGCGGCCTTCTGCGCAGCCGCCTCGGGGAAGTACACGTTGATGGTGACGCAGCCGACCAGCGCCACGGCCAGCGAAGTCAGGATGACGTAGACGAGCTTGCGCATGACGAACTCCTGTAGTGGAAAGGGATGGAAGAGCCGGCAACCCGCGCTCCGCTCAGCGGATTTGCGGCGTCTCTCCGTGGATCGCGTCCTGCAGGCGGCGTACCAGGGTCGGCCAATCCACCTGGGTCTGGTGGCCGATCACCTGCAACCGCGGCAAGCCACTGCCTTCGACGATAGTGTAGCCGCCGTCGCTGCTCTCCAGGCCGCTCATCCGGCAAAGTGTGCCCTGCAGCGTGCAATTGAGGCCGATGCGCTTGTAGCCGAAGGTCTTGAACAATTTCAGCATGGCGCCCTGCAGGCCGGCGGCGATGCCGCCGCCACCGACCGTGGTGAGGTTGTTTACCGCGCGCTGGCTGATCCGCCCGCCGCTGCCCGCGAGCAGGCTGGCCTTGAACGCGACCGGGCTCCAGTTGACCAGGCGCAGGTCCTCGATCGAACCGTCCAGCGGGCCGGTGATGCCGCCGAAGTCGAACACGCTGGTGATCGCGGCCAGGTCCAGCTGCTTCAGGTCGATGTCGCCGGTGAGCACCGGCGTGGCGCCGAACGGCTGCTGCAGCGAGAGCCGGGTGATGTCGACGAAGCCGCCGAACACGCTCGCCGACAAGCCGCCGTCCAGCTCGAAACGGTCGTCGACCCAGCGCAGCGACGGGATCGCCCCGCCGAGCGTGCCCGGGAACGCCGGCCAGCCCATCGCCTGGCTGAACGCGGCCATGTCGACGCCGGTCAGCGCGAGCGAGGCGGCCAACCGTTGCCCCTTGGCCGCCGCCGGACGCCAGTCCAACTGGCCAATGCGCAACTGGCCCTGCAGGACCGGCACCTGCAGCGGCTGCTGCAGGCTGAGCATGCCGGCGCGGCTGCGCCACTGCGACTGCGCGGCGCCGTTCGCTATCCGGTAGAACTGCAGCTTGCGCCAGCCCAGGGTCGTGGCCGGCCGCTCGCCGTCGATCGCCCAGTCCAGCCCGCCCTGCAGGCCGTCGATCGCCAGCCGGCCATCCGCATCGGCCAGGTCCAGCCCGTCGGTATCGAAGGCGAAACTGCGTGGACCGTCCGCGCGCAGGTCCAGGCTGCCGCTCAGTTCGCCGGCGATGCGCATGCCGTGCAGGCCCAGCGTGCTCAGCCAGGCTTCGCCGTAGCGCTGGTAGGCCGCCGGGAAATTCGCATGCAGGCGGTCCAGCCGCAAGGTCTTCAGCGTACCCTTCGCGTCGAAGGCCATGGCGCCGTCGAGCTGCAGCGCATCGGCATCGTTCAGCCGCAGGTGGCTCAATTCGAACGCGCCGTTCTGCGCATTCGCATGCAGGCCCAGTTGGACCGGATGGTCCGGCAGTTTGGCGTAGATCGGCCCCAGCAGCAGTTCGCCGCCACGCAGGCTGGCGTCCAGGTCGATCCGCGCCGGGCCGGTGGTGGTATCGAGACTGAAACGCCCGTTGCCGCCCAGCCCCTGCCCCGCCAGGGTGCCGCTCGGGGTATCGAAGCCGAGACCGGTGAGGGTGAACTGCCCGGACGACTGCAGGCCGGGATCGCGCAGGTCCAGCGCCAGCTCGGCATCCAGCCGGCCGCTGGTGGGACGCCCCGACCATACCGTGCCGAGCAGGCCCTGCAGCCAGCCGGCGGGGAGATTGTCCAGGACGATCTGCGCGTGGGTGGGCTGGTCCAGCGGCAGCGCGGTCCTGGCGCGTGCCTTGCCTTGCAGGATGTCGACCTGCAGGGTGTTGGCGGCTTCGCTGAGCAGGATGTTCACATGGGCATCGCTGAGGGCGCCGCCCGGCGCGCCGGCCAGGCGCACGTCGCCGTCGAGGATCCAGCGCAGGCGGGCGTCCCGCTGCAGGTTGCCGTCGAGGGTCAGGCCCAGCCGCCGCCAGCCCATCGCCGGAACGTCGGCCTGTTCCGCGCTCAGTTGCAGCCGCAGTCCGCCGGCGGCGTCCTCGCCGAGGCGCAGGGTCACCGCCTGCAGGTGGGCGCCGGGAACGCTGACCGACTTCGCCGTGAGCAATACTTCCGCCCGTGCAGGCAGCGCCCAGCCGATTCCCAGCAGCAGGCAGCAACACAGCAGGAAGTGGCTTGAAGTCGGGCGCATGTCGGGCCATTCTGCCAAATCAAGATGAACGATATGGATTTCGTCATGAACAGCCTTCTCGCCAACGCGGATTCCGACCCGGCCCAGGCCGCGCCTGCCCGGGTCCTGGTGGCCGACGACGACCCCGGCAGTTGCCGCTTCCTGTGCGACGGACTGGCCTCGATGGGCGCGCGGGCGGAGGCCTGCATGGACGGCATGACGGCCCTGCAGCGGGCGCGCAGCGAGCCCTTCGACCTGCTGCTGCTGGATTGCCGCATGCCCGGCGCCGGCGCGCTGCAGATCCTGGCCGCGCTGCGCGAGGACGCGCAGGCGCATTCGGCGGAAAGCATCGCGGTAGCCACCACGGCCGAGCTGGAACCGGACGATCGGCAGTCGCTGCTCGACGCCGGTTTCAGCGAGATCCTGTTGAAGCCCTGCGGGCTGGCCGAGCTGCAGCGCGTGCTGGCGCTGGTGCAACCGGATCGCCCCGACGCCTACATGCTGGATGACCGCGCCGCGCTGACCACCACCGGCGACGCCACTACCATGCGCGCGTTGCGGCTGCTGCTGCGCGAGGAACTGGCCCTGCTGCACCAGGAACTGGACGCGTTGAGCCGCGACCGCGCCGGCTTCAGCGAGCGCCTGCACCGGCTGCGTTCGTCCTGCGGCTTCTGCGGCGCCGCCGCGCTGTCGGCGCAGACCGTGCTGCTGCAGCGGCAACTGCTGCTGCGCGGCGCCACGCCGGTGGCGTTGGCACGCTTCCGCAAGGCCCTGCTGGCGACGTTGCAGGCGCTGGACAGCTAATCGGCTGTTTTCGGGCGACCCGACACCGCCATCGCCAGCACCCGCCAGGCGCGCAGCTCGCTGCCGCCCAGGTGGAAGCGGATCACCTCGCGCATCATGTCGCGCAGCGATTTCAGGCCGCTGTTGTCGGGCATCCGGTCCTGTCCCAGCGCCAGCAGGTCGCTGCCGCGCAGCGCATGCGGACTGTTGGCCGCGCAACGCACGGCGCCCTGCTCGACCAGATAGCGGTAGGACGCCTCCGCTTCCAGCGGCTCGCCGGAATCCGCCTCGTGTTGCAGCTGCAGGCCGTAGCCGATCGCTTCCAGCAGGTCGCGTTCGAAGCGGCGCAGGCTCCACGCCAGCGATTCGCCGGCGGCCAGCCGCGCCAGGGTCCGTGCGTAGGCATCGAACAGCCGCGGGTAGGGATCCTGCCGGCCGGTCAGGCGCACCACCAGCTCGTTGAGATACAACCCGGCCAGGCCGGCGTCGCCGGGCAGGCGCGTCGACGTGCCTGCCGCTTCGACCGCGGTCAGCGTGGCCATCTCGCCGCGCAGCAGCAGGTCCATCGTCAATGGCTGGAACGGCTCCAACTGCGCCCGGCGCAAGCGTGCCCGCTCGCCGCGCACGCCGCGCGCCACCACCCCGAGCCGACCGTGTTCGCGAGTCAGGCATTCGAGCAGCAGCGACGTCTCGCGATACGCACGCGCGTGCAGGACGTAGGCGGGTTGCTGTTCGATGCGCATGGCTTGGGGGCCGGGATTCGGGATTCGAAAAAGCTGGAAGTCCGGGCTCTTGCGAATCCCCAATCCCCAATCCCGAATCCCGACCTCAATCGGTATAGCCGAATTTCTTCAGCATGTTCTCGTCGTCGACCCAGCCTTCGCGCACCTTCACCCACAGCTTCAGGAACACCTTGCGCTCGAACATGCGCTCCATGTGGCGCCGCGCGCTCGTGCCGATCGCCTTGAGCTGGGCGCCGCCGTTGCCGATCACGATGGCCTTCTGGCCGGCGCGCTCGACCCAGATGATCGCGTGGATCTCGGCGATGCCGTCGGGACGGTCGTTGAACTGTTCGATCTCCACCGTGGTCGCGTACGGCAGTTCCTGGTCGAGCCGCAGCATCAGCTGCTCGCGCACCATCTCGGCGGCGAGGAAACGTTCGCTGCGGTCGGTGACCTCGTCCTCGCCGAACACCGGCGGCCGCACCGGCAGGCGCTTGAGGATCGCCTGCTCCAGTTCCTTCAGGCCCTGCCCCTTGAGCGCGCTGACGTAGTGGATCTCGTCGTAGCTGTGTTTCGCCACCAGCTCGGCCACGAACGGCAGCATCACCGTCTTGTCCTTGTTGAGGTCGACCTTGTTGATCACCAGCAGGCGCGGCGACGACTGTTCGACCAGGGCGGCGTACAGCGCTTCGTCCTCGTCGGTGAAGCGGCCGGCCTCGATCACCTGCACCACCAGGTCGACGTCGCTGATCGCCGAACGCGCGGCACGGTTCAGGCTGCGGTTCATCGCGCGCTTGGCGCCGCGATGCAGGCCCGGCGTGTCGACGTACATGATCTGCCCGGCCTCGCTGGTGTTGATGCCGAGGATGCGGTGGCGGGTGGTCTGCGGCCGCGGGCTGATGATCGACAGGCGAAAGCCGATCAGCGCATTGAGCAGGGTCGACTTGCCCACGTTCGGGCGTCCGGCCAGCGCGACCGTGCCGCAACGGAAATTCTCATGCGGCAGGATGCCGCCGGCGGGGTCCAGTTCGTGGTTCATGGCACAGGTTGCTCGGGTCGGGTGGCAAGTGTAGTGCTTCGCCGGCAACGGCACGCGGGCGGTGCGGCGGCGGGTCAGGCGTCCTGCTGTTCCAGCAGTCGGTTCAGCACGATTTCGGCGGCGTCCTGTTCGGCGGCGCGGCGGTTGCCGGCATGGGCTTCGACGGTGAACGCCATCGGCTCGCTGACCGTGCAGCTGACGTCGAAGGTCTTGGCATGGTCCTCGCCGTGGCTGGCGACCAGCTCGTACTGCGGCAGCGGCAGGCCCTTGGCCTGCAGCCATTCCTGCAACCGCGTCTTGGCGTCCTTGGAGGAGCGGCGCAAGGCGGCGATGCGCTCGGCGAACAGCCCGCGCACGGTCTCGCGGCAGGCGTCGAAACCGCCATCCAGGTACACCGCGGCGACCATCGCCTCGAACGCGTCGGCCAGGATCGAATCACGCCGGAAGCCGCCGCTCTTCAACTCGCCGGGGCCGAGCTTCAGCCCGTCGCCCAGGTCCAGCTCGCGCGCCACCACGGCCAGCGCCTGGCCATTCACCAGTTGCGCCCGCAGCCGCGACAGTTCGCCTTCGCTGGCCTTGGGATGGACCTCGTACAGCATCTCGGCGACGATCGCGCCGAGCAGCGCATCGCCGAGAAACTCCAGTCGCTCGTTGTTCGGCTTGCCGATGCTGCGGTGGGTCAGCGCCAGCTGGGCCAGCGCGGGGTCGCGAAAACGGTAGTTCAGTTCCAAAAGTTACTCGCCCACGTTGCCCTGCAGCGGCACGCTCTTGTCGAAGTGCAGCAGGAAGTCGATGTTGTACATGAACGGGATCTGCTTGTCGTAGGCCACGCGCAGCTGGTTGGCGCCGCCGCTGTTGCGCACGATGGTGATGTTTGCCGGCTTGATGGTGGCGTCGTCGACGTACTGGAAGCCCATCTTGAACATCAGGCCACGGCGGATCTCGTCCAGCGACTTGCCGTTGGTGCCTTCGGTGGCGACCTGGTTCATCGCCTTCACCACGCCCATGTATTCCGAATACGACGGCAGCAGCTTCATGCCCATGTAGGCCAGGAAGGCCACGATGGCCATGATGACCAGGAACCCGATCAGGGTGACGCCCGACTGCTTCGATTTCATAGTCCCCTCGCTATGCCGCCTGTTCGGCGTGCCTTTCTGTGGATGGTGATCCGTGCGCGGCGGTCCCGCCGTCCGCGCCGGCGTGCCGATTATGCCTGCGCATTCTCGCACTGTCGGCAGCCGCGTGGGCGCGACGGTTCGACCCCGTCACGCTTTCGCCAACCGGGCGGCCGCGGCCGACGGGTTCAGTGGATCACCGTGCCTATCCGCGAGAAATCCACGCCGCCGGTGCCCCAACCCTTCCAGCTCATCCAGATCAGGAAGGCCTTGCCGGCCAGGTTCTGTTCCGGCATGCAGCCCCACCAGCGGCTGTCCAGGCTGTCGTAGCGGTTGTCGCCCATCACCAGGTAGCAGCCCGGCGGCACCTTCGAAGGCACCCGATCGTTCGGAATCGAATTCGGCGTGGTGTAGGCCGGCATCCGCGCGATCATGTGGTTGACCTTGCCCAGGTGCTCGGTCCAGACCGTGGCGCCCATGTTCAGCATGATCTGGTCCACGCTGCGCTGCGGATTGCCCACGTACGGGCCGACCTCGTCCGAGGTCACGCGCTGGCCGTTGACCCACAGCTCGGCGCCGTGCACCTCGATGCTGTCGCCCGGCAGGCCGATCACCCGCTTGATCCAGTTCTGCGACGGCACCGGCGCCTGCGGATCGTTGCAGCTCATGTCGCCGCTGCGCACCAGCTTGCCGCCGTCCTGGCACAGGTAGCCGGGGAAGCGGAACACCACCACGTCGCCGCGCTGCGGTTCGCCGAGGTCGACCAGCTTGTTGTTGAACGCCGGCATGCGCAGGCCGTAGGCGAACTTGTTGACCAGGATGAAATCGCCCACGTCCAGGGTCGGCATCATCGAGCCGGACGGGATGCGAAAGGGCTCGGCCACGAACGAGCGCAGCAGCAGCACCACCAGCACCACCGGAAACAGCGAGCGCGACCAGTCCACCGGCATCGGGTCGCGGTATTCCTCGCCGGCGGCATCCAGGCGCGCCTTGCGCTTCTTGTACAGGAACAGCCGATCCAGGCCCCACACCACGCCGAACAGCACGGTGAGGCTTAGCAGAATCGCCGAAAAATCGAATTCCATGCCTTAACTCCAGGTTGCCCGATGGATCATCGCTGATCGCACTTGTTATTTGTCCACCTTCAGCACAGCCAGGAACGCTTCCTGCGGGATTTCCACGCGACCCACCTGCTTCATGCGCTTCTTGCCTTCCTTCTGCTTCTCCAGCAACTTCTTCTTGCGGCTGACGTCGCCGCCGTAGCACTTGGCCAGCACGTTCTTGCGCAGCGCCTTGACGGTGGAGCGCGCGATGATCTGCGCGCCGATCGCCGCCTGGATCGCCACGTCGAACTGCTGGCGCGGGATCAGGTCCTTCATGCGCTCGACCAGTTCGCGGCCGCGGCGGTCGGCGTGGCTGCGGTGCACGATCAGGCTCAGCGCGTCGACCCGCTCGCCGTTGATCAGCACGTCGGTACGCACGAACGGGCCGGCCTCGAAGCGGTCGAAGTGATAGTCCATCGAGGCGTAGCCGCGCGAGACCGATTTCAGCCGGTCGAAGAAGTCCATCACCACCTCGGCCAGCGGCATTTCGTAGCTGATCTGCACCTGGGTCGCCAGGTACTGGATCGAGCGCTGCACGCCACGCTTTTCCTCGCACAAAGTGATCACGTTGCCGATGTAGTCCGGCGGCGTGAGGATGTTGGCGACGATGATCGGCTCGCGGATTTCCTGCACCAGGCTGGAGTTGGTCGGCAGCTTGGCCGGGTTGTCCAGCATCAGGATCGAGCCGTCGGTCTTGAGCACCTCGTACACCACGGTGGGCGCGGTGGTGATCAGGTTCAGGTCGTATTCGCGCTCCAGCCGCTCCTGCACGATTTCCATGTGCAGCATGCCGAGGAAGCCGCAGCGGAAGCCGAAACCCATCGCCTCGGACGACTCCGGCTCGAAGAACAGCGCGGCATCGTTGAGGCGCAGCTTGTCCAGCGCCTCGCGCATCGCCGGGAAGTCGTCGGACGACACCGGGAACAGGCCCGCGAACACGCGCGGCTGCATGGTCTGGAAGCCGGGCAGCGCCTTGTCGGCGGGCTTGCCGGCGTGGGTCAGCGTGTCGCCCACCGGTGCGCCGTGCACGTCCTTGATCGAGGCGTTGATCCAGCCCACTTCGCCGGCGCCCAGCCTGGCCGTCTTCTTGCGCTTGGGCGTGAACACGCCGACGTCGTCCACCTCGTGGGTACGCCCGGTGGACATCACCAGCAGCTTGTCGCCGGGCTTGATCTCGCCCTGCATCACGCGCACCAGCGAGACCACGCCGAGATAGTTGTCGAACCACGAGTCGATGATCAGCGCCTGCAGCCGGTCGGTGTCGCGCGGCTTCGGCGGCGGGATGCGCGCGACGATCGCCTCCAGCACCTCGACCACGTTGAGGCCGGTCTTGGCGCTGATCGCCACCGCGTCGGTGGCGTCGATGCCGATCACCGCCTCGATCTCGCCCTTCACCTTCTCGACGTCGGCGGTGGGCAGGTCGATCTTGTTCAGCACCGGCACCACTTCCAGCCCCATCTCCACGGCGGTGTAGCAGTTCGCCACCGACTGCGCCTCGACACCCTGGGCGGCATCCACCACCAGCAGCGCGCCTTCGCAGGCCGCCAGCGAGCGGCTGACTTCATAGGAGAAATCGACGTGGCCGGGCGTGTCGATGAAATTGAGCTGATAGGTCTTGCCGTTGCGCGCGGTGTACGGCAGCGATACCGACTGCGCCTTGATGGTGATGCCGCGCTCGCGCTCGATCGGATTGTTGTCCAGCACCTGCGCCTCCATCTCGCGGTCGGCCAGGCCGCCACAGAGATGGATGATGCGATCGGCAAGGGTCGACTTGCCGTGATCGATATGGGCGATGATGGAGAAGTTGCGGATCAATTCCATGGAGCGCAGGCGGCCTGTCGGGCTTGGGTCTTGCCGCCACACACCATGCGTGGCAGCGCATCGCCGTGGGCGACGCTAACCCAGCATTATCGCATGGAACCCGCTGCCACCACGCACGGACCCGCGCGACGAAGGCGCCACCCGGCAAGGGCGGACGCCTGCGCCGTTTTCCCGCCAACCGTGCGCCGCGACCGGCTTACTTGTCATCCGGTACCGTGAGGCCGACGAAGCTGCTCTGATCGCCGCGGCGCACCAGCAACAGTACCGTGCTGCCGGCCTTCACGTTCTTCGTCGCCGCCTCGAACTCGGCCACGCTGCCGATCTTCTGCTGGTTGACCATGGTGATCACGTCGCCGGCGCGCAGGCCAGCCTGTGCCGCCACCGGGCCGGTGATGTCGCCGATCACCACACCCTGCCCCGGCTTCAGCCCCAGTTGCTTGCGGGTATCGCTGTCGATCGACTGCACGGTCAGGCCCAGTGCGGCCGTGCCGCTGCGGCTCGACGGGGACGTGGCGCCCTGGCTGTTCACCGCGCTCTTGTCGCGCGAGGCTTCGCTGATGGTGACATCCAGCGTCTGCCTCTTGCCGTTGCGCAGGATCTCCACCGGCACCTTGCTGCCCGGCTTGGTCATGCCCACCAGCGGCGGCAGGTCCGCCGCCTGCTGCAGGGGCTGCCCGTCGTAGGCCAGGATGATGTCGCCGGGCTGGATGCCGGCCTTCGCCGCACCGCTGTCGGGGCTGACGTCGACCACCGCGGCGCCCGCGCCGTTCTCGAGATGGAAGGCCTTGACGATGTCGTCGTCGACCGGCTGCATGGTCACGCCAAGCATGCCGCGCGAGACGTAGCCCTTGCTCTTGAGCTGCTGCACGGCGTTCATCGCCACGTCGATCGGGATCGAGAACGACACGCCGAGGTAGTCGCCGGTGTTGGAATAGATCTGCGAATTGATGCCGACCACGCGGCCCTGCAGGTCGAACAGCGGACCGCCGGAATTGCCGCGGTTGATCGGCACGTCGGTCTGGATGAACGAGGTATACGGCTGGTCGCGCTGGCCCAGGTTGCGGCCCACCGCACTGACGATGCCCTGCGTCACGGTGTAGTCGAAACCGAACGGCGAACCGATCGCCAGCACCCACTGGCCCGGCTTGAGGCTGCGCGAATCGCCGATGCTCACCGCCGGCAGGTTGCCGCCGGCATCGACCTTGAGCAGGGCGATGTCATAAGTCGGATCGGTGCCGATCACCTTGGCGGTCAGCGTGCGCCGGTCCTGCAGGCGCACGGTCACCTTGTCGGCGTGGTCGACCACATGGTTGTTGGTGAGGATGTAGCCATCGTTGGAAATGATGAAGCCCGAGCCGAGCGAAGTCCGTTTCTGCTCCTGTGGCGACGGCATCATCGGCATGCCGAAGAAGCGTCGCAGGATCTCGGCCTGCGGATCGTCCGGCATGCCCTGTCCGGGCATCATCTGCCCGCGCGTACTGCGACTGTCACCCTGCCGCTCGCCGTTGTAGCGGGCTTCGACGTGCACCACGGCCGGCGCGTTCTTCTGCACGATCCCGGTGAAATCCGGCAGCGCCGCCACGCCCGGTGTTTGCGCCTGCACCGTACCGGCACCGGCGATGCCCAGCAGCGCACAGCACGCCAGGCTGCGCAAGATGGAATGATTCATGACTCCTCCTTGGTTGTTTCCGGTCGGTAGGCTTCGAACGGGTTGGTGGCCAGAGTTGCTGTGCGGCCGATGCGGGCATGCGTTGCCCGCCGGCCCATGCGGCGGGTCGGTAAAGCTGAGAACAACAATGAGGACGAGCCGCGGGCAATCACACGCGGACTCGCCTTATTGCGCGACGGCGGAAGCTCGGCGCGAGGTATCCGGCGCCATCCGCTGCTCCGGGTCGAGCAGCAGCAGGTAGCTGCCGTCGTTGTTGTCGAGCGTCCGGTAACGAGGCATCGACGGGTAGTCCGACAGGCGCCGCGCATAGGTCGACTGGCCCTGGCCAAACGACGCACCGAAGGTGGCCGAGGCCTGCTGGCTGAGCAATCCGGCGGAGTTGCCGCTCAGCCATGGCGGCACGGCGGCGGGGGCGACCGATTTGTTCGCCGGCGCAGCGGTGGTGACCGCACTGGCCTGCTGGGCGGTCGAGGCGGCCACGCGCTCGGCATCACCGGTCGGCTGCCCGATCATCAGGGCAGCGGCGGCGACGCTGGCGGCAATGGCACCGCCGGTGGACCAGCGCAGCCAGTGGTTGCGACGGGTCGACGCCACCGCGGGCTTCGACTCCTGCTCGATCGCCAGCATCACCCGCGCGGCAAAACCGGGCTGCGCCATCGGCGGCAACTGCCGGCGCAGGCCGTCGCGGGCGATGTGATAACGGGTCCAGGCCTGCTGCAGCGAGGCATCGTGGTCGAGCCGGCGCAGCAGGAAACGCAGCTGCTCCTTCGACAACTCGCCATCGATGCCCGCGGAAAGGCTTTCCCGGGTGTCCTGATTCGTGCCTGCCTGATTCATGTCTGATCCTCGCGGTCCGACAACAGGGGCCGCAGCTTCTCGTCGATCGCCTCGCGCGCCCGGAAGATGCGCGAACGCACCGTACCGATCGGGCAGCCCATCGCTTCGGCGATTTCATCGTAGCTGAGGCCGTCCACCTCGCGCAGCGTAATGGCGGTCCGCAGCTCCTCGGGCAACGCTTGGACAGTGGAAAACACGGATTGTTCAATTTCCTGGCGCATCAGTTCGCGCTCGGGCGTGGCGCTGTCGTGCATGCGCTCGGCGCCGGCCATGAACTCGGCGTCATCGGCGTCGATGTCGCCGGACGGCGGGCGCCGGCCCATCGCCACCAGGTGGTTCTTGGCGGTGTTCACCGCGATCTTGTACAGCCAGGTGTAGAACGCGCTGTCGCCGCGGAACGAGCCGATCGCCCGCCACGCGCGAATGAACGATTCCTGTGCGATGTCCTCGCACTCGGCATGGCTCCTCACATAGCGCGAGACCAGCCCGATCACCTTGTGCTGATACTTGCGCACCAACAGGTCGAAGGCCCGCTTGTCTCCTCGCTGGACACGCTCGACCAGTGCACGGTCCAGTTCATTTTCGCCCATCCGGGCCGTATCCGTCGTCAATGCCGTCTTCCGCTGCGGGAGCTTCGTTTTTGAACTGAACGCGGCGCTCAGACCGCGGTCCGACGCCCGAGTTCAGTTCAGTATGCACAGGGTACCGCCTCCACCATAACGCACGGCCTGTCGGCTGGTTGTCATGTCTGGCCAGGCGCCCCGAGCCCGCGACGGGCCAGGACCAGTTATGGGGACGTCGGCCACCGGCTCAAGCCGGTTCGGCCACCCGTCCCTCCAGCAGGCGCTGCCGTTCGGCCAGCAGCTTGTCGAAGCTGATCGGCTGCAGCGGACGGCAGAACAGGTAGCCCTGCAATTCGTCGCAACCGTGCTGGCGCAGGAACTGCAGGTGCTGTTCGATCTCCACGCCTTCCGCCACCACCGCGCGTTTCAGCCGATGCGCCATCTCGATGGTGGCGCGCACGATCGCCTCGTCGTCGGGGTCCACCCCGATGTTGCGCACGAAGCTCTGGTCGATCTTGATGCGGTCGGCCGGCAGCCGGCGCAGGTAGTCCAGCGAAGCCGCACCGGTGCCGAAATCGTCGATCGCGATATGGCAGCCCAGCCTGTGCAGCGCATGCAGGTTCTCGACCAGGTTCGGCGCCTCCTTGATGCTGATGCTTTCGGTGACCTCCATCTCCAGCAAGGTGGGATCCAGCCCGGTTTCGCGCAGCACGGTCGCCACGGTATCCAGCAGTTGCGGCTCCATCAGCTGCACCGCGGACAGGTTCACGCCCAGGCGCAGGCGCAGGCTGTAGCGCTGCTCCCATTCCTTCGCCTGGCGGCAGGCGGTGCGCATCACCCACTCGCCGATCGAGACGATCAGGCCGGTCTCCTCGGCCAGCGGGATGAACACCGCCGGGCTGATCATGCCCAGCTCGGGATGCTCCCAGCGCACCAGCGCCTCCATGCCCACGATGTCTTCGGTCTCGGTATTGACCTGCGGCTGGTAGACCACGCGCAGTTCGCCATTGCCCTCGGCGTGGCGCAGGCGCGTCTTCAGCGCCATGCCGTGTTGCTGGGCGTACTCCGGGCTCACCTCGTAGATCTGGAAGGTGTTGCGGCCCTGGTGCTTGGCCGCATACATCGCCTCGTCGGCATGCTTGAGCAGGGTCTGCGCGTCGCCCGCGTCGTCGGGGAAAAAGCTCAAGCCCATCGACGCGGTCACCTGCAGTTCGGTGCCGTCCTCCAGATACAGCGGCGTCTCCATCACCTGCACGATCTTCTCGGCCACGCGCAGCACGTCGTCGTTCTTCACGATGTGGCGCAGCACGACAGTGAACTCGTCGCCGGCATAGCGCGCCACCGTGTCGGAGGCGCGGATGCTGCCGCACAGGCGCTGGGTGACCGTGCGCAGCACCTGGTCGCCGGCGGCATGGCCGTAGGTGTCGTTGATCGCCTTGAAGCGGTCCAGGTCGACGAACAGCACGGCGAAGCACTCGCCGTTGCGGGTCGCCTCGCGGATGATCGTGTCCAGCCGGTCGTTGAACAGCAGCCGGTTCGGCAGGCCGGTCAGCGCGTCGACCAGGCCCTCGGCACGGCCCTGTTCACGGGTGCGGCCCAGTTCCAGCATCTGCGCGAAGCGGGCCGCGGCACAACGCAGCACCGGCTCGATGATGCCCATCTCGCCGAAACCGCGGCGGCTGCCGGCCAGCATGGCGCCGAGCACGGTGTGGCGTTCGTCGTGCAGCGGCAGGCCGGCGAAACCGGCCAGGTCGAGCTGCTGCAACAGCGGGTCGATCGGCGCCAGCCGCTTCGCGTCGTTGCGGTACAGGATCGGCTTGCCGCCCAGCACCAGCTGCAGCGAACTCTGCAGTTGCGCCGGCGGCCACTGCAGGTCGTCGCCGCTCCATAACTGCAGCATCTGGGTCGGCGCGTCGGCGCCGTCCTGGCGCGCCGACCAGACGGCGAGGTAATCCAGGCCCAGCTCGTCGAACAGCAGGCGGCCGGACGCGGTCTGCGCGTCGACCCCGCTGGTCGAGGCGAAGATGCGCGACAGCAGCGACAGCGCGGCCTCGGCCCGCAGGTCGGCGCGGTCGCTGCGGAACATCAACGCCAGTGCCTCGTGCCCGGCATGCCGGATGCGCCGCACGCTGGCCTGGCCGGTATCGGCGCCCTGCGCCGACTTGCGCTGGCAGGGATACCAGTTGCGATTGGCCTCGGCCAGCACCTGGCTGATCGCGATGCCCTCGAAACGCAGCACGTCGGCCAGCGGCAACCCTTCCCACTGGCCGGCGTGCATGCGGCTGTGCCTGGCCACGGTGGGACTGACTTCGAGCAGGCGCCCGGTCTGCGCGTCGGCGATCAGCCATTCGCTGTCGCCTTCCTCGAACACGTAGCGATAATCCTCATGCGCGCTGCTGTCTGCCGCGGCAACCAACTTGCGCGGACGCTGGCCGGCCAGCGAGCGCCGCCAGCGCGGCACCAGTTCGCTGCCGATCTGGCTGGCGGAAAGCCAGTCGGTGATCCCCGGCGGCAGGTCGGTGGGGGCGAGCTTGGCTTCCTCGGCCAGCACCAGGATCAGCGGCGTGTCGGCGCCGCCCGGCAAGCGGCGCAACTGCTCGCAGCAGGCGCGTGCCTGCTGCTCGTCGCCGGCCAGCACCGCCACGATCAGCTGCAGCGGGGGCAGAGCCTCGCGCCCCTCCAGCAGGATCGCCGCGTGGGATACGTCGCGCGCGCTGTGGATCTGCGGATAGCCCGCCTGGTCGAGCGCATCGAACAGGCTGCGGCGCAATTCGCGCTGGGCTGCGACCACCAGGATGCCGGAATTCATGTGCATGCCTTATCTCAGACCAGCCACCGGCCATCGCGCAGGCGCAAGCGCCGCGGCTGGCTGTCCTCGCTGCCCAGGTGCACCGCCAGCTCGCCCAGATGCTCGGCCAGCGCCACCGGCGCGTCGATCAGCACCACGCGACGCAGATGCCCCTTGGGCGCGCGGGCGAGCTGACGCAGCAAGGTGGCGTCCATCGCCGACAATGGCAGCTCCAGCCCGAGCAGGAAGTACACGCCGAAATGCATGCTCTGCTGCATGTAGCGCAGCGCGTTGCCCAGACGCTGGCAGTCCGGTACGCGCACCTGTGCGTCGCGCAGGCTGCCCAGGCCGGTATCGGGTTGCCACAGGTACACCGCCTGGCCGGTATGCCGGGCAATCGCGCGGAACTGGTCGATCAGGGCATGGACGTCCTTGCTGTCCAGCACCACGAGGCCGCTCGGCGCCGCCAGTATCCGCTCGAAAATCTCGGTGCCGGCTTGCGGCGGAACGGAGGCCATTGCTGAAGTCATTGCGTCCCCGTTCTGTTGTATCGGCGATAGTGCGATGGTGAAGTCGGCCCGCCAGCGACTGCCCGGGTGGTTGACCGGGCGGTATCCGGCCGCCGCGAGACCCATTGAATCAAGGTGGATCGTTCCATTGTCCAGTACGCAGGCGGTGCCGCAGCATGGCCGCCCCGGATGCCCCGCCTGGCCAGCCACGGCAGGCGGTTTTCCGAATAAGGCCTGATTTCACACCGGCGCCCCTGCACGGTCAAGCAAGCACGTCACATCTCGCAATCAAGGCGGCAGAACGGTATGGTTCAGGCCACCACCACCACGCCTGTACTCCCATGTTCGAAGGATTGCGTTTCAACCACTGGAAGACCAGCGAAGGCGACGATGGCGTTGTCACGTTGACCCTCGACCGGGCCAACAGCAGCGTCAACGCCATCTCCCGTGCGGTGCTGGACGAACTCGAGCAGATCGTCGAGCGGATGGCGATCGACAAACCGGCTGGCGTCATCGTCCATTCGGCCAAGTCTTCCGGGTTTGCCGTCGGTGCCGACGTGAAGGAATTCATCGAGTACGCGAAGCAGGACACCGTGCTGGAGAACATCGAGCACGGCCAGCGCGTCTACGAGGCGCTGGCGCGGCTGCCCTGCCCCACCGTGGCCGCCGTGCACGGCGCCTGCATGGGCGGCGGGACCGAGCTGATCCTTGCCTGTCGCCAGCGCATCGCCGCCGACGATGACAAGACCCGCATCGCGCTGCCCGAAGTGATGCTGGGCATCCATCCCGGCTGGGGCGGCACCGCACGCCTGCCGCGCCTGATCGGCGCCACCGAGGCGCTGCCGCTGATGCTGACCGGCAAGTCGCTGTCGGCGAAACGCGCGCTGGGCCTGGGCGTGGTCGATCGGCTGGCCCGCCCCGACGAATTGCTGGCCGAGGCGCGACTGCTGTTGCGCCACGCTGCGGCACGCCCGCTCGCGCGGCGCGCCAAGGCCTGGGCCAGCAATACCTGGCTGGCGCGGCAGATCCTGGCGCCGATGGTGTTCAGGCAGACCGCCGCGAAGGTGCGCAAGGAACATTACCCCGCTCCATTCGCGATGATCGACGTGTGGAAGCGCGGCGGCTCCAACATCCAGCAGCGGCTGAAGATCGAGGCACGGTCGGTGGCGAAGCTGGCGACGACGCCGACCGCGCAGAACCTGATCCGCATCTTCTTCCTGCAGGAACGGCTGAAGGGCCAGGGCGGCGGCACCGACCCGGCGATCAGGCACGTGCACGTGGTCGGCGCCGGCGTGATGGGCGGCGACATCGCCGCATGGGCCGCGTTCAAGGGCTTCGACGTGACCCTGCAGGACCGCGAGATGAAATTCATCCAGCCCGCGCTGGATCGCGCCCGAGCACTGTACGAGAAGAAACTGAAGACACCGGAAAAGGTCGAAGCCACCATGCGTCGCCTGCGCGCGGACGTCGAGGGTAGCGGCGTGGCCTCGGCCGATCTGGCGATCGAGGCGATCTACGAGAACGCCGAAGCGAAGGAAGCGCTGTACGCCGGCATCGAGCCGCAGTTCCAGGCCGACGAAATCCTCGCCAGCAACACCTCCAGCATCCCGCTCGACGAGCTGCGCAAGAATCTTGCCGCGCCGCAGCGCTTCCTCGGCCTGCATTTCTTCAACCCGGTGGCGCAGATGCCGCTGGTCGAGGTGGTGCGCCACGACCGGCTCGACCCGGCGATCGAGAAACGCGCGCTGGCGTTCTGCAAGGCGATCGGCAAGCTGCCGGTGGCGGTCAAGGGCACGCCGGGCTTCCTGGTCAACCGCATCCTGATGCCATATCTGCTGGAAGCCATGCGGCTATTCAGCGAAGGCGTGCCCGGCCCGGTGCTGGATCGCGAGGCGAAGAAGTTCGGCATGCCGATGGGCCCGATCGAGCTGGCCGACACCGTGGGCCTGGACGTCTGCGCCTCGGTCGGCAAGGAGCTGGCGCCGTTCCTGGGGCTGGAAGTGCCGCCGGGGCTGGACGAAAAACTCGCGGCGGGCAAGCGCGGCAAGAAGGATGGCCAGGGCCTGTACGTGTGGCAGGACGGCAAGCCGCAGAAGCCCGAGATCGACAAGGATTATGTAACGCCACCGGACCTGCAGGAACGCATGGTCCTGCCGATGGTCAACGAGGCGATCGCCTGCCTTGCCGACGGTGTGGTCGACGACGCCGACCTGCTCGACGCCGGGGTGATCTTCGGCACCGGCTTCGCGCCGTTCCGGGGCGGCCCGATCCAGTATGCGCGCAGCGAAGGCGTCGACAAGCTCAAGGCCAGGCTCGAACAGCTGGCGCAGCGTTACGGCGATCGGTTCAAGCCGAAGAACGGCTGGGATTTTCCGGCGCTGGCGCAGAGCGGTTTCGAGTTGCCGGCCGCTTCCGTCAACTGACCGGTTCGCGGCTGCCGTAACGAAAACGCCCGGCACCGCCGGGCGTTTTCGTCGATGCGGGTCGACATCACCACATCAGGTCATCGGGCACGCCGTCATCGCCCACGCCAGCGGCATTCGGATCCACCAGCAACGCCAGCTGATGCGGATCGATGTCGCGCACCTGCTCGGCGATGTCGCGGCTTACCAGGAGATAACGACCGCCCTGCTGCACCACGCCCAGTTCGCCGGCATTGAGTGCCGCCAGTTGCGCGGCATCCACGTGCACGCGGCGGATCTTGCCGCCGAATTCGAAATTGCGCGGCTGGTCGGCATCGGCCTTGTTCAACGCCTTGCCGTCGAGCAGCTGCTGGATCTTCTGCTTGCGCTCGCGCCGCAGCCTGGCCTGTTCGGCGGCCTCCTGCTCGGCCCGCTGGCGTTCGCGCGCTTCGGTTTGCGCGCGCAACGCATACGCCTTGGCCAGGTCGATGTCCTGCTGGCTCTGCCCCGACGGCCGTGCGGCGGGCGACGCGGCGTGCGGCTTGCCGCCCTTGCGTGCGGGCTTGCCGGACGGCGGCGGCGCCGGACGCTTCGGCTCGCGCGCCCGGTCCTGTTGGACCTGTTTGACGATACCGCTCTTGAGCAGTTGATCGCGCAGGGAATCGGCCATGCGGGTGTTCCGGAATCGACAGGTTGGATGGGTTCGGATCAGTAGTGCGGCGGCGGCGGTTCGTCGTGCGGATCGTCGCCCTGGGCGATGCGCATCGACGCCATCTCGCCGCGCAGGTCGCGCAGTGCACGCTCCAGCGCGGCGATCCGCTGCGACTGGTCGGCATCCGCCGCGGTCAGCGCCTGCACCGCCTCATCGATGAAGGTCAGCTTGACCTCCATCTCGTCGAGCCGCCGGGCAAGCGTGTCGTTCGAGTCGTTCATCGCGATGCTTGCAGGCTGCGGCCGCGGCCGATGCCGTAGTAGGCCAGGCCCGCCTCCTCCACCACCGCCGGGTCGTACAGGTTGCGCCCGTCGAAGACCGCCGGCACGGCCAGCGCGGCGCGGATCGCCGCGAAATCCGGGCTGCGGAACGTTTTCCACTCGGTGACCACGGCCAGCACGTCGGCGCCCTGCAGGACATCCATGGCCTGCTCGCACAGCACCAGGTCGTCGCGGTCGCCGTACAGCCGCTGCGTTTCCTCGCGCGCCTCCGGATCGAACGCGCGAACCTTCGCGCCGGCATCCCACAGTTGTTCCATCAGGCGCCGGCTGGAGGCTTCGCGCATGTCGTCGGTATTCGGCTTGAATGCCAGCCCCCACAGCGCCACCGTCCTGCCCGCCAACTTGCCGTCGAGGTGGCGCGAGATGAGCTCGAACAGCTTGCTCTTCTGCTGCCGGTTGACCGCTTCGACCGCACCGAGCAGGCGCGCCTCGTAGCCGTGGGCGTGCGCGATGCGCTCCAGCGCCTGCACGTCCTTGGGGAAGCACGAACCGCCGTAACCGGCACCCGGATAGATGAAGCTGTAGCCGATGCGCGGGTCCGAGCCGATGCCCTGACGCACCAGCTCCACGTCGGCACCCACCCGCTCGGCGATGTTCGCGATCTCGTTCATGAAGCTGATCTTGGTCGCCAGCATCGCGTTGGCGGCGTACTTGGTCAGCTCGGCCGAGCGCTCGTCCATCACCACCATGCGGTCGTGATTGCGGTTGAACGGTGCATACAGCTTGCGCAGCAACGCCACCGCACGCGCGCTGGAAGCTCCCACGATGATGCGATCGGGGCGCAGGCAGTCTTCCACCGCCGCGCCTTCCTTCAGGAACTCCGGGTTCGACACCACGTCGAACTCCACCGTGGCCTGGCGCGCCGCCAGCTCGGCCGCGACGGCCTCGCGCACGCGATCGGCGGTACCCACCGGCACGGTCGACTTGTTCACCACCACCGCGTAGCGGTCCAGGTGCCGGCCGATCGTGCTGGCCACTTTCTGTACGTACTGCAGGTCGGCACTGCCGTCCTCGTCCGGCGGGGTGCCGACAGCGATGAAGATCAGCTCGCCATGCGCGATCGCCGGCGCCGCTTCGGTGGTGAAGTCGAGCCGGCCGCTGGCATGGTTGCGCTGCACGATCGACTCCAGCCCCGGCTCGTAGATCGGAATCTCGCCGCGCTTCAGGCGCTCGACCTTGCCCGCGTCGATGTCGACGCAAAGCACATGGTTGCCCATCTCGGCCAGGCAGGCACCGGTGACCAGGCCGACGTAGCCGGTACCGAAAATGGTGACTTTCATCATCGTTGCAGCGATCCCTTAAAACTGAGCCGTCTATTCTAGCCGCTCGAACGCGCACCACAGCACCGCGCCGTCATCGACGGAAAAACAGAAGGGCGCGAATCGCTTCGCGCCCTTCCGGTTCGTCACCGCCGCAAACGGCGATAGACCTCTGATTACTTGCCGGCCGGAGCCGCACCTGCCGGCGTCGGGCCGGTCTTGACCAGGGTCACGTCGAAGATCAGCGTGGCATTCGGCGGCATCGGCGGCTGCGGCTCGGCGCCATAGGCCAGCGCCGCCGGGATGAACAGCTTGTAATGGCCGCCCACCTGCATCAGCTGCAGGCCTTCGCGGAAGCCCGGAATCACGCCGGCCAGCGGAATCTTGGCCGCACCCGGCGGATTGTGCTTGGCGGAGGCATCGAACACCTGGCCATCGACGAAGGTACCGGTGTAGTTGATCTCGACGGTATCGTTCGGACCCGGGCGGGCGCCCGTACCCTGGCTGATCACCTGGTACTGCAGGCCCGACGCGGTCGTCTTCACGCCCGGCGCGGTCTTGTTCTTGGCCAGGAAGGCGTCGCCTTCGGCCTTGTTCTTGGCCGCCAGCTTGGTCATCTCGGCCTGGTACTTGGCCTGGATCTTGGCCATGAAGGCTTCATGCACCTGCTTGGCCTCGGCCTCGCTCATGGTCGGTTTCTGGCCGGACAACGCCGCCTTCACCGCATTCGCCACCGCATTCGGATCCAGCTCATCACGCATGATCGGCGGAACCTGGGAAGCAATCTCCCAACCCACAACATAGCTGGCCTTCGCCTTGTCGACGGTACCGGCAGCGCCGGCGGTCTGAGCGGCAACGCCGGCCGTCATGCCCAGCGCAACGGCCATCGCGACCGCCGTCAGCGTGGGACGCAGAAAGTGCTTCATTCGTAACTCCCTCATGTATGGATATGCCGACGTTGCCGGCCGGGCCCCCCCGATGGAGGCAGGCCACGCATTGTGCGGTGCTTGTCCGATCTTGGCAACGATTCGGGGATCAGACCGTCACTCGGGATAAAGGTTCACTACCTTCCCGGGGTCCCGCCCCCTGCCCATCAGCCCGCGCCGCCCCCGGAGGGGCCGGGCTTTTCCAGGGTCTCCTTCAGCGCCGCCTGCAGACGCGCATGCATCCTTACCAGGCCGCGCCACAGCACCACCGCCACCACCACGCCCAGCACGACCAGGGACAGCGCGATACCGCGTGGCGGCAGGATCGCCGAACTGAGCGCACTCACCAGCAGCGCCAGCGCAAGCAGCGTCGCCAGCGGGATGACCCTGGCCAGCACGTTGCGGATGGCCTGGGTATACGAACCGGCAAACCGCTCGCGTATGCCGATCTCCGCCAACAGCATGCCCAGCGCCTCGGCCTTGCGGTAGACCGCGATCAGCATCGGCAGGGACAGGAACAGCGCACCGGCCCAGATCAGCGTATGGCGCAGGTCCCGGTCGATGCCGAGCATCGAGAACCAGCTCCAGTTGTGCGCATTGATGTAGGCACCGATGACGAACAGCGCCACCACCAGCAGGACGTTGATGCCGATATGCCACAGCAGGCGCCGGAACATGGCGGCTATCGCCGCGTTTTCGTTGACCGGCTTGAGGTTTTCCAGCCAACCGCTGTAGCTGGTCGCCAGCAACCTCAATGAGCGCGGCGTCACCCGGCGCAGGCCATTCGCCAACCCGTCGGCTGAACGATTCATGTATGGCGATGCGGCCATGCACAGCACCGAGACCGCCACCGCAATCGGATAGATGAAATCGCTGATCACGCCAAGCGAAAGCCCGAGCGTGGCGATGACGAACGAGAACTCGCCGATCTGCGCCATGCCCAGCCCCGAACGCAGCGCCGTGCGTGCGTCGTGCCCGACAACGAAGATACCCAGGCTGCACGCCAGCGTCTTGCCGACGATGACGACCGCCGCGATGAGCAGCGCCGGCAGTGTGTACTGAAGCAACATCGCCGGATCGATCTTCAGGCCGATCGCCACGAAGAACAGCGCCGCGAACATGTCGCGCAGCGGTTCCACCAGGTGCAGCACGCGCCCCACGCTGCGCGACTCGGCCACCACCGCGCCCGCCAGGAAGGCGCCCAGCGCCACGCTGAACCCCATCCAGGCCGCGAACAGGCTGGCGCCGAAACAGATGCCGAGCACGCTGACCAGCAGCGTTTCGTCGCGGTCGAAGCCAGCCACGTAATCCACCAGCCGCGGCAGCAGCAGCAGGCCCAGGATCATCCCGACGATGACGAACAGGCCCAGGTGGCCGACCAGGGTGAACGCGGTCTCCGCCTGTACCGAGCCGCCGAGCGCCACTGCCGTGAGCAAGGTCAGCATGACGATGGCAAGCATGTCCTCGGCCACCAGCAGCCCTACCACCAGTCGGGCAAACGGTTGATGCCGCTGTCCGCCCTCCGCCAGCGTGCGGGTGGCCACCATCGTGGACGAGAGCGAGATGATCGCGCCAAGGAAAAGTGCGTCCATGCCGGTCCAGCCGAACAGGCCGCCGATGCCGTAGCCGATCCACAGCATCAGCCCGACTTCGGCCACGGCCACGGCCAGCACGCCGATGCCGACCCCGCGCAGCTTGCGCACGCTGAATTCGAGGCCCAGCGTGAACATCAGCAACACCACGCCGAGATTGGAGATGTCGTCGATCGCGCGCGGATCGCCTACCAGCACGCCCGGCGTGTGGGGTCCGATCAGCACGCCGGCCAGGATGTAGCCCACCAGCACCGGCTGCCGCATCCGCTGGAACAGGATCGTGGTGGCGCCCGCCACGATCATCACCACGGCAAGGTCACGAATGAAGCCGATTTCGTGCATTCGTCAATTCTTCAAAACGACGCGAGTCGCTGCAGCTTAAACGAAGCACGGCGGTACTCGGCCGGTCATCGAACAAGGTGGTGGCGACGGACGATTCCCTCGCCGGGATGCTGAAAAAAAGCTTGACGGATATGTGGCCCGCACCTATTCTTCTCGGCTTCCAGCGGCGGGGCCATAGCTCAGCTGGGAGAGCGCCTGCATGGCATGCAGGAGGTCGGCGGTTCGATCCCGCCTGGCTCCACCAACTTAATCCGTCCCCATCGTCTAGAGGCCTAGGACATCACCCTTTCACGGTGGCGACCGGGGTTCGAATCCCCGTGGGGACGCCAAGTTGGCTCGCAGAAGCTGGAAGCTGTTGCAAATGCGGAGTGGTAGTTCAGTTGGTTAGAATGCTGGCCTGTCACGCCGGAGGTCGCGGGTTCGAGTCCCGTCCACTCCGCCACTATTCAAGCAAAAAGCCCGCCTTGCGCGGGCTTTTTGCTGTGACGTACTTGTGCGCTCATCCCTGAGCGCGAGAAAGTCAAAAAGCGGCCATCCCCTGGCCGCACTTTCAAACGAGGCCGCCGCTTTCCGATTGTCCCGTTTGCGGTTCCAGCGTGCCGATGGAATGTCCCTGCTCCGCCAGGTACTCCAGCCAGCGCGACAGGAATCCGTTCATGCGCAGGCGATGCTGGAACACGGTGTGTGCCGGCGAGAACGGCCCCAGCACCTGCCACAGGTGCCGGCCGGGATGGCAGTGCAAGGCCTCGGCCACATGCGCATCGGTATACATGCGCAACTGCGCCGACGGCGCGCGCTGGCCGGTATGCGCGTCGACGAAATCGTAGGTGAGCTCCAGCTCCAGCGTGTACGGGTGGCACTCCTGCACGTGCAGGTGCACGTCGAGTCCGTCGCCCACGTCGGAGACATACCGGCCCGGCGCCAGCTGCTGCGGCGCGAACAGCCGCGTCAGCCGGTGGTAGTTTTCCGCATACAGCCCCATCAGGAACTCGAAGCGTCCTGGCAGCAGGCTGTTGCGGTTGTCCAGTACGACGCTCATGGCGGGCGCGCAAACTCCAGGTGGCAATCAGTCAGAACATGGTCCGCTCGATACCGAAGCGGTCGAAGATCTTGCTGGCGATCTCCTCGATCGACACGTGCGTGGTGTTGAGGCTGGGAATGTTGGCCTGGCGCATCAGACGGTCGGCCTGCTCCAGCTCCCAGCGACACTGCTGCAAGGTGGCGTAGCGGCTGCCGGCGCGGCGCTGTTCGCGGATCTGCGCCAGCCGAACCGGATCGATGGTCAGTCCATACAGCCGATCCCGGTACGGCCGCAGGCGCGCCGGCAGTTCGAGCTTCTCGAGGTCCTCGTCGGTCAGCGGATAGTTGGCGGCGCTGACGCCGTAATGCAAGGCCATGTAAAGGCAGGTCGGCGTCTTGCCGGAGCGCGACACGCCGACCAGGATCAGGTCGGCCTCGGCATAATTCACATCGATGCCGTCGTCATGCGAGAGCGCGTAGTTGGTCGCATTGATGCGCGCCTCGTACTTGTCGAAATCGACCAGGCCGTGCGAGCGGTTTACCAGGCCGGTGCGCTTGGTTCCCAGTTCGTCCTCCAGCGGACCGATGAACGGCGCGAACACGTCCAGCATCAGGGCGCCGCTGGCGGCCACGATCTCGCACAGCGCACGGTCGGCCATGGTGTTGACCACGATCGGCCGCTGCCCGCTTTGCGCGTACTTGGTCTTGATCCGCAGCGCAGCGGTTTCCGCCTTGTGCGCGTTGTCGGTGAACGGCAGCCGATGCTTGTCGAACTGCACGCCTTCGAACTGCGCCAGGATGCTGTTGCCGATCGTCTCCGCGGTGATACCAGTGGAATCGGAGATGAAAAAAACCGTTCGCTGCATACAGGGTCCTGATGGCGGGGAAGCATTTGCCTGCACCTTAGCGCAAGCATGAAATCCACCGCCAGCTGACTGGTATGCCGTTGGAATGACATCTTCCGGCATTGGTCTTCTTGTGCTGCGCACCATCCGCAGCGGACAATACCAGTTCTTTGCAACCCGCTTCGGGCCTTCGTGCCGCGCCCATTCCACTTACCTGCAGAGCTTCCTGAGGAGACACCCTTGAACGACCTGGTGCTTTGGCTCGACCAACTGCGCATGACCGACCTGGGCAAGGTCGGCGGCAAGAATGCCTCCCTCGGCGAGATGATCGGCAACCTCGCCAAGCTCGGCGTCTCCGTGCCCGGCGGCTTCGCGACCACGGCCAGCGCCTTCCAGCAATATCTGGAAAAGAGCGGCTTGGCCAGGCGCATCCAGGATCGGCTGGCCACACTCGACGTCGACGACGTCGATACCCTGGTGGCGGCCGGCAAGGAGATCCGCGGCTGGATCGTCGACACCACCCTGCCAGCCGAGCTCGAACAGGCGATTCGCGGGGCCTACATCAAGTTGTGCAAGGACGCCGGCGCCGACGACGTCGCAGTGGCCGTGCGTTCGTCGGCTACCGCCGAGGATCTGCCGGATGCCTCGTTCGCCGGCCAGCAGGAAACCTTCCTCAACGTGGTCGGCATCGACGACGTGCTGCACAAGGTGAAGGAAGTCTTCGCCTCGCTGTACAACGATCGCGCCATTGCTTATCGAGTCCACCAGGGCTTCAAGCACGAAGACGTGTTCCTCTCCGCAGGCGTGCAGCTGATGGTGCGCTCGGACGTGGGCGCCGCCGGCGTGCTGTTCACGCTGGACACCGAATCGGGCTTCCGCGACGTGGTGTTCGTCACCGGCTCGTACGGTCTCGGCGAGATGGTCGTGCAGGGCGCGGTCAACCCGGACGAGTTCTACGTGTTCAAGCCGACCCTGCGCGACGGCAAGCCAGCCGTCCTGCGCCGCAACCTCGGCGCCAAGCAGCTGCGCATGGTCTATTCCAGCGCGCCCGGCGAACGGGTCAGGACCGAGGACACCCCGGCCGAGCTGCGCAACACATTCTGCATCAGCGACGATGACGTGCAGGAACTCGCACGCCAGTCGCTGATCATCGAGAAGCATTACGGCCGCCCGATGGACATCGAATGGGCGAAGGACGGCCACACCGGCAAGCTGTACATCGTGCAGGCGCGCCCGGAAACGGTGAAGTCGCGCTCGCATGCGACCCAGCTGGAGCGCTTCAGCCTCAGCGAGAAGGGCAAGGTACTGGCCGAAGGCCGTTCGATCGGCCAGAAGATCGGTGCCGGCAAGGCCCGCGTGATCCGTTCCTTGAGCGACATGAACAAGGTGCAGGTCGGCGACGTGCTGATCGCGGACATGACCGACCCCGACTGGGAGCCGGTGATGAAGCGCGCCTCGGCGATCGTCACCAACCGCGGCGGCCGCACCTGCCACGCGGCGATCATCGCGCGCGAGCTGGGCGTGCCGGCGGTGGTCGGCACCGGCAATGCGCTGGAGCTGATTCCGGACGGCGCCGACGTCACCGTGTCCTGCGCCGAGGGCGATACCGGCACGATCTACGAAGGCGTCCTGAAGTTCGAACGGATCACCGCCGACCTGGGCGCCATGCCCGAAGCGCCGCTGAAGATCATGATGAACGTGGCCAACCCCGAGCGCGCGTTCGACTTCGGCATGCTGCCGAACGCCGGCATCGGCCTGGCCCGGCTGGAAATGATCATCGCCAGCCACATCGGCGTGCATCCGAAGGCGCTGCTGGAATACGCCAAGCAGGATGCCGAAACGAAGGCGAAGATCGACGAGCGCATCAGCGGCTACGCCGGCCCGGTCGAGTTCTACGTCGATCGCCTGGCCGAAGGCATCGCCACCATCGCCGCCTCGGTTTACCCGAAGCCGGTGATCGTGCGCCTGTCCGACTTCAAGTCCAACGAGTACGCCGGCCTGCTCGGCGGTTCGCGCTACGAGCCGCACGAAGAAAACCCGATGATCGGCTTCCGTGGCGCCAGCCGCTATGTCGATCCGAGCTTCGAGGAGGCGTTCGGCCTCGAGTGCAAGGCGGTCAAGCGGGTGCGCGAAGTGATGGGCCTCTCCAACGTATGGGTGATGATCCCGTTCGTGCGCACGCTCGGCGAAGGCCGCAAGGTCATCGAGGTACTGGCGAAGAACGGCCTCAAGCAGGGCGAGCACGAGCTCAAGGTCATCATGATGTGCGAGGTGCCGTCGAACGCCCTGATGGCGGATGAATTCCTCGACATCTTCGACGGCTTCTCGATCGGCTCGAACGACCTCACCCAGCTCACCCTGGGCCTCGACCGCGACTCCAGCATCGTCGCCGGCCTGTTCGACGAGCGCGACCCGGCGGTGAAGAAGCTGCTGGCCATGGCGATCAAGACCGCCCGCGCCAAGGGCAAGTACATCGGCATCTGCGGCCAGGGCCCCAGCGACCATCCCGACTTGGCCGAATGGCTGATGGAACAGGGCATCGAGTCGGTATCGCTGAACCCGGACACGGTCGTCGACACCTGGCTGCGGCTGGCGAAAAAGAAAGCCGGAACGGCGTGATCGACGCCTGAAGCACAAGGGCCGCGAAAGCGGCCCTTGTTTTTTGCGGCAGGGGGAATCCGGAAACCGGATTCAGCTGCAGCGCACGATCAGCACCGTGACGTTGTCGTCACCGCCACTGTCGAGAGCGCTCAACAACAGCTGATCCACGCATTCCTGGGCGGCCAGGTCGGTCCGCGCCACCGTGCGCGCGATCGAGGCGTCGCTGACGCCCTCGGTCAAGCCGTCGCTGCACAGCAGGAAACCCATGCCCGGTTCCAGCTGGCCACGCGCCATGCCGATGTGCAGTTGCTCGATGGCGGTCACGCCCAGCGCCTGGGTCAGCACGTTGCGCTGCGGATGCTGGGCGGCCTGCGCCGGGTCGAGCTGGCCGGCCTCGACCAGCGTCTGCACCAGCGAGTGGTCGTGGCTGATCTGCCGCAGCTCCTTCTTCCACTGGTAGATCCGGCTGTCGCCGACCCAGGCGACTTCGTAACCGTCGCCGATGATCCGCAGCACGGCGATGGTGGTGCCCATCGGCAACACATCGAAACGAGGCCGGGTGTGCGCAAGCAACCGCTCAGCAGCGCCGTGCACGGCCTCGATCAGGCTGTGCCCCTGGCCGACCAGGCCGACGACGGCATCCCGCACCAGCGCCGACGCCACCTCGCCATGCTGGTGCCCGCCCATGCCGTCGGCCACCAGGAACAGGCCGAGCGAGGCACCGGCGTAATAAGTATCCTCATTGCGCGTGCGGCGCAGGCCGACATGCGTTCCGTGTCCGAATTCGATCATGGGCTTTCAGTAGGTGCGAGCCGTTGCAGCATGCCGGAAGACCCGGTTGTTGTCACGGCAAGTTCGCTCGCGTATGATTCCCGGCTCGCATGCGCCACCATGCACCGCACCGGAGAGGTGGCAGAGTGGTCGAATGTACCTGACTCGAAATCAGGCGTACGTGTAAGCGTACCGTGGGTTCGAATCCCACCCTCTCCGCCAATGAATACAAAGGGTTACGCCGAAAAGCGTAGCCCTTTTTTCTTGCCTAGCGCCAGGCCAGTTTTTCGCTGTGTACGACTGGTGTACGAATTTCGCGTGGCCTCGCACACGCTGCCCACGCGCCCCGCATGCCCTTCCGCACCAGCAACATGCGCCCGTGGCTACAAGGCCCGCGCAGCGCGCCGTGGAGGCCCTGCGCAAGGGCGCAAGCTCGCACTGTCTCAACGGGTGAGACATGGCCGTGGATAATGGAGCCGCCCAATGCCGGGCAAGCAAAGGAACAGGTCATGTCCAGTAAGAAAGGGCCGCCGAACTTCCGTGATTCTGGCACTGGAAAGTTCGTCACCGAGAAGTACGCCGATAAGCACCCGAAGACGACCGAGAAAGAGCACAACCGGCCGCCACCGGCTCCACCGAAGAAAAAGTAGCGACCAGGCCCTCGCATATGCGGGGGCTTTTTTTCTACACGCCTTCACCTAGTGGCACCTGGCCCTTGATAGGTGAATACTTACGGCATGCCTTCGATGAGGGCGGCAACAGGGGACAACATGAAGATTCTTGTGGGCATCGCGCTTGTCGGCGCGCTCGCCGGGTGCAGCACGTACCAGGCACATAGCAATCTGCCGACGCCTTACGCGCCGACGAACGCCAGCCAGGTACAAATCCTCTACTCGCCGCCGCAGCGCGCGTACACCTCCATCGGCATCGTCTCCGCTAACCGCTACAAGCCCGGCTGGACTGACCCTACGGTTAGCGACGCCATCCCGCAGCTACAGGCAGCAGGAGCGGAGATTGGCGCGGATGCGGTGATCGTGCGCAGCGACCGCAGCAACAATGACCGGCACGTTGTGGTTGAGGGTGAGGCGATCAAGTTCACTTCTCCCTCACAGACCAATCAAGAGCGATAAGCGACCGCATCGCAGACAAGAACAAAATACAGGTGAGTTATGGCTTGGTTAAAGGATCTATGGCGAGCGATCAAAAGGTCACCCCGAAAGGCGGCACTGAGCGTATTCACAACCTATAGCTTGATTTTCACTGCGACGAAAACGGTCACGTTCCTGCTACCAACGGTAAAGATTGAAGGCCCACTGCCCATGACGATTATCGTCATCCTGGGCGTGGTGCTCGGTTTGGAAAGAATTTCAAAACCTTCTCGCGTTGCACTACCTATTCCAAACTCGAATACATGCTTGGAAATATTATTCGGTGATCTGTTTGAGCAGGAAGGTGTTCGGCTTATTGCTGTTAATGACTATTTCGACAGTGAGATTGGCAGGCCGGTCTCGGATAAAAGCCTTCACGGAATTTTCTTGAAGCGCTGCTTCGGAGGACACCCCGAATCTTTCGACGTGATTGTCGACAAAGAGCTTAAAGGGGTCGCGTTCACTACAACGCAAAAGGTGGCAGGCAAGAAGAACGCCTATCCAATTGGCACGACAGCAATCATTGGCGTAAATCAAGATGTATACCTACTTTTTGCCCTCACCCGCTCGGACCCCCAAACGTGCAAGGCATCTTCGGACGTGACCCTTCTGTGGTCAGCACTCGGTGCCGCCTGGGAGCGCGCACGCATTGAGGCGGGAGGGCATCCGGTTAATTTGCCACTGGTCGGCAGCGGCCTTTCTGGAATCGGGTTACCTACCCGCGATCTACTCAATCTCCTCATATTGTCGGCGATCACCAAGACAAAAGAGAAAGAGGTTACGGGCAAGATTCGCATCGTCCTTCACCGCGATCGGTTTGACGATGTAGATCTTCGAGATGTCAAGAAATACTGGAGTGAAAAATAATGGCGTACCGGAATGGCACATACATCGCTTTTCATGCCAACGGAACCAATATTCCAGGTGGCAACTCCGATATCGACTACTACAACCTAATGAAGGCGTGGTCGGAGAACAAGGACATTGACTTCACTATGGTTAACAGCCACGAAAAGGTATCGGCTGTCCGAGACTCTAGTTCACGGGAAACCCTGCGGAGGTCGTTGTTAGAGCGACTTCGTAACTCTAAGAACATGGTGCTTATTCTAGGCAAGACGACACGCCTTGATACTGACTGGGTTCCTTTTGAGATTGCTAAAGCGGTTGACGAATACGGGATACCCATCATCGCGGCTTATACAGAAGTGTCTGTTCCCATTCGTGTCCCCAGTGCTTTCAGCTCCTACTGGCCACAGGCCCTAGCCTCCCGCATCAACAACGGAACAGCTAGCGTCATACACATCCCCTTCAATATGAAGGCACTCCTGGATGCCACCAGTCAGTTTAGTCACGACAAGCTTCCGCGAGGCGGCGGCCTCGGGTTTTACGACGACGCCGCTTATCGGTCTTTTGGCTTCCAGGGATAACAAGCACGGACTAACTCAACCAGTCTTCTGACTGTTGCGCGGCATCACGAACCATCACGCTTTCACCTAGGCCCATCTCGGCCAGGACAACACCCTTGGGCTGCGCCATCGCGTTGTGCGGTGGTCACACCCAAGGAGGTTTCCCATGTCGATGATCCTAAGTGCCCAAGTGGCTGACTATGTGTTGATGGCGAAGTGCCTCGCCAAGGCGGGCGGCCGGCTGTCCCTGGCTGCGCAGTACGCCGACCAGAGCTCGAACGGGTTTCGCGTGGCCACCGTGCTGCGCTCGGCCATGTCGGCCGGCAGCGTCGCGGATGCGGGCTGGGCGGGCAACCTGGTCGGTCATGCCCTGGTCGCCGCAGGCTTTGTTGAAACCCTTCCTGCCGTGTCCGTGCTGGATCGCCTGCTCGCTGACAACGTGCTGCGTCGCGTGCCGCTGCGGAAGCGCCTGGCCATTTCCACGGTGGTGGCGGCAGGCCATGTCGTTGGCGAAGGCGCGCCCGCGCCCGTCAGCAGCCTGGCGTTCAATGGCCAAGACCTTGACCCCTTCAAGGTGCAGGCGCTGGTCGCCCTTACGTCAGAACTGATTAACGGCACCACGGCTGCCGGCAACATCCTGCTGGCGACGGAACTGCGTAACGGTGTCGCGGCTGGCACCAACGCCGCCTTCCTCGCCCGTGTGGCCACAGGTGCATCGTCGGTGACGGGTTCGGCATCGCCCCTGGCTGACCTTGGTGCGGCGCTTGAGACGGTGAACATCTCGGCAACTGGGAAACCGTACCTCGTGGTTGATGTGCATACCGCGAATCGGCTGGCGACGAAGGCCACCACGACCGGCGAGCAGGCGTTCCCGTCCATGACGCCGAACGGTGGCGAGTTGGCGGGCGTGCCAGTGCTGGTCAGCGACCAGGTGCCGGCCGCCGACAGCAACGGCCGCAAGGCGGTGCTGCTGGATGCCACGGCCATTGCTGGCGACGCGGAAGACCCGATGCTGGACGCCAGCGACCAGGCGACGTTGCAACTGGCGACCGACCCGGCCAACGGCGCGCAGAACCTGGTGTCCCTGTTCCAGACGGATTCCGCTGCATTGCTCGTGACCCGCTGGCTGGGTTTTGACGTGACGCGGGCCTCCGGCGTGGTCGTGATCGAAGACGTGCAGTGGTGATCGCCATGAGCCGAGAAAAAACCGAAGCACCTACGTCCTTCGAGGACATCATTGCCGGTGTGCCCAAGGAGATGCACGGGCGGCCGCTGACTATCGGCTACTTCCTCTCCTTCATGTCGCTGCTGGTGAAGGCGAACAAAGAGTTACAGCGACGCGTCGCCCAGCTTGAGCAGCAGGCCAGCGCGAAGGGAGGCGGCCATGGCTGACCTGCGCATACACGTCACGCCCAAGGAGCGCACACAGCAGGCCACGATGGGCGAGGTCGTGGACTTGCTCAATGCCGTATACAAGGAGCTACGCAAGTACCGCGTGCGCCTGGCGCAGAACCTTGCACGTATTGAACGCCTTGAGCAGCAGGTGCGTGGCAAGGAGGACGACCATGGATGAACTGGCAGCCACACGCCGGCATGCCGAGCGCCACCGTCCTGACGCAGCAGTGACCCGCGATCAGTTCGTTGATCTGGTGAAGCGTGTGTCTGTGGAGCTAAACGCCTTGCGCCGCGAGGTATCGGCACTGCGCAACCGCGTCGAACAACTGGAACGACAGAGAGGAGGCAAGCCATGAGCCTGCTACAAACCACCGAGGCACAGCAGCGATATCCGAACGCCTGGCAGCATATCGAGGACGAAATGCAGAAGGCACGCGATGGCTATGCAACTACGCTCGTGCCTGTGGCTGCCGAGGTGTTGATGGTCGATGGCGATGAAGTGCTAGAGATCGTTGCAGTGAGCGACATAAGCATTGCCGAGGATGGCGAAGACTTGTTCGCTCGCATGACCTTCCGCTCCAAACTCACTCAATCCTGACCCGAACCCAGTGGGGGGAGTGGAAATGTTCGCTCCCTTCGTCGGCGAACAACGCGCGCCAAGTTTTCTTCGCGCATCGGAGGATTGGCGCAGCATGATAGTTCTAACGTGGGCGGCAATACCGAGCGAACCAGCCACGTGCACCGAGTGAATGTCGGTGCACGTGGTGCACGATCACGCGCCAGGGCTTACTCACTTTCCTCAAGCATCAGGGCCAGGTCGCGCAGGCGGTAGGAGATGCGCCCGCGAACGCGGACGAATGGAAGTGGCTGACCGGCAGACCTCCAGTTGCGCAGGGTGAATGATGTTCGCCCGAGCAGCTCTGCCGCCACGGCCTCATTCACGCGATCGTCGGGGCTAACCCATCTGCCGTTCTGCCTGCACCACGCGCGCCAGGTTGTGACCTGTGCCTCGATAGCTTCGGCGCGCGAAGTCGGCATGGGTTGGCCACAATGTGGGCAAAGGTTCTGCTCGATCATGGCCGCCACCATGCGCACTCGTGGGGGCGATTCGGCCGCCATGCGCCATGACCGATGGAGCAGCCGCCAGGTTCGCTCTCTCCCCGTGGGTGCCACAGGTAGAACCTGCATCCTTGGCAGGTGACCAAGGGCCGCTCAACGATTTCCACACCACGCGCTGTCGCCTCATAACACCATGGGCACCAGGTCAGGCACCAGTCGCGTATGACGAACCATGTGGGTATCCACACGGGGCCGCATGTCGTGCAAAAGGCTGAACGAGTCCAGCCGTGCGGACGCAGCCCCAGGCGCATGCGCGTCGTTTCCTGCTTCCACGGGTGGCGACCAGGAGGACGCCTGCTCATGTCCGCTGCGCCTTCTGCGCTGCTCGCCACGCTACCGGGTCGCGCAACCAGGTCTCCACCTCCTCAGCATCCCAGCGCAGCGAGCGCGGGCCGTACTGGCGTGGTGCCGGACAGTTGCCCAGGCGCGAATGCCTGCGAATGGTGGACGCGCTGACGCCAGCGCGCTGGGCTACCTGCTGGATGGTGAAGGGTGTCTTGTGCATCGCTATGCCGCCGGTGTGAACTGGCGGCAGCATTGCGCACTTGTGGCGCTCGTAATTCGCGCGAAATAGGCTGACCCAGGGCAGCAGCTCGTTACCCGTTACCCAAATCGTTACCCCTTTCGTTACCCCTTCAAACCTTTACACAGTAAGGGTTTGAGAGGGATTGGGTAACGGGGTAACAAGGTAACAGGGGTGTAGCAGTCTGAGTTCATCAGTGATGGGGATAGCTGGAACTCGTTACCCTGTTACCCACTCGGCCTCAGCCCTTGGTGTGTATACGTCTGACGGGGTAACAACGCCTGTTACGCCAGGCGTTACCCGTTACCTGTACTGGGCGTCCATCTCGCCGGCGCTGTACGCGGCTCATGGGCTGCCGAGAACCCCAGTCCCACCGCAGTGACCCCGGCTGCCGCGCCACGCCTGGAGGCTGCTGGACGTCCTGCTGAGACGGTTGCCTGCCCCTGTGGGCACACAGCAAACGTCGGCAGGGAGGTGGTGCTGGCGATGGAACTAGGATGTCACGGTTTCAGAGCATCGAGGTCGTGTAAGTGATAGACCTCGCCGCTCATACCGAATTTCCTTGAATCGGCTTTGCGGAGCGCGCCAGTTCGTACCAATACGACGACAGCATCAGAAAGGGCGCGGTCAAAACCTCTGACGTCTTGGGTGAATGCCTTGCAACGCCGTGCACGCCGACGCAGATAGTCAAGACCAACATGCACCCGATCTGTGACGAGCTTCTTGGGCACTTTGTACTTGAGCCGCCCGCTGACCGACATTCGCAGGTATTCGATTATGTATTTCTTCAATTCAGCTTCTTGCCGCGTACCACCAGTTCCGACCTCGCCGGCGCGGAACCTCGATGCCAGAACATCCACGCAATACTCGACAAGCTGGATCGCCCACTCGACGTGTCCCTTATCCACTAGCGGAGTGTCAGTGCGGGCATTAGTACAACCAATAGCGACCAGAGCGGCGACACGCATAACATTGAGCGGGGCGCGGTTGAACAAGACGCGCTCGTGGGGTTCCTTGCCTTTGTCGTCGAACAGATCGTCGATCTTGTCCCGGTAGTGTTGCAGGGTAAGTGCTGCATCCTCTGTGGCAAGCACATCGACGCATCTGTTATTGCGTCGAAGGTTTAGGCTGTCTTCCGCGAGTGTTGCCAACTCATCAACAAGTCCGGGCGATGGGCTGTGGCCTGCTGATTTATTGGCTCGTCCGCGGGGGCCTCTGGACTCAAACGGCAGGAATCTTGGAAGGAAGCCATCCTCAATGTCGTCGAACGACAAATGATCGAGAACTTTCCCTGGTACTGATTCAGCAACCAGGGTGAACGCAGGGGCGGCAACCACAGTAGTGTTCTTCTCCATATCGCTATACGCCGTGCTCCCAAGCGTGCTCCCCCATCCACTTTTGCCGTATAGGTCAAGCATCGCCTGCTTAAGCCTCACCAAGGCGTCCGGGGCGCGAGGACTATTCATTCGCCGCAGCATTTCCCCAAACTCCCCTTGGATGCTGAAGAAGCTGGGTTGCTTGTCCAGGGTGCGGATAAGTCCTTGGCCACTGGCAAAGGCACCGGGGCCGACAAACTCATCGACCATCGGCACCTTCTCACGAGCTGCCGATACCAGGCGATCAATGCCCTTGGCCATGCTTTCCTTGCCGCGTCCGGATTCAGCGAGCAACAGCAGATATAGGTTCAGCCCCGAACCGTTGAAATTGAAATGGCGTCCTACGATGCCAGCAATCAACCCCAGCGCCGCCACGATGGCACCCTCCCTCATGGGGTAGTCGGCACTTGAGTAGATGTACTGCGCTACCTCACCCACCAAGCCAGGCGGCAGCAAAAGATCGAACTCTTTGGAGGACAACTGCTCTGGCGGCTCATACCCTTCAGCGGTTTCGTCATCGTTCCAAAATTTCTCAGCGAGCGGTTGAGACGCAGCGGCAGCGTCGCTACCCTGTGGGCAAGTGATGTTGTTGTTTGAGCCCTCGGTTGCCGCCGAGGGCTTTTCTTTTGGGCTGCTCATGCGCGTGCCGCGTTGTCATGTTCGCCCAGGGATTCCAGCCAACGCTGGATGTCGGACGCGCGGTAGTACATGCGACCGCCCACCTTGATCGGCTGCGGGCCGTAGCTGTTCCAGCGCCAGCGCTTCAGAGTGTGTGGATGTACGTGCAGGGCCTTGGCGGCCGAGGCGACTGACAGGTAGTCAGTCAACAGGTCGGTGTGTTGCATGGTGCACCTCATTTGCTTAGGGGTGCACTATTTAGTTACAGCACAGGCCGGGTTAATTCGTACGAATTACAGTGGCGGTACTCATAGAGCGTCGTAGCCTTCCACACTCGCGTTACGATCCTCCCAAGGAATCCCGGGGTATGACTGATGAACGTATGCACGCGCCGTGTCTTGGGATGCACCAGGAAACATTGCCTGCACGTGCTCTACGAGCTTAGCTTCGACTCTGTGAATCGTAGCCGGCCTATCTACTAGTGCGGTCTTTAGATCACTGCGAGTTAGCCAAGCCTTGTTGACCAAGAATAGGTTTAGTTTCTTGTCGCCATTTCGTGATTTCGGACCTCTTGTGCCGCTGGCATTGAGCCCGTTGAAAAACATGCGGGGCGAAACCGGCAACGCACGCCCACTCTCGCCTTTTGATTTCAGCGCATGTACTGCTATGTGTTTCACGACTTGGTCGTACCCAAGCGAAATCGTCTGCTTCACTATCGTGTTTTCGAGACGCCCCTCGGTATAGCGCATAAGCAGCTCAGCGGCGGCAAGTTCGTCGCCTGCGTGCGCTCTTTTCAGCAACACGCACTCTTCACCATCCATCGAGCCATCGAACTGTGCGGCATTAAAATCAGTGAGCCGAACGGTCATGCGCGCATCCTCCTTTGCATCGGCACCACTGTGGCCACAGCGTCAGTGAGCAGACCCTCAAGACGGCGCGCCCACTTTTCCAGTGCCTCGCGCTTCTCGTCGAGAAAGTCGTATTGGTTGTAGTGCTGGCCGCCGACGCTGCTGTCTACATGGTTGAGCACGCGGTCGCGGTATTCCTTCGGCACACGAGAGGCCGCCATACCGGTTTCAACGGTGCGGCGCAGGTCGTGAGGGGTGAAAGGCGCAATGTCTACCCCGAATGTCGCAAGCCGCTGGCACACCTCCTTGAGTGGGCGACTCAGGTTCCGGTCGGTGATGTGGTTGCGGCGCGTGGCGGGAAACACGTATTCGCTGCTCGCCGCTTCCTTGCGCCTGTGCAGCAGTTCCACAGCGGCAGGCACCAGCGGGACAAGGTGTGCCCGCTTGTTCTTGCTGCGCGCAGCAGGCAGCACCCACGTGGCGACGTCCAAGTCCACCTCACTCCACGGCATATCGGTGACCTCGCTGGCGCGCGCGCCGGTCAGCAATAGCAGCCGCAGGGCATCGGCTTCCGCCTCGATGAAACGGCGTTTGCGCAAGGCCCCGTTGGCAGGCTCGCGCGTCCATACGCTGCCAGGCTCCGTGACGCGCCAGAGCAGCCGCAGATCGCGTGCCGTGGTCAGCGCTCGCGTGCGAGGGGCGGGCTTGCCACACGACAACTGCATGCGCAGGCAGGGGTGGTTGTCGATGATTCCCTGGTCGAGGGCAAAGGAGAACAGCTTGCGCACCAGCGCCAGGCGAGCGCCGGCCTCTGCGGGCCGCATCCCTTCCCCTGTGGCCACAGGAGCCAGCAGCGCGCTGACGTCCGCCCGCGTTATGGACTTCACTTTGCGCTTGCCCCATGCCGGCACCACGATGGCGTTCAGCCGGCGCTCGTCCTCCTGCCAGGTACGCTTGCGCGGCTTGGCCCACTCGTTGATGTAGCGGCTGGCCAGGGTCTCGATGGCGATTTCGCGGGCCGCCTGCTGCCGGGCGGCCTCGCGTTCAGCACGGGCATCCTGCTTCTGCGCCATCGGATCGGTGCCGGACTGCACCAGCAATCGCAGGCGGGCTACCTCATGCCGCGCCCAGTCCAGCGAGCCGCCAGCCTTGCGGGTGGCAGGCGTGCCCAGGCGGTTGGACACAGGGGGCGACCATGGCCCCAAGGACAGACGGCGCTCCCGCCCATCGTGGGAGTAGCAGAACAAGAACGAGCGCGCCCCTGTCCGGGTGATGCGCACGGCCAGGCCGCGTGCCACCTCGTCGTGGTACAGCGCGTGGTGTGCTGCCGGCAGTGGCAGTGTCTTGATGAAGGGTTCGGTGAGCCGGATCTTGGCCATGTGGACGCCCCGCTGTGTACGGTCTGTGTACGATTTTTTGTGCTCCGGCAATGCTACCCCGGTGCACCACGACCGTACCGTCCATGCGTGCAATTATACAACGTGATCAACGAGTTACGAGTGAAATCCGGCATCGAAAGCCTTGCCATTCAAGGGCTTGCGGTCGCCCCGATGGCGCACTCGAAATCAGGCGTACGTGTAAGCGTACCGTGGGTTCGAATCCCACCCTCTCCGCCAGAAAAGCAAAACGCCCCCGTGTGGGGCGTTTTGCTTTTCTAGTGGTGACGGCGGGGATGAGAGCCCACCCGGGTTCGACAAATTCGCCGGGAGCGAATTTGGACAGCCACAGGCTGGCCCCGCAGCGCAAAGCGCGAAGGGGTTCGGCCCAAGGATGGGCCGAACAATCCCACCCGTGGCCGTGAACGCTGCGCACCGCACCACTAAAGCTCACCCCAACCTGCGCCACACGCTCTTCCCATCCCCACTGCTCTTGTCCAACGCATCCAGCCGCGCCTCATGCTGCGACAGCTCGTCCGCCGAGGCGCGCAGCACACGTGGCCGCGCATGCAGTACCACCGGCGTCGTCACCACCACATCGCGCTGTTCGGCAGCTCCCTCGAAGCCGAGGTCGAAGGCCACCTGTCCCGAGGTCATCGCCAGGTAGACGTCGGCCAGCAACTGCGCGTCGATCAGGCCGCCGTGCAGGTCGCGTCGCGAGTTGTCCACGCCCAGCCGCTTGCACAGGGCATCGAGGCTGTTGCGCTGACCGGGGTAGCGCTCGCGCGCCATCGCCAGGGTATCCAGCACGCTGCAACGGTCGCCGATCCTGCCTGCGCCGTTGCCCAGCCGGGCCAGTTCGGCATCGAGGAAGCCGATGTCGAAACTGGCGTTGTGGATGATCAGTTCCGCGCCGTCGATGAAGGCCAGGAACTCCTCCACCACTTCGGCAAAACGCGGCTTGTCGAGCAGGAACTCGTCCTCGATGCCGGTAACCTGCCGGGCACCTTCGTCGATAGCCCGATCCGGGTTCAGGTAGGTCTGGTAGTGCCGGCCGGTAAGCCGGCGCTCGACCATTTCGACACAGGCGATTTCCACCAGTCGATGGCCCTGGCGCACTTCGAGGCCGGTGGTTTCGGTATCGAGAACGATCTGCCTCATGCCCTGCCCTTCATCAGTTCGGCCTGTTCACGCGCGGCCTGGTCGACCCGCTCGTTTTCGATGTGGCCGTTGTGGCCCTTCACCCACTTCCAGCGCACCTGATGGGCACCGACCGCATCGGACAGGCGTTGCCACAGGTCCTGGTTCTTGACCGGCTTCTTGTCGGCGGTGCGCCAGCCATTCGCGCGCCACTTCGGCATCCACTGCTCGATGCCCTGCATCACATAGCGCGAGTCGGTGGTGAGGGTGACCTGGCACGGCCGCTTCAACGCTTCCAGCGCACCGATCGCCGCCATCAGCTCCATCCGGTTGTTGGTGGTGGCCGGTTCACCGCCAGCCACCATGCGTTCGCTGCCCTTTGCGCGCAACAGCGCGGCCCAACCGCCCGGACCCGGGTTGCCCAGGCAGGCCCCGTCGGTGAATGCTTCCACTTCGCTCATCGTTGCTCACGTATTCCATTGAAAATCACAGTGCCGAACTGCGCCGGGTACCCGGCGAAAGCCGGCCATTCGCCGGCACGCGCACTGGCACCGGCTTGAGTCGCAGCGGCGTGACCAGGCGCCGGCGCTTGCGCGCGACCAGCACGTAGCCGCCGCCGAAGGCGCCGGCAAGGGTTCGCCGCGTCGTGGCCAGGCTGGGCCACATGCTGCCCACCCGCTGCACCTGCTCGATCACCAGCCCGGCCAGCTCAAGCCGGTGCCGGAGCCGCCACGGCATCTGCAGCGCCGGCGACTTCCCGCGCGTGCGCCAGTAGAACCATGGCGACCAACCGCCGAACGGATGCACGCCGGTCAACGCAAGCACACCGCCGGGCGCCAGCACGCGAACGGCCTCATCCAGCAAGGCCCCCGGCAGCGGCGCCACTTCCAGCGCATGCCGCAACAGCACCAGCTCGAACGCATCGTCGATGAACGGCAACGGCTCGTCCGCCGCCGCGTGCAGGTCGCCCCGGTAGCGGCCGTTCGCCAGGTGCAGGGTGGCCCAGCAGCCAAGCATCGGCAGCGCCGGTGGCGCATCGCCCAAGGATGCGCCCAGCAACAGCGCATGGGTGCCGAAGCAGCGTTGCAGTTCCGGCTTCAGCACGCGCGTCTGCTCATCCAGCAAGCGGCGCAACGGCGCACTGGCGTAGATGTCGTCATCGCGTTGTGGCATGCAACCCGTCCGGTCTCTGATCTGTGCCCAGAGTGTAACGGTTGACGACATCCGGCAGCAGGTCGCAGGCGAGGTGGAACTGCCGCACGCTGCTGAACAGTCGCCCGACTGGTTAACGTTCTGCTAACGAGCCGGCAGCCATGCCAATTTATAGTCGACCGCCTCATGCGCGCCCCGGATGGCTGCGTCTGTCGTTCCACAGGGAAAACGCCGGCCCGCCGGATATTCCTCAAACGCAGCGGAGCCCATCTTGCATCTCCTACCGTTACCGGCGCTGGCCGACAACTACATCTGGCTGCTGCATGACGACGATGGCAACGCGATCGTCGTCGATCCGGGTGATGCCGAAGTCGTCGAGCAGGCGCTGGCGGCGCATCGGTTGCAGCTGCGCGCGATTCTGCTGACCCATCACCATCCCGACCACGTCGGCGGCGTGCCGGCCTTGCGCGCACGCCACGACGTGCCGGTTTATGCACCCGTCGATGAACGCATCGGCGAGGCCACCCAGCGGGTACGCGACGGCGATCGGGTCGAACTGACTGCGCCGTCCATGCGCTTCGAGGTGATCGCGATCCCGGGCCACACCCTCAGCCATGTGGCCTACGTCGGAGCCGGCCTGCTGCTGTGCGGCGATACCTTGTTCAGCCTGGGCTGCGGCCGTCTGTTCGAAGGCACGCCGGCGCAGATGCTCGCCTCGCTGGATCGCCTGTCGCAACTGCCGGGGGAAACCCTGGTCTGCGGCGGGCACGAGTACACCGAAGCGAATGGACGCTTTGCGCGCACCATCGAACCGGCCAATCCCGAACTGCAGCAACGGCTGCAGGAAGTCGCCGCGCTGCGCCGACGCCTCCAGCCCACGCTGCCGGTGCCGCTTGCCCGCGAGCTGGCGACCAACCCGTTCCTGCGGACCGACACCGACGCCGTCATCGCGTGGTGCCGGCAGCAAGGCAGCGGCGACGACCGGGTGACCCGTTTTGCCACCGTGCGCAGCGCCAAGGATGGGTTCCACGGATGAGGCAGCACATTCGACTCCTGCCGTTGCTCCTGTCGCTCGCGCTGGCTGCCTGTGCCGGAGTGCCACCACAGACAGCGCAGCGACCGAGCGGTGAACCCTCGTCAGCAACCATTGCCGCACCCGAGACCGCTCCACCGACCAGCGAACCGCCTGCGCCATCGCCAGGAACCGACGTCTGGGACCGGCTGCGCAGCAGCTTTGCCATGCCCGGTTGTGACGCCGACCCGGCGGTATTGGCCTGGGCCAAACGGTATACGCGCCATCCGCAGCAGTTCGAAAGCCAGTTGCAGGCCGTGTTGCCGCGCCTGGTCTATGTGCAGCAAGTGGCCGACCGCTACGACGTCGCGGGTGAATTCGTGCTGTTGCCCTGGGTGGAAAGCCACTTCCAGCCAGGGCCCGCCCACAAGCGTCGGCCGGCCGGCATGTGGCAGATCATGCCGGTGACTGCCGGTGCCATGGGACTGCGCGTCGACGGCCACTACGACGGCCGCCTCGACGTCCCTGCCGCCGCCAATGCCGTGATGAAGCTGCTCGAGCAGTACCACGACCAGTTCAACGACTGGCGGGTGGCCGATTACGCCTACAACGCCGGTGAGTTCGCGATACGCAGGATCATCCGGACGCACGGCAAGCCGGCGGAGCAGCCCGCCATTCCCCACTGGCCGGTGCGCAAGGTAACCCGCGAACATCTGACCAAGCTGCTGGGGATAGCCTGCGTGGTGCGCGAGCCGGAGCGCTTCAATGTCAGTCTGCCCACGCTGCCAGGCGAACAGCACCTGGTGCAGACCGAGATATCCCGTTCGATGCCGGTCGCGCGGGCGGCCGACCATGCAGGCATGTCGGTGGAGGCACTGAAGCACCTCAATCCGGCGTTTCGCAGCAACATGATCGACGCCAACGTCACTTCGTACCTGCTCCTGCCCGCCAAACACGCCCGCCAGTTCCACGATGCCTTGCTGGAACACGCCAGCAGCAGCGACGACGATCTCCTGGCCAGCGCCGGCTCCGGCGCGGCGGCCGGTCTCGTCTCCGACAAGAAGGCGGCGCGGATGACCCACACCGTGAAACGCGGCGACAACCTGTGGCAGATCGCCCGCGACTACTCGGTCGACGTCAGCCAGTTGCAGCGCTGGAACCACCTGAGCAGCCATACGTTGAAGCCCGGCCAGACACTGACGGTAAGCGCACCCAACTAGGCCTGACCGGCACCATCAACGAAGAGGGGCGGCCATTGGCCGCCCCTCTTCGCACGACACCGACTGCGCGAGTCGGCCGACGCGCTTACAGCCGCTGCTGGTTGATCTTGATCTTGGTCTTCGCCTTGAGCTGGTCGATCAGCTCACGCGTCGCTTCATAGCCGTACGCCTGGACCATCTGTTGCCGCAACGACTCACGCTGCTCCGGCGGTAGCTTGGACAGGTCGCCATCCTGCACCTTGTCCACAGCCAGCAGCACATAGGAGCCGTCCAGCATGTCCACGGCGGCGAACTGCGGCTTGCCCGCCGCCGGGTGCGGCAGAAGGAATGCCTGGGTCAGCAACGGCTCCGGCATCTGCGCGTGCCGGACCACCTCGTTTACGGTGGTGATGCTGGCACCCAGCGACTTCGCCACGTCCTCCATCGGCTCGCCCTTGCGCAGACGCACCAGTGCCTCGTCGGCCTGCTTCTTCTCGACCGCAGCGGCACGTGCATCCAGGATCTTCTGCTGCACGTCGGCGCGCACTTCCGCGAGCGGCTTGGCGGCTGCCGGCACGTGCTGGTCGACGTGGATCACCACCGAGTGGTTGTTGCCCAGATCGATCAGACCCGAATTGTTACCCTGCACCAGCACGTCGTCGCTGAACGCCGCGGCGACGACCTTCGGATTCGCAGCGACCCCTTCGCCGCCCTTGCGCGTAAACAGCGCCGTGGTCTTGATCGGCAGCTTCAATGCGACCGATGCCGGCTCCAGCGATGTGGGGTTCTGGTAGGTGTTGTCGGACATCTTGCCAGCGACTTCGTTGTACGTGCGGTCGCGCTCGGCCGCCGTCGATTCCTTGACCAGCTGGTCGCGCACTTCCTCGAACGGCTTGGACTCACCGCTGCGGACGTCACGCAGCCAGATGATGTGATAACCATCGGACGACAGCACCGGCTTGGAGATCTGGCCCTTCTGCATCGCGAACAGGGCCGAATCGAAGGCCTCGTTGGTCACGCCTTTTTCCAGCCAGCCCAGGTCGCCGCCCAGGCGACGGGAGCCCAGATCCTGCGAGTCCTGTTCGGCCAGTTTGGCGAAGTCGCCCGGGTTGGCTTCCGCCGCGATCTTCTCGGCCTTGGCCAGGGCCGCCTTCTGCTGTTCCGGCGTGGCGTTGGCCGGCACGTTGATCAGGATATGCGAAACGAGCCGCTGTTCCGGCTGCACGAAGCGCTGCTTCTCGCTCGCGTAGCGCTTCCTCAGCTCGTCGTCGCTCGGCTCGGCAGCCAGCGGCAGGTCGGCGCCGACGACTTCGACGTACTTCACCGAAACCTGCTCGGGATTCATGTAATCGGCCTGGTGCGCCTTGTACCAGGTTTCGATCTCGGCATCGCCGACCGTCTTGTTGTCCAGCGCGGGGCGCGGCAGCTGGAAGTAGCGCAGGTCGCGGCGCTGGCTCAGCAGTTTCAGGAAATGATCGAGCTGGGCGTCGCTGGCGATGGTGCTGTCGTTGATCGCCGACGGCAACAACTGGACGGCCAATGACGAGCGGATCTCGTTCTCGAACATTTCCGGCGTCTTGTACTGGCTGGTGAGCCACGCACGGTAGCTGGTGCCGTCGAACTGTCCGTTGACCTGGAACGCCGGGATCGAGGCGATGTAGTCGCGCATGGCCAGGTCCGAAACCCGCAGGCCCCAGTCCGCATTGGCCTGCAGCAACAGCTGCTCGTCGATCATTCCGTCCAGGATGCGCAGCTTGGTCTCGTTCTTCTCGAAGGCGCTGGAGTCGAACTGCTCGCCCTGCTGTTCGGCTGCCTGCTGCCGCAGCTGGTTCACGCGGTCCTGGAATGCGCGCTGGTCGATCTCGTGCTTGCCGACCTTCGCCACGAAGGCATCGTCGTTCGACATGAAGTAGCTCTCCATGCCGAACAGCGACATCGCCAGGACGGCGAGGCCAAGCACAATGATGGACGGCCATCCGTGCATCTTGTTACGCATTGCCTGCAGCATTGAAATCTTCCCGCAAGATGGTGAAAGCGCGTGGCGCGCGGTTGGCACAAGCCGCCGTGCCGGCATGCGTCCTTTTGCGCGGACACATGCCGCTCAAATGACAAGGGCGCCACACGGGCGCCCTTGCGAACTGTGGCGGAGTGGACGGGACTCGAACCCGCGACCTCCGGCGTGACAGGCCAGCATTCTAACCGACTGAACTACCACTCCGCATTTTTCTGGTGGGTGCTGTAGGGATCGAACCTACGACCACCGCCTTGTAAGGGCGACGCTCTACCGCTGAGCTAAGCACCCGAAACCAAGCGTTAGCCGCTTAGTTTAGGGCATCCTTGAGGGTCTTGCCAGCCTTGAAGGCAGGCACCTTCGAGGCCTTGATCTTGATCGCTTCGTTGGTACGCGGGTTACGGCCGGTACGGGCAGCGCGCTTGCGCACAGTGAACGTACCGAAGCCCACCACCGAGACATCCTCGCCTTTCTTCAGCGACTTCTGCACGGTCTCGAAGAAGGCTTCGAGGGCACGACCGGCGTCGGCCTTGGTCAGCTCGGCCTTTTCGGCGATGGCATTGATCAGATCGGTTTTATTCATTGAAAAACTCCCTTATTCGGATTTCGTCAGTGCGGCCAGTCCGGAGACGAGACAGCACCGGCATGGATGGTTGGCTCTTGCCAGGGCCGTAACGCAACCCCGCATCGCTGCGCTGACATACAACGCCGGGACTGCGGTATCGCCTTTATACCAGTGCCTTGCCGGAATCCGCAACACAAGCCACAGCAACGTTTCCGGAAGATCGGCGACTCGCGAAACCGCTTGCAAAACGAGCGCCAGGAGACTATGCGGAAACTTCGTCGACCGACGGCGAAAAAGCAGAAAGTGCCCTGCCCAGCAGGACACCTTGGATGGAAAACCGGCAGGATGACGCGACGATCGGATCAGTGCGTCAGCGAGTGCCCTTCCGTCGGCTCGCCGGCCACGGCGGCAGGAGGGCTGTCCTTGGCCGGGTTCGGCTGCAGCGGGCGCTCCAGTGCGATATCCAGCACTTCGTCGATCCAGCGAACCGGATGGATCTCCAGCGACGAGGTGATGTTGGTCGGCATGTCGGCGAGATCCTTCTTGTTGTCCTCCGGGATGATCACCGTGGTAATCCCGCCGCGATGCGCCGCCAGCAGTTTTTCCTTGAGGCCGCCGATCGGCAGCACGCGACCGCGCAAGGTGATCTCGCCGGTCATCGCCACTTCGGAGCGCACCGGCACCTTGGTCAGCACGGAGACCAGCGCCGTGCACATGGCGATGCCCGCACTGGGGCCGTCCTTCGGCGTGGCGCCCTCCGGCACGTGGATATGCACGTCGAGCTTCTGGTGGAATTCCGGATCGATGCCCAACTGGTCGGCACGCGCGCGCACTACCGACAGCGCCGCCTGGATGGATTCCTTCATCACGTCGCCAAGCTGGCCGGTGTGCACCAGCCTGCCCTTGCCGGCCACCACCGAGGCTTCGATGCTGAGCAGCTCGCCGCCGACCTGGGTCCAGGCCAGCCCGGTGACCAGGCCGACTTCGTTCTGCAGTTCCTTGCGGCCGAAATCGAACCGGCGCACACCCAGGTACTGATCGAGGTTGGCCGAATCCACCTTGACCTTGCCGACGCCGTTCTTCGCCTTGCTTCTGGCCGTCTTCGCGGGCGCGGGCGCCGCCTTCGCCTTGGCCTTCTTCACCTGACCCAGGGTCAGTTCCTTGACCACCTTGCGGCAGATCTTGGAGATTTCGCGCTCCAGGTTGCGCACACCGGACTCGCGCGTGTAGTAGCGCACGATGTCACGCAATGCGTCTTCGGTGACGCTGAGCTCCTCCGGCTTCAGGCCATTCGCCTTGAGCTGCTTCGACAGCAGATATTTCTGAGCGATGCCGAGCTTCTCGTCCTCGGTGTAGCCGGGGATGCGGATGACCTCCATGCGGTCGAGCAGCGGACCGGGAATGTTCAGCGAATTCGCCGTGGCGATCCACATCACCTCGGACAGGTCCAGGTCGACCTCGAGGTAATGATCGTTGAACGCATGGTTCTGTTCCGGATCGAGCACTTCCAGCAGCGCCGACGACGGGTCGCCGCGGAAGTCCATCGACATCTTGTCGATCTCGTCCAGCACGAACAGCGGATTCTTGGTCCCGACCTTGTTGATGTTCTGCACGATGCGACCGGGCATCGAGCCGATATACGTGCGTCGATGGCCGCGGATCTCGGCTTCGTCGCGCACCCCGCCGAGACTCATGCGCACGAATTTCCGGTTGGTCGCCTTGGCGATCGACTGCCCCAGCGAGGTCTTGCCCACGCCGGGCGGACCGACCAGGCACAGGATCGGTCCCTTCATCACCGATACGCGCTGCTGCACGGCGAGGTATTCCAGGATGCGGTCCTTGACCTTTTCCAGGCCGAAGTGGTCGGCGTCGAGCACTTCCTGCGCCAGCTGCAGGTCCTTGCGCACCTTGCTGCGTTTCTTCCACGGCACGCCGACCAGCCAGTCGAGGTAGTTGCGCACCACGGTGGCCTCGGCCGACATCGGCGACATCTGCTTGAGCTTGCTGAACTCCTGCCGCGCCTTGGTCAGCACGGCCTTGGGCATGCCGGAACCCTCGATCTTCTTCTGCAGTTCCTCGACCTCGTTCGGGCCATCCTCGCTGTCGCCGAGCTCCTTCTGGATCGCCTTCATCTGCTCGTTGAGGTAGTACTCGCGCTGGCTCTTCTCCATCTGCGACTTGACCCGGCCGCGGATGCGCTTCTCCACCTGCTGCAGGTCCATCTCGCCATCGACCAGGCCGATCAGCAGCTCCAGCCGCTGGCCGACGTCGGCGGTCTCCAGCACCTTCTGCTTGTCGGCCATGCGCACGGACAGGTGCGCGGCGATGGAATCGGCCACGCGCGACGGATCGTCGATGCCGGACAGGCTCGCCAGCACTTCCGGCGGCAGCTTGCGGCTCTGCTTGACCAGCTGCTCGAACAGCGAAATCAGCGTGCGCGAGACCACGTCGAGCTCGCGCTCCTTCGCGTTGTAGACCGGCTCGATCACGCGCGAACGGGCGGTCAGCATGCCGTCTGCTTCCTTGAAATCCTCGACCGCCACGCGCGACTGGCCCTCGACCAGCACCTTGACCGTGCCATCGGGCAATTTCAGCAGCTGCAGCACGCCGGCCAGCGTGCCGACCTGGTGCAGGTCGGCGATCTCCGGATCGTCGATATCCGGGCTCTTCTGCGCGACCAGCAGGATCTGCCGTTCGCCTTCCATCGCGCGCTCCAGCGCACGCATGGACTTATCGCGACCGACAAACAACGGGATGACCATGTGCGGATAAACCACCACGTCGCGCAACGGCAACACCGGCAGAGCGTCCAGCGCAACAGGAAGGGGGGCGTTCTTGGCCATGAAAGAGGAGTCCCTCGGATTCGGATCTGGTTTCGTCCCGACACTGCGCCGGGCCTGTCAACTCGTCAAGTGGAGGCGACCGGGAGCCTACTCAAGGCAGGCGGCCCGCCAAAAACAGAACGGCCCCGGCGAAGTCACCGGAGCCGTCGTCGCCGCAGAGGGGCTACAGGGTCAGGCAGCGTCGCCGCCGTCACTTGCGACCCGCTGCTGCAGATTGCCGCGATAGATCAGATAGGGCTCGGCCTGGCCTTCGATCACGGCGTCGTCCACCACCACCTTGCTGACATGCTCCAGCGACGGCAGTTCGTACATCGTGTCCAGCAGCACCTGCTCCAGGATCGTGCGCAGGCCGCGGGCGCCGGTCTTGCGCTTGAGCGCCTTGCGGGCGATCGCCTGCAGCGCCTCGGGGCGGAACTCCAGTTCCACCTCCTCCATCTCGAACAGCTTCTTGAACTGCTTGGTAACGGCATTCTTGGGCTCGGTGAGGATCTTCACCAGCGCCGCCTCGTCCAGCTCGTCCAGCGTGGCCACCACCGGCAGGCGCCCGACGAATTCCGGGATCAGGCCGAAGCGCACCAGATCGGCAGGTTCCACGTCGGCCAGCACCTTGCCCAGGTTCTCGGTGCGCTCCTTGCTGCGCACCTCGGCGGAAAAGCCGATGCTGGTGTTCTCGGAACGCTGCTGGATGACCTTTTCCAGGCCGGCGAACGCGCCGCCGCAGATGAACAGGATGTTCTTGGTGTCGACCTGCAGGAACTCCTGCTGCGGATGCTTGCGCCCGCCCTGCGGCGGCACCGAGGCCAGGGTGCCCTCGATCAGCTTCAGCAGCGCCTGCTGCACGCCCTCGCCCGATACGTCGCGGGTGATCGACGGGTTCTCGCTCTTGCGCGAGATCTTGTCGATCTCATCGATGTAGACAATGCCGGACTGCGCTTTCTCGACGTCGTAGTCGCACTTCTGCAGCAGCTTCTGGATGATGTTCTCGACATCCTCGCCCACGTAACCGGCCTCGGTCAGCGTGGTGGCGTCGGCGATCGTGAACGGCACGTTGAGCAGGCGCGCCAGCGTCTCGGCCAGCAGCGTCTTGCCCGAGCCGGTCGGACCGATCAGCAGGATGTTGGACTTGCCCAGCTCGATGTCGTCGCTCTTCTGGCGCGACTCGATCCGCTTGTAATGGTTGTACACCGCCACCGCCAGCGCCTTCTTGGCGCGGGTCTGGCCCACCACGTACTGATCCAGCGATTCGCGGATCTCGCGCGGCTTCGGCAACTGGGTGCGCCCGGAGGCGGCCTTTTCCTCCAGTTCCTCGCGGATGATGTCGTTGCACAGCTCCACGCACTCGTCGCAGATGAACACGGATGGACCCGCGATCAGCTTGCGCACTTCATGCTGGCTCTTGCCGCAGAAAGAGCAATAGAGAATCTTGCCGCTGTCGCTGGAACGCCCCTGCCGGTCGTCGCTCATACTCTCGATCCCGCTGGTAAATCTGGATGCGTCGCGAGAATAACACAGGGCTCCGCGTCTGCCTGCAGACGCAGAGCCCATCTCGCGACTCTGGGGTACAACCTGTGAATCAGGCCGATTTCACCGTCTCGCCGGCGCGCTTGTCGAGCACTTCGTCGATCAGGCCATAGGCCTTGGCGTCGGCGGCGCTCATGAAGCGGTCGCGCTCCATGTCCAGCTCGATCTTCTCGATCGGCTGGCCGGTGTGCTCGACATACAGCCTGTTCAGGCGCTCGCGCACGTACAGGATCTCGCGCGCCTGGATCTCGATGTCGGTCGCCTGGCCCTGCGCGCCGCCGGAAGGCTGGTGGATCATGATCCGCGAGTTCGGCAGGGCGAAACGCTTGCCCTTGGCGCCCGCCATCAACAGGAACGAACCCATGCTGCAAGCCTGGCCGATGCACATCGTGCTGACATTCGGCTTGATGAACTGCATGGTGTCGTAGATCGCCAGGCCGGCCGTGACCGCACCGCCGGGGCTGTTGATGTAGAAGTTGATGTCCTTGTCCGGATTCTCCGACTCCAGGAACAGCATCTGCGCAACGATAACGTTGGCGACCTGATCGTTGACTTCGCCGACCAGGAAGACCACCCGCTCCTTCAACAGGCGCGAGTAGATGTCATAGGAGCGCTCGCCGCGAGCCGTCTGCTCGACGACCATCGGTATCAAATTGAGGTTCTGGATCGGATCCATGGCCATGCTTGCAGCTCTCCGGTTGATGGGCCTGGCGGACAGCTCAGGCGTTGGCTGGGCGCATCACGTCGTCGAAGCTCAGGTCCAGCTGGGTGGTCTTGGCATGCTCCGCCACCCACTCGGCCACCTGATCTTCCATCACGCGATTCTGCAGCCCGGACATCAGTTGGGGGTCGCCGTTGTAGAGTTCAATGACCTTCTCCGGCTCTTCATAGGTCGAAGCAATCGCGGCGAGCTGTTCGGCAATGCGTTTGCGGTCGATCTTGATCTCCTGCTTGCGGGCAATCTCGCCCATCAGCAGGCCGGCGATCACCCGCTTGCGCGCGATCGGCATGGCGGCCTCGACCAGCTGCGGCGGTGGCTGCTGGCCCTGCGGCACGCTGCCGGCGGCCATGTTGCGCGCCTCGGACTGTACCATCAGCTTCGGCACGTCCAACTCGGCGTGGGCCGTGGACAATTTCTCGGCAACTTCGGATTTCAGGCGCGCCATCAGCGCCGCCTTCAGCTCACGCTCGAGGTTCGCACGAACTTCCTTGCGGAACGTCTCCAGGTCGCCGTCCGCGATGCCGAACAACTTCGCAAACTCGGCGTCGATCTCGGGCAGCTTCGGTTCCTGCACCTTCAGGATGCTGAAGCTGACCCCGGCAGTCTTGCCCGCCAGCTGCGCGTTGCGGAAATCTTCCGGAAAGGCAATTTCGGTCTCGAAACTGTCGCCCGCCTTGCGGCCAATCAGCGCCTCGTCCAGCGCCTTGAACAGGGTGCCCGAACCCAGCACGCTGCCGGCACGCTCCAGACCCTCGGCCGGGAAGCGGTAGTCGCCGGCTTCGGCCGAGTACTCGAACATCACGAAGTCGCCCTCGGCCGAGGCACGATCCACCTCGTCGAAGCTGCGGCGCTGCTGGCGCAGGGTCTCCAGCATCTTGTCGATGTCGGCATCGGTCACCACCGCCATCGGACGGCTGATCTCGAGCGCAGCCACGTCGACCAGCGGGAACTCCGGCATGATTTCGAACGTCGCGGTATAGGCGATTTCACCGTTTTCCGGCTGGCCGGTGGTGTCGATCGCCGGATTGGCGATCGGCTGCAGCTTTTCCTGCGCCACCGCCTCGCGCAGCGTGCTGCCGATCAGGTCGGACAAAACTTCGCCACGGACCTGGTCGCCGAAACGCTGCTTGATCACCGTCGTCGGTACCTTGCCCGGACGGAAACCCTTCAGGCGAACCGTGCGGCCCATCTCCGCGATGCGCGCGCTCACCTGCGTCTCGAACCGCTCCGCGGGAAATTTCACCGTGAGCTTGCGCTCGAGCGTGCCGATGTTCTCAACCGAAACCTGCATGACGTCTCCTGGTACTACCTGATGTTGTGGGCCTGCCACAGGCGCCATGGCGGCCGTGCCGCCCGAAAAACAAAGAAATCAACAGGGTGTGGTGCGAAAGGGGGGACTCGAACCCCCACGGGGTTAACCGCCAGAACCTAAATCTGGTGCGTCTACCAATTCCGCCACTCTCGCCTTGCCACCCTCGTCAAACGCGCGTAACCACCGGATTCTGAAACCGATTGTCACCTGCCGGAGCAATTCCGCAAGCGCCTCATCCCCATGCCCGCGGCCACGCCCGCCTAAGTCGATGATTCCCTTATACGAAAGCGGACCATTTTACGGTTGCACGACCTTGCAGCACAAGCGTTGGCGGCTGCGAATCGCGGCACCGCCGACGTGTCGCGCCGCCGTTCCGGCTGCGCAAAGCAAAACGCCGATCGCAAGCGATCGGCGTTTTGTCGATTGGTGGGCCGTGAAGGATTCGAACCTTCGACCAATTGATTAAGAGTCAACTGCTCTACCAACTGAGCTAACGGCCCAGGAAACCTGGGTTTGAAACTGGGGTGGATGATGGGATTCGAACCCACGACAACCGGAATCACAATCCGGGACTCTAACCAGCTGAGCTACATCCACCATCGACCTGATACTGGTGCGCCAGACAGGACTCGAACCTGCAACCGTCGGCTTAGAAGGCCGATGCTCTATCCGGTTGAGCTACAGGCGCAGTCTCTGCAGGTAGAACGTCTCGCTGGTCGGGGCAGAGGGATTCGAACCCCCGACTTTTGCGTCCCAAACGCAACGCTCTACCAGACTGAGCTATACCCCGCTTTCGAATCACCGGCCATGCCACCACCGGAGCCTTGAAATGTTACGGGTGCCGCCTCGCTCAGTCAATCCGTATCGAAGCACACCTTGTGTTTCTTGATCATCGTTTTCGCGGGGAGCCGTACAGGTTTCCCGTTGAAAACAAAACGGGGTGCAAGCACCCCGCCTCGCAGAATAAAAATGGTGCGCCCGGAGAGATTCGAACTCCCGACCACCTAGTTCGTAGCCAGGTACTCTATCCAACTGAGCTACGGGCGCACTGAAAACCGTTTTCCTCATCGCCGGGATGTCTGGGCATCGAGGCGGTGAAGCAAGAAGCGGAATTATTCAGACTCCACCCGCTTGCGTCAACCCTTTTCGTGAAAATTTCTTCACCGAATTGTTCATGTCCGGCAAATACGGTCTCCGGTGCGGCGCTTTCACAGCTATCACATGCACGCACGGCGACAGGCTCGATGCGCGCAACGCAAGAGAGCGGCCAGTGGCCGCCCTCTTCCAATGCAACGGTATGGCCGTCCAAACGGCGGCGGTCAGCCTTCCATGCCGGTCCGGCTCTGCGGCGCAGGATCGCCGACCTTGCCCACGGTCGAACCGGCGTCGCCTTTCGGCGGTGGAGGCGGCGGCGTGGCGCCGGTCGATGCATTCTTCGTCCAGTCGGCCGGCGGCCCGGGGATGCGCCCGGCCATGATGTCGTCGATCTGGTGTGCGTCGATCGTCTCGTACTGCAGCAAGGCGTCGGCCATGGCATGCAGCTTGTCGAGGTTCGCGGTCAGCAACTCCTTGCTGCGCGCATAGGCACGATCGAGGATGCCGCGCACCACTTCGTCGATCTTGCTGGCGGTCTCGTTGGAGATGCTCTTGTGCTGGGTCACCGAACGGCCCAGGAACACCTCGTCCTCGTCCTCGCCGTAGGTGATCGGACCGAGCTCGTCGGACAGTCCCCACTTGGTCGCCATGTTGCGCGCCATCTTGGTGGCCCGCTCGATGTCGTTGGAGGCGCCGGTGGTGACCTTGTCGGCACCGAAGATCAATTCCTCCGCCACCCGGCCGCCATACAGCGAACACAGCTGCGACTGGATCGCCACGCGGTTGATGCTGTACTTGTCGCCCTCGGGCAGATACATGGTGACGCCCAGCGCACGCCCGCGCGGGATGATCGTGACCTTGTAGACCGGGTCGTGCTCGGGCACCAGCCGGCCGACGATGGCGTGGCCGGCTTCGTGATAGGCGGTGAGCTTCTTCTCGTCCTCGCTCATCGCCATCGAGCGGCGCTCGGCCCCCATCAGGATCTTGTCGCGCGCCTTGTCCAGGTGGCTCATGCGCACCTCGCGCGCGTTCTCGCGCGCGGCGAACAGCGCCGCCTCGTTGACCAGGTTGGCCAGGTCGGCACCGGAGAAGCCGGGCGTGCCGCGTGCGATGGTCATGGCGTTGACGTCGCTGGCGATCGGCACCTTGCGCATGTGCACCTTGAGGATCTGCTCGCGTCCGCGCACGTCGGGCAGGCCCACCACGACCTGGCGGTCGAAGCGGCCCGGGCGCAGCAGCGCCGGGTCCAGCACGTCGGGACGGTTCGTCGCGGCGATCACGATGATGCCTTCGGTGCCCTCGAAACCGTCCATCTCCACCAGCAGCTGGTTCAGCGTCTGCTCGCGTTCGTCATGGCCGCCGCCCAGGCCGGCGCCGCGATGGCGGCCGACCGCGTCGATCTCGTCGATGAAGATGATGCACGGCGCGTGTTTCTTCGCCTGTTCGAACATGTCGCGCACGCGGCTGGCGCCGACGCCGACGAACATCTCGACGAAGTCGGAACCGGAGATCGCGAAGAACGGCACCTTGGCCTCGCCCGCGATCGCCTTCGCCAGCAGAGTCTTGCCGGTGCCGGGCGGGCCGACCATCAGCACACCGCGCGGAATCTTGCCGCCGAGCTTCTGGAAGCGGCTCGGGTCGCGCAGGAACTCGACCAGCTCGCCGACCTCCTCTTTCGCCTCGTCGCAACCGGCGACGTCGCTGAAGTTGACCTTGATCTGGTCCTCGCCCTGCAGCTTGGCGCGCGAACGGCCGAAGCTCATCGCGCCACGGCCACCGCCGCCGGACTGCATCTGGCGCATGAACCAGATGAACACGCCCACGATCAGCAGCACCGGCAGCCAGCTGATCAGCAGGCCGATCAGCGAGAAGCCCTCGGACGGGTCCTGGCGAACCTCGACGCCCTTGTCCTGCATCTGCTTGACCACCTCGTTGGTGGAGAAGCCGAGCATCGGCGCGACCGTGCGGAACGGGCTGCCATCCTTCAGCTTGCCGCTGATGGTGGCCGGCTGGTCGGCGCTGATCGTGGCGTTGGCGACGTTGCCGTTGTCGACACTCTGCACGAACGAGCTGTAAGGCAGGTCGGACGAGGCCGCGCCACGCGGATTGAAGCTCTGGAACACGGTGAACAGGACCACCGCGATGATCACCCAGAGCAACACATTTTTCGCTGTTTCATTCATGCACGGTTCTCGCCCGGTGACACCGGGGCAGGCTTGCGGCCCACCGCCAGTGCGTACACCTCACGCGAACGCGCGCGGGAGGCCTTAGGTTTACGCATGGTTACGCGGGTGAAGTCCGCGCGCAAGCTGCGCAAGTAATCGTCAAAGCCGACTCCCTGAAACAATTTGATCAGGAACGAGCCGCCCGGCTTGAGCCATTGTCGACTGAAATCCAGCGCCAGTTCGGCCAGATCCATCGCCCGGATCTGGTCGGCCAGCGCCACACCACTCATATTGGGGGCCATGTCGGACAGTACAAGATCCACCTTGAGCCCCTCCAGGCGGGATTCGAGCTCGTGCAGCACCGATTCCTCGCGGAAGTCGCCCTGCAGGAAATCCACGCCGGCGATGCTCTGCATCGGCAGGATGTCCAGCGCGAACACCCTGCCGCTGTCGCCCAACCGGTTGCGCACCAGCTGCGACCAGCTGCCCGGTGCCGCACCGAGGTCGACCACGTTGATGCCCGGCTTCAGCAGGTGATCGCGCTCGATCAGTTCCTCCAGCTTGTACACCGCACGCGAACGCAAACCCTCGGCCTGGGCTTTCTTCACATATTCGTCATTGAAATGTTCGCGCAGCCAGACTGCGCTGCTCTTGCTGCGGGCCATGTCGTCACAGTCGCCGATTGGGGAACGGGATGCCGCATGATACCCTTTGCCGTTCACTGACCGCGAATCGAGCACCAGCGCATGGCCCTTTCCTCCTCGCAGATCCGCTACCTGCGCAGCCTCGCCCATGACCTGAGCCCGGTGGTCCTGCTGGGCAGCAAGGGCGCCACCGCAGCCGTGGTCAAGGAACTGGACCAGGCGCTGGGCATCCACGAACTGGTCAAGGTGAAGCTGTCCGGTGGCGACAAGGATGAACGGCAGGCCCAGATCGACGTGCTGATCGAAGGCACCGGGGCCGAAAAAATCCACCAGATCGGCCATGTCGTCGTGCTGTTCCGCCGCAACGCCGACGAGCCGAAGATCGCCCTGCCACGCTGATGGACCTGTCGCTCGAACGCCCCGAAGGCTATCTCTACGTGCGCCGCGTCGGCGCGCGCGGGGTCACCCTGATCGATCGCGAGCTCACCAGCAGCTTCCTGCTCGCACCCGATCGGGCGATCGAGAACTGGCCGGTCACCGCCGCTGGCACGCTGGACGCCGGCCATGTCGAAGCCCTGCTGGCGTTGCAACCCGAACTGGTGATCCTGGGCACCGGCGAGCACCAGGTATTTCCGGCTGCCGCGTTCATGGCCGGTTTCCTGCGCAAGGGCATCGGCATCGAAGTGATGGACAACGCCGCCGCCGCGCGCACCTACAACCTGCTGGCCGGCGAAGGGCGCCGGGTCATCGCCGGATTCATCCTGCCGCCGGCTTGACCGATCCACGCCGCGATCAGCGCAGCGGCAGATATCCCAGCGGATCGACCGGGTTGCCGTCCTTGCGGATCTGGAACTCCAGTTCGTTGCGGGTGGTGCCGGTCGATCCCATCTCGGCGATCTGCTGGCCGGCACTGACCCGCTGGCCCTCCTTGACCAGGCGCTTGCGATTGTGGCCATAAGCGGACAGGAAGCTGTCGTTGTGCTTGATGATCACCAGCTCGCCGTAGCCGACCAGGCCGTTGCCGCTGTACACCACCACGCCATCGGCGGCGGCACGCACCGGATCGCCGGACTTGCCCGCGATCTGGATGCCGGGAATCGCGTCGCCACTCTGGAAGCGGCCCACCAGACTGCCATCGGCCGGCCAGCGCCACTGCACGCTGCTGACCACGCGTGAAACGCCGGCGGCCGGCGGCGCGGGCGGCGGCATGGTCGCCGGTGCGGCAGCCGGGACACCTGCCACCGGCACCACGGTGGTCGCCGTGGCGGCAACGGCCGGCGCGGCAGGTCTTGACGGCGGCGTGATCGCCGGTGAGGTGGCCGGCACGCTCGCGGATGTCGCTGCGGGTGGTCCGGCTGGCGACGGCGACGGTGCGGTCACAGCCTCGAACATCGGGGCTGCCGCCACGGGCGCGCCACCCGCGTGGACAGGGGCGGCAGCCACCGGCGCGGCATGGCTCTTCGTCGGCGGCGAAAGAGTCAGCCGTTGTCCCGGCCAGATCGTGTATGGCGCGGCGATTCCGTTCCACTGCGCCAGATCACGGAAGTCCACGCCCTTGCGGAACGCGATCGAATACAGCGTGTCGCCCTGCACCACCGCGTAGTTGCCGCCCGGTATCGGCGTACGGGCGGGTGTCGGCGCACTGGTGACCGGGCGAGGGCCATAGCCGCTGTCGGGTGTTGGTTCCACCACGACCGAGCTGCGCATGGTGCCGCAGGAAGCAAGCAGCACGGTCACGGCCAGAGTTACCAGGCACTGAAGATATCGATCCATGCGCACCAGCATACCGATGCGGGCAGTCTTTTTCATGCGACGTCGCTCCCCCGGACAGCGCCGCTCAACGCAGCCAGAACCACCACACCAGCAGCAAGGCCAGCACGACCAGCGCGGCCCAGCCGATCCATTCGACGTACTTGTGCAGGATCCGCTCGGCGCGTTCGCCGAACAGGCGGATCAACAACGCCAGCAACCACACGCGCTTGCCGCGGCCGAGCCCGATGCAGGCCAGGAACGGCAGGATCGGCACACCGATGATGCCGCAGGCCCAGGTGATGAACTTCATCGGCACCACCGGCTGCAACGCGGCCAGGATCAGCACGCCGTACATGCCCCAGTGATGCTCGACCATCTGCCTGCTCAAGGTCGCCACGCCCTGCTCGATCGGTGCCAGCAGGTGCAGCGCATCGAGCACCGGCCGCAGCGCATGGAACGCCCAATGGCCCAGCACGTAGCCCACCAGTGCGCCCAGCAGCGAGAACAGCAGGCTGATGTTTGCGAAGAAGAACGCCTTGTGCCGCTTGCCCAGCATCATCGGCGCCAGCATCACTTCCGGCGGAATCGGGAAGATGAACGACTCGACGAAACTCAGCCCGGACAGGTAATACAACGCCCTTGGCTCGCGTGCCCAGCTCAGCGCACGCGCATAAAGTGCCCCGAACAGACGCATCAGCCGATCCCGCCCAGCAGCGGCACGAAACTGACCGCGCCCAGTTCCTCCTGGATGAAATCGCCCTGGCCGTCGCCGCGCATGCGGATCAGCGTCTGCCGGCTGGGCGAGCCGACCGGCGCCACCAGCACGCCGGTGGGGCTGAGCTGGTCGAGGATGCGGGTGGGAATGGTGTCGCCGGCGGCGGTGAGGATGATCGCGTCGAACGGCGCCTCGTCCGGCCAGCCGAGCTTGCCGTCGTCGTAGCGCGAACGCAGGTTGGTCAGGCCGAGCTGGCGGAAGCGCCGGCGCGCCTGGCGCAGCAGGGCCTCGATCCGCTCCACCGTGAACACCTGCGGCACCAGCGCCGCCAGCACCGCCGCCTGGTAGCCGGAGCCGGTGCCGATCTCCAGCACCTTCTGCGGCACGCCGAACTCGAGCAGCGCCTCGGTCATGCGCGCCACCACCCACGGTTGCGAGATGGTCTGGCCGTGGCCGATCGGCAGCGCGTCGTTCTCATAGGCACGCGAATGCAGCGCCTGGTCGATGAAGTGGTGGCGCGGCAGGTTGCGGATCACCTCGATCACGCGCAGGTCGCGGATGCCGCCATCTTTCAGGGTCGCCGCGAGGCGATCGCGCGCGCGCTGCGAGGTCATCCCCTCGCCCTTCAGGTCCGCGGCAGGCAATGGATACATGGTCATGGCTCAGGCCGCCTCGTCGTCGTTGGTCCGGCCCACCGCCATCGCGTCGCTCAGCGGCTGCATCCAGCTGCTGACTTTCTCCAGCGCCTGGAACCGGGTCAGGTCGACATGGATCGGCGTGACGGAAACAAAGCCGCGCCGCACGGCATTGAAATCGGTGCCGGGACCGGCATCGTCCACCTCGCCCGCCGGACCGATCCACCAGATCGGCCGCCCGCGCGGATCGGTCTGCGCGATGCACGGCGCGGAGCGGTGACGCCGCCCCAGCCGGGTGACTTCGAAGCCTTCGATCTGTGCCCACGGCCGATCCGGCACGTTGACGTTGAGGATGGTGTCGGCCGGCAGCGGATCGACCAGCAGCCGCTGCATCAGCAGCAGCACCGCCTTCGCCGCCGAGTCGTAATGCTCGCCCTTGTGGTCGTGGCTGACCAGCGACACCGCGATCGCCGGCAGTCCCAGGAAACGCCCTTCCATCGCCGCCGACACCGTGCCGGAATAGATCACGTCGTCGCCGAGGTTCGCCGAGTTGTTGATGCCGGACACGACCATATCGGGCTCTTCGTCCAGCAGCCCGGCCAGCGCCAGGTGCACGCAATCGGTCGGCGTGCCGGCCACGCGATAGTAGCCGTTGCCCATCGGCAAGACGCGCAGCGGCGCATCGAGCGTAAGCGAATTGCTGGCGCCGGAACGATCGCGATCGGGCGCCACCACCGTCACCTGGGCCACTTCGCCGAGACGCTCGGCAAGCACGCGGATGCCAGGTGCATCCACGCCATCGTCGTTACTGACCAGAACTCGCATGATGCTCCATCGAAAACGGACTGCGGACACGCTTGTCCATGACCCCACGGCGCGCGCCACACCCGTCGAGTTTACCGGAGCGGGACGCCGGTTTCACTTCGCCGCGATCTCCACCTTCCCGTCATGCACGCGCTTTGACTTAGCATGCGGGCATGAAGCGCCGCCCATCCGCACCGGTCGATGACGACGACAGCCGCCTGTTCCGCGAGGCGGTCGGCGACGTGCGTCCGCTGGCTCCGGTATCGGCGCCGCCGGCCCCTGCGAAACCCGCGCCGCACCCGCACATGCTGGAGGCGGACGAAGCCGCGGTACCCGGCGAATTGCTGGACATGGCGTTCGACCCGGCCCTGCTCGAGGTGGGCGAGGAACTGGGCTACCTGCGCGACGGCTACCCGCCGAAGCTGCTGCGCCAGCTCAAGCGCGGCCAGTTCAGCGTGCAGGACGATCTCGACCTGCACCAGATGAACGCCGCCGCCGCACAGGCCAGCATCATCGCCTTCCTGGCCGAGGCGAAGCAGCACGGCCTGCGCTGCGTGCGCATCGTGCACGGCAAGGGCCTGCGCTCGAAAGCCGCCGGACCGGTGTTGAAAGGCCTCACCGACCGCATGCTGCGCCGGCGCGACGACGTGATCGCGTTTGCCTCGGCGCGACCGGCGCTGGGTGGCACCGGCGCGGTGATCGTCCTGCTCAAGGGCTGACTACACGATCGAGGCCAGTTCGCGCACCACCACCGTGGCGTACGCGCCAGCCGGCAGTTCGAACGACAGTTCCAGTGCATCGTCACCCTGCCAGTGCCAGCGCAGGTCCTTCGGCAGCAGCCGCAGCGGTCGGCGTTCCTGGTCCATCCGCGCCGCCGCCAGGCCGGCGGCCAGGTCGTCGTACGCCGCACCGATCTCGCGTTCCAGCGCACCCGCCTCGCCCTGGCTCGGCGGCTCGCCCTGTCCCCACAACGGGCCGGACGGATGGATGTCGGCGCGAACCAGCCGCTCGGCCAGCAGCTCGGTGAACGGCTCCGGCCCGAACCACGAGCGCGAACCGGCCAGCGACCAGATCTCGCCCTCCAGCGGGCTGTCCCAGGCGCCGCGTTCGACCCGCGCCGCCAGCACGCTGTTGAAGATCTGCGAGCGCGCCGCCGACAGCAGGAACGAACGCTTGTCGCGATCCACCCGGCGTCCGCCGAACATCGCCCGCGCCTGCGCCACATTGCCGCCCTCGCGGCCGAAGCGCTGCTCGCCGTAGTAATTCGGCACCCCGCGCGCGGCGATCTGCGCCAGCACCTGTTCGGCCGCCGCGCGGTCGCCGTGCACGTCGCGCAGCACCAGCACGAAACGGTTGCCGCGCAACGCGCCGCGTTTGAGCTTGCGCGAATGCCGCGTCGCCGCCAGCACCTTCGCTTCCGCGTGCGGAAACGCCGACCAGTCCGGATCGGGCTTGCCGGCCAGTTGTACCGAGAACGTCTGCCGGGTCACCGCGTGACGGTCCTTCATGCCCGCATAGCCCACCGCGACTTGCGGCACGCCGGCGAATTTCGCCAGTTCGCGTGCCACCCAGTCGGTATTCGCGCCGCGCTTCTCCACCCACAGCAAGGCGTGCTCGCCGGCACCGTCGGCGTCGTAGCCGAGAATCTCCTCGACCTGGAAATCCTCCGGCACGCTGCGCAACCGCGCCTGCAACGGCGGGGCGCCGTAGGCCCACGGCAGCGGGGCCTGGGCAAGTTCGGATTCGGACATGGCACTCCACCGGCCGCGCCGGCATTCGGGTCAGGCCGGCATCACATCAGAAAGACGGTGGCCAAGCCAAGGAAGATGAAAAAACCGCCGCTGTCGGTCATCGCGGTGATCAGCACGCTGGAGCCCAGCGCCGGATCGCGGCCGAACTTCGTCATCAGCACCGGGATGCCGACGCCGGCGAACGCAGCCAGCAGCAGGTTCAACGTCATCGCCGCGGTCATCACCAGGCCGAGCGATACGCTGTCGTACAGCAACCACGCCACGATGCCGATCACCCCGCCCCAGATCAGCCCGTTCAGCAGCGACACGGTCAGCTCCTTGCGCCAAAGCCGCTTCGCGCTTTCGGCGGTGATCTGGTTCAGCGCCAGCGCGCGCACGATCATGGTGATGGTCTGGTTGCCGGAGTTCCCGCCGATGCCGGCCACGATCGGCATCAGCGCGGCCAGCGCCACCAGGCGTTCGATCGAACCCTCGAACAGGCCGATCACGCGCGAGGCGATGAACGCGGTGACCAGGTTGATCGCCAGCCACGACCAGCGGTTCTTCAGCGAAGCCCACACCGAGGCGAAGATGTCCTCCTCCTCGCGCAGGCCGCCGCGGCTGAGCGCTTCGCTCTCGCCCTCCTCTCGGATCACGTCGACCATCGCGTCGATGGTGATGCGGCCGATCAGGTGGCCGCGCTCGTCGACCACCGGCGCGGTCACCAGGTCGTAGCGCTCGAACGCCTGCGCCACGTCGTAGGCGTCGTCGGTGGGGTGGAAGGTGTTGACGTCCGGCGCCATCACCACGCTGACCATCTTCTCCGGCGGGTTCACCAGCAGCCAGTGCAACGGCAGCACGCCGGTGAGCAGGTTGTCCTGGTTGATCACGAACAGCTTGTCGGTCTGCGCCGGCAATTCGTCCCAGCGGCGCAGGTAGCGCAACACCACTTCCAGGCTCACGTCCTCGCGGATGGTGACCATCTCGAAGTCCATCAGCGCGCCGACCTGGTCGTCCTCGTAGGACAGCGCCGACTGCACCTGCTCGCGCTGCTGCGTGCCCAGGCTCGCCATCAGCTCCGGCAGCACCGCGGTCGGCAGGTCCTCGACCAGGTCGGCCAGCTCATCCGCGTCCAGCGGTTCGACCGCGGCGAGGATCTCGTGGCGGTCCATGTCCGCGATCAGCGATTCGCGCACCGCATCGGACACTTCCAGCAGGATCTCGCCGTCGCGGTCGGCCTTGACCAGTTGCCAGACCGCCAGGCGGTCGTCCAGCGGCAGCGATTCGAGGATGAACGCGATGTCGGCCGGATGCAGCTCGTCCAGCCGCCGGCGCAATTCGGCCTGCGATTCGGCCGGCAGCGGGCTCTCGTCGTCGTGCCGGCGCAGCACCTCGACGATGGCTTCGAGCTGGTCGTGCAGCCGGCTTGCGGCGCTGCGGGCCTCTACTTCGGTCACGCGCGCTCCAGCAGGACGCACGCCTGCGCGGCGATCCCTTCGCCCCGGCCGCAGAAGCCGAGCTTTTCGGTGGTGGTGGCCTTGACGCTGACGCGGCCGATCTCGCTGTCCAGGTCGGCGGCGAGGTTCTCGCGCATCGCCTGCACGTGCGGGCCGACCTTCGGCGCCTCGCCGATCACGGTGATGTCGGCATTGCCCAGCGCGTAGCCGTGCTGCGCCATCAGCATCGCCGCATGGCGCAGGAACTGGCGGCTGTCGGCATCGCGCCAGCGCTCGTCCGTGGGCGGAAAATGCTGGCCGATGTCGCCCAGCGCCAGCGCGCCGAAGATCGCGTCGCACAGCGCATGGATCACCACGTCGCCGTCCGAATGCGCCACCACGCCGCGGCGATGCGGCACGCGCACGCCGCCCAGGGTGACGTGGTCGCCCTCGCCGAATGCATGCACGTCGAAACCCTGTCCGATCCTCATGGGGCTGCCCTCATGCGACTGTCCTTGCAAGCAGGAACTCGGCCAGCGCGAAGTCCGCTGCCGTGGTTACCTTGATGTTGTCCTCGGCGCCTTCGACCAGCAGCGGCGCGAAGCCAGCCCGCTCCATCGCCATCGCCTCGTCGCTGACGTTCACGCCGCGCCGTACCGCCTCGCGCAGCGCCATCGCCAGTTGACCACGCCGGAACATCTGTGGCGTGAAGGCGCGCCAACGCAGGTCGCGCGGTTCGGTCGACTCGCTGCGGCCGGCCGTATTCGCCCGCTTCAGCGTGTCGCGCAGCGGCGCACCGAGCAGGCCGCCGTCAACGGCACCGGCCAGTTCGATCAACTTGCCGATATCGGCCAGCCGCACGCACGGTCGCGCGGCATCGTGCACCAGCACGAAATCGCCCGCGCCCACCGACGCGGGCAAGGCGTCGATCCCGGCCAGCACCGAATCGCTGCGTTCCGCGCCGCCGATCGCGGTCAGCACCGGCTTGCCGTTGAGCGTGTCGATGCCGGACCACTGCGCATCGCCGGCAGCCAGCGTCACCAGCAGGCCGGCGATCCGCGGATGCGCGGCGAGCCGTTCCAGCGTGTGCGCGATCAGCGGCCGCCCGGCCAGCGGCAGGTACTGCTTCGGGCAGTCACCGCCGACCCGGGCGCCGCGCCCCGCGGCCGGCACCACGCACCACAGCGCCGGCGCGCTCATGGCGATCCGGCAGGCGTGGCGGGTGGCGGTGGCGGTAGCGAGCTACCGGCGCGGGCCGGCTGCTCGACCACCTGGTAGAACACTTCGCCCGGCTTGATCAGCCCCAGTTCGGTGCGCGCACGCGCCTCGACCGCCTGGTCACCGTGCTTGAGGTCCAACACGTCGGCGCCGACCGCCTGGTTGCGCTGCAGCAGCTTCGCGTTCTCGTCGGTCTGCTTCTTCACCGCCACGCGCAAGCTGTCCACCTCGTGCATGCTGCCGCTGCCGGTCCACAGCTTCAGCTGCAGCCCGATCAGCAGCAGGATCAGAACCAGGGCGATCCAGCGCAGCATGGGCGGCCGTTCAGCCCGGCAGGCGGGTCAGGTTCGGGAACGCGTCGCGGCCGGCGTAGCGCGCGGCCGAGCCCAGCGCCTCCTCGATGCGCAGCAGCTGGTTGTACTTCGCCACGCGATCGCTGCGGCACAGCGAGCCGGTCTTGATCTGGGTCGCCGTGGTGGCCACCGCGATGTCAGCGATGGTGGTGTCCTCGGTCTCGCCGGAGCGATGCGAGATCACCGCCGCGTACTTCGCCGCGTCGGCCATCGCGATCGCTTCCAGCGTCTCGGACAGCGTGCCGATCTGGTTCACCTTGATCAGGATCGCGTTGGCGATGTGCTTCTCGATGCCCTCGCGGAAAATCGCCGGGTTGGTCACGAACAGGTCGTCGCCGACCACCTGCACGCGCTCGCCGATGGCGTCGGTCAGCAGCTTCCAGCCGTCCCAGTCGCCTTCGGCCATGCCGTCCTCGATGGTGACGATCGGATACTGCTTCGCCCAACTGGCGAGCAGGTCGACGAACTGCGCCGAGCTGTACTGCTTGCCTTCGCCGGCGAGGTCGTACTTGCCGTTCTTGTAGAACTCCGAGCTGGCCGCGTCGAGGCCGAGCAGGATCTCGCTGCCGACCTTGTAGCCGGTCTTGCCGATCGCTTCGAGGATGGTGTCGATCGCCTCGACGTTGGAGCGCAGGTTCGGCGCGAAACCGCCCTCGTCGCCCACCGCGGTGCTGAGGCCACGGCCGTGCAGCACGCTCTTCAGCGCATGGAAGATTTCCGCGCCGGCGCGCAGCGCCTCGGCGAACGTCGGCAGGCCGACCGGCAGGATCATGAACTCCTGCACGTCGACGTTGTTGTCGGCGTGCGCGCCGCCGTTGATGATGTTCATCATCGGCACCGGCAGCGCGCCGGGCTTGCCGTTCGACAAGTACTGCCACAGCGGCTCGCCGCGCGAGGCCGCCACCGCGTGCGCCGCCGCCATCGACACGCCGAGCAGCGCATTGGCGCCCAGCTTGCCCTTGTTCGGCGTGCCGTCCAGCGCGATCAGCTTCGCATCCAGGCCTTTCTGGTCGGCCGCATCGAAACCCTTCAGCGCCTCGGCAATCGTGCCGTTGGCGTTCGCCACCGCGTTCTTCACGCCCTTGCCGCCGTAGCGCGACTTGTCGCCGTCACGCAGCTCGACCGCCTCGCGCGAACCGGTGGAGGCGCCGCTGGGCACCGCGGCGCGGCCGAAGCCGCCGTCGGCCAGGGTGACTTCGGCTTCCAGCGTGGGGTTGCCGCGCGAGTCGAGGATTTCACGGGCGTGGATGCGGGTGATCTGGGTGCTCATGCGGTGTCCGTCTGCCTGGGTGGTGAATGAGTTGGAACGGGCGCATCGCTGCGCCCGGGTGTTTCAGGAAACATCCTGCTCCAGGAAGCGGTGCCGCTTGGTCACGGCATCCAGCTCCAGCAGGGTTTCCAGCAGCGCCTCCATCTTGCCCAGCGGCCACGCGTTCGGGCCGTCGGACAGCGCCTTGCTGGGGTCGGGGTGCGTCTCGGCGAACAGGCCGGCCACGCCGACCGCCACCGCGGCGCGCGCCAGCACCGGCACGAATTCGCGCTGGCCGCCCGAGCTGGCGCCCTGCCCGCCCGGCAACTGCACCGAATGGGTGGCGTCGAACACCACCGGGCAGCCGGTTTCGCGCATCACGCTGAGCGAGCGCATGTCCGACACCAGGTTGTTGTAGCCGAAGCTGGCGCCGCGTTCGCACACCATGATGTCGTCGTTGCCGACGGCTTTCGCCTTGGCCACCACATGCTTCATGTCCCACGGCGCCAGGAACTGGCCCTTCTTGATGTTCACCGGCTTGCCGGCGCGCGCCACCTTCTGGATGAAATCGGTCTGCCGGCACAGGAAGGCCGGCGTCTGCAGCACGTCGACCACCGACGCCACCTCGTCCATCGGCGTGTATTCGTGCACGTCGGTAAGCACCGGCACGCCGATCTGCCGCTTCACTTCGCCCAGGATGCGCAGGCCCTCTTCCAGCCCCGGCCCGCGGAAACTCTCGCCGGAGGAACGGTTCGCCTTGTCGAAGCTGGACTTGAAGATGAAGTTCACGCCGAGCCGGCCGGTGATTTCCTTCAGCGTGCCGGCGGTGTCCAGCTGCAGCTGTTCGGACTCCACCACGCAGGGGCCGGCGATCAGGAACAGCGGCCGGTCCAGGCCAACTTCGAAGCCGCACAACTTCATGCCACGTGCTCCCTGGCCAGCTTCTCGCCGTCGCGCACTGTCTTGTACTCGCGCGCGGCATGTACGAAACCGATGAACAGCGGGTGGCCGTCGCGCGGGGTCGAGGTGAATTCCGGGTGCGCCTGGCAGCCGAGGAACCACGGATGCCGTTGCTGCGGCAGTTCCACGATCTCGACCAGCAGGTCGTCCATCGACTTGCCGGAGATCACCAAGCCCAGGTCCTCGAACGGCTGGCGGTAGCGGTTGTTGAATTCGTAGCGATGGCGATGGCGCTCGCGCACCACGTCCTGGCCGTACAGCTCGCGCGCCAGCGTGCCGGCCTTGAGACGGCACTCCTGTGCGCCCAGGCGCATGGTGCCGCCGAGGTCGGATCGGTCGCTGCGCTGTTCGACTTCGCCGCTGGCCGTGGTCCACTCGGTGATCAGGCCGATCACCGGATTGGGCGTATTGCGGTCGTTCTCGCTGGAATCGGCGTCGGCCAGGCCGGCCACATGGCGGGCGAAATCCACCACCGCGGCATGCATGCCGTAGCAGATGCCGAAGTACGGCACGCCGTGCTCGCGCGCGTATTTCGCGGCCAGCACCTTGCCTTCGAAACCACGCTTGCCGAACCCGCCGGGGACCAGGATCGCGTCGGCCTTGCCGAGCACCTTGGCGGCGCCCTCGGCCTCGACCTGCTCGGAATCGATCCAGTCCAGGTTCACCCGCGTCTGCTGCTTGATGCCGCCGTGGCGCAGCGCCTCGCCCAGCGACTTGTAGGCATCCTTGTGCTCGACGTACTTGCCGACGATGGCGACGGTGATCTCGTCCTTGGGATGCTCCACCGCATCGACCGTGCGCTGCCAGGCGGACAGATCCGCGGGCTTGGCGTCGAGGCCGAGCCTCTTCACCACGATGTCGTCCAGGCCCTGCTGGTGCAGCCACAGCGGCTGCTTGTAGATGACGTCCACGTCGACGGCGCTGATCACCGCGTTTTCGGGCACGTTGGTGAACAGCGCGATCTTGCGCCGCTCGCCCTCGGGCAAAGCCTGCTCGCAGCGGCACAGCAGGATGTCAGGCTGGATACCGATCGAGCGCAGTTCCTTCACCGAATGCTGGGTCGGCTTGGTCTTCAGCTCGCCGGCGGCCTTGATGAACGGCACCAGGGTGAGGTGCATGAACACCACCTTCTCCGGGCCGTGCTCGATGCGCAGCTGGCGGATCGCCTCCAGGAACGGCAGCGACTCGATGTCGCCCACGGTGCCGCCGATCTCCACCAGCGCCACGTCGAAGCCGCGGGTGGCCTCGTGGATGCAGTGCTTGATCTCGTCGGTGATGTGCGGAATCACCTGCACGGTGGCGCCGAGATAATCGCCGCGGCGCTCCTTGCGGATCACGCTCTCGTAGATCTTGCCGGTGGTGATGGAATTTTTGCCGGTCAGGCGGGTGCGGACGAAGCGCTCGTAGTGGCCGAGGTCGAGATCGGTCTCGGCGCCGTCGTCGGTCACGTAGACCTCGCCGTGCTGGAACGGACTCATCGTGCCCGGATCCACGTTGATATAGGGATCGAGCTTCATCATGGTGACCGAAAGGCCGCGCGCTTCGAGAATGGAAGCGAGCGACGCCGCAGCAATGCCCTTGCCAAGCGAGGACACCACACCGCCGGTGACGAAAATCAGGGGGGTCATGGAAAGCAGCCGTGCTGGAAATTGGCATTTTAGCTGCAGAAGCGTTCCACTGCGAGATGGCAAGGCAGAATTCGTCGCGATCGGTTCATTTCCAGCCCCCTCGCGGCGGATGAAACGGCCGCGGGCCGCCTGCTAGCATGACCGGATGAACAACCCCGTCCCCGCCCGTCTCGCCGCCCTGCGCGCGGCCATGCAGCAGCACGGCGTCGCCGCCGTGCTGGTACCCAGCGCCGATCCGCACCTGTCCGAATACCTGCCGGCCCATTGGGCCGCGCGCGAATGGCTGTCCGGCTTCACCGGTTCGGCCGGCACCCTGATCGTCAGCCGCGACCAGGCCGGGCTGTGGACCGACTCGCGCTACTTCTCGCAGGCCGGGCAGCAGCTCGCCGGCAGCGGCGTCAGCCTGATGAAGCTGCGCGTGCCGCATACGCCCGAGCATCTCGAGTGGCTGCAGCAGCATCTGCACGAGGGCGACGTGCTGGCCGTGGCCGGCGACAGCGTGGCCGTGACCACCCAGCGCCAGATCGAGCGTCAGCTTGCCGGCAGCGGTGCCACGGTACGCACCGACCTGGACCTGCCCGGTGCGATCTGGGCAGACCGCCCGGCCCTGCCGCAGGCGCCGGTGGTCGAGCACGACCTGGCCTGGGCGTGCATCCCGCGCGCCGACAAGTTCACCCGCCTGCGCAAGGCGATGCACAGGCTCGGCGCCACCCATCACCTGCTGTCCAGCCTCGACGACATCGCCTGGCTGACCAACCTGCGCGGCAGCGACGTGGAGTGCAACCCGGTATTCCTGGCCCATCTGCTGGTACAGGCGGAACAGCGCGCCACCTTGTTCGTGGGCCGCGCCAAGCTCGGCGACGCGCTGGTCGCGAAACTGGCCGCCGACGGCATCGCCATCGCCGACTACGCCTCGATCACCTCGGCCCTGCAGGAGCTGGGCGCTGCCGACCGCCTGCTGCTGGACAGCGGCCGGGTGGTCAGCGCGGTCGCCGCAGCCATTGCGCCAGGTGTGGCGCGGATCGAGGCGCCGAACCCCAGCACTGCCTTCAAGGCAGTCAAGAGCGCCGCCGAACTCGACCATATCCGCGACGTGATGCGACGTGACGGCGCCGCCCTGGTGCGCGGCTTCCGCCGGCTGGAACAGCGCCTCGCCGCCGGCATGACGGTGACCGAACTCGACGTCGATACCTTGCTGCACGAGGAACGCTCGGCCCAGCCCGGCTGGGTCGGCGAAAGCTTCGCCACCATCGCCGGCTACCAGGCGAACGGCGCGCTGCCGCATTACCGCGCCACGCCGGAATCGCACAGCACGCTGCAGGCAAAGGGCCTGCTGCTGGTCGATTCGGGCGGCCAGTACCTCGGCGGCACCACCGACATCACCCGCGTGCTGGCGCTGGGCGAGACCACGCCGGAACAGCGCCGCGACGCCACCCTGGTGCTGAAGGGCATGATCGGGCTGTCGCGCGCACGCTTCCCGAAGGGCGCCAGCGGCCCGCAACTGGATGCGCTGGCGCGCGCGCCGCTGTGGGCTTCGGGCATGGATTACGGCCATGGCACCGGCCACGGCGTGGGCTACTTCCTCAACGTGCACGAGGGCCCGCAGTCGATCCGCCCGCCGGTCGCCGGCGGCGCGCTGGTGGCGCTGGAACCGGGCATGATCAGCTCGATCGAACCGGGCCTGTACAAGCCCGGCCGGCACGGCATCCGGCACGAGAACCTGGCCGTGGTGGTCGAGGCCGACCGCACCGAGTTCGGCGAATTCCTCGCCTTCGAGACGCTGACGATGTGCCCGTTCGACCGCCGCGCACTGGAGCCGGGCCTGCTCAACCCGGAGGAACGCGCCTGGCTGGACGACTACCACGCCAGCGTGCGCGCCGCGCTCAGCCCGCTGCTGGACGACGCCGACCTGGAGTGGCTGCACCGCCACTGCGCGCCGCTGTAGGCGGCGACTTCACTGGAAGTGCGCCGCGCCCACGTCGGCCGCGGCGGCCTGCATGAAGTATTCGTGCAGGTATTTTTCGCCCTCGTCGCAGAACACCGTGACCACGGTCTTCAGCTCCGGGAAGTTCTGCCGGACGCGCTTGGCGGCCAGCAGGTGCGCGCCGGAACTCGGCCCGCAGAACAATCCGTACGTGCGTGCCAGCCGTTTCATTTCGGCCACGGCATCGGCGCCGGACACGCTCAGCACTTCGTTCACCAGCCCCGCGTGGCGCTGGAAGATGCCCGGCACGAAGCCGTCCGAAATGCCCTCGATGGTATGCGCCGCAATCTCGCCGCACAGGATCGTGCACGACTCGGACGGCTCCATCGCGAACAGCCGCACGTCCGGATTGACCGCGCGAAACGCCTGGCCCACGCCGATCAGCGTGCCGCCGGTGCCCACGCCCAGCACCAGCGCATCGGGCGTGCGACCCGGCGGCAGCTGGGCGAGGATTTCCGGGCCGAGGATCAGCCGGTTCTCCTCCACGTTCCATTCCGATTCGAACTGGCTGGGGCAGAAGTAGCCCGCCTGCTGGCCGAGCCGCTGCGCGCGCACCAGCGCCTCGTTGACATGGAAGTTGCCGCAGAACAGCACGTCCGCACCGTACGCCCGCGAGATCGCCACGCGCTCGCTGGACATGCCTTCGGGCATCACCACCAGCATGTGGTAGCCCTTCACCGCCGCCACCATCGACAGCGCGTTGCCGGTGTTGCCGCTGGTCGCCTCCACGATGGTGTCGCCGGGCTTGAGCAGACCTTCGCGTTCCGCCCGCTCGATCATGTACTTGGCGATGCGCGCCTTGATCGAGCCGGAAGGATTGAGGAATTCGATCTTCGCGTAGACGCCCTCGATCTCCAGCAGCGGCGTGTCGCCCACCGCGTCGAGGATGCTGTCCGACACCGCGGCAAAGCGCGTGGCCATTTCAGGCCGCCTCGTGTGCGTGCTGCATCACGTCCAGCGCCAGGATGGAATGCGCGTACGCGCCGCCGGCGCGCATCTCGGCGGCGACCCAGACCGCCTCCATGATCTGCTGCTCGCTGGCTCCCTGCTTCAAGGCTTCGGCCGTATGGCCCTTGATGCAGTAGGGGCATTGGGTGACGTGCGCCACCGCCACCGCGATCAGCTGCTTGGTGACGTTCGGCAACGCGCCATCGGCGAATACCGCGGCACTGAACGCCTTGAACGCCTTCAGCGGTTCCGGCGCCAGTTCACGGCGCTTGTGCGCCAGCTCCACGCTGGATGACGGATACATCGGATGTTCCATGGCGACACTCCTTGCAGGTGATCGGCCGCATGCTCCTAGACACCCAGCTGCAGTCCGAGATTGTTGTGCTCCAGCACGCGTTCGGCGCGATAGCTCGAACGCACCAGCGGCCCGGCGACCGCCTCCAGGAAGCCCTTGCCCAGCGCCAGTTCGCGGTAGTGCCGGAACTCGTCCGGCGTGACGAAACGCTGCACCGGCAGGTGGTGCGGGCTGGGCCGCATGTACTGGCCCAGCGTAACGACATCGACGTGGGCGCCGCGTATATCGTCCAGCGTGCGCTCGATCTCCGCGTCGGTCTCGCCCAGGCCCAGCATCAGGCTGGTCTTGGTCAGCGTCTTCGGCGCGTGCCGCTTGGCGAAGGCCAGCACGCCGAGCGTCTGCGCATAGCCGGCGCGCGGATCGCGCACGGGGTGGGTCAGCCGTTCCACCGTCTCGATGTTCTGCGCGTAGGTGACCAGGCCGGCGTCGAGCACCGTGGCGACCGCCGCGAGATTGCCGGCGAAATCCGGCGTCAGCGCCTCCACCGCGGTTTGTGGCGAGCGCTGGTGGATCGCCTGCACGCAGGCGGCGTAGTGCGCCGCGCCGCCGTCGGCCAGATCATCGCGATCGACCGAGGTCAGCACCACGTACTTCAGCCCCATCAGCGCCACCGCGTCGGCGACCTGCAGCGGCTCCAGCGGATCGAGCCAGCCGTTCGGGTTGCCGGTGCTGACCGAGCAGAACTTGCACGCACGCGTGCATACCGAGCCCATCAGCATCAGCGTGGCGGTGCCGCGGCCCCAGCACTCGGCGATGTTCGGGCACTTCGATTCGGCGCATACCGTATTCAGCTTGTGGCTGCGCACGATCTCGTGCACCGCCGAGTACTGCGCGCCGCTGGGCAGCCTGACCCGCAGCCAAGGCGGCTTGCGGTCGACATCCGGCACGCCGGTGGCGGCGTTCGGGCGAATGCCGCCCTTGACCGCACGGGTGCCTTGCGGGCTGACGTACTTGCTGCCGTCGGGAACGGATTCGCTGCTGGACATGAGGTGCGCGGTTCGGGAAAACCCATGCAGTCTCCCGCGACCTCCGCCCAGGCGCCCTGATGCATGTCAAGGCAGCCGGGACCGGCCCCGCGCGCGGTGCGCCGGATCAGCTGCGCTTCGGCGGCACCAGTTTCAGGCGCGCCGGCACCGACGGCTGGTTCGGACACAACAGGCGCTGCACTTCCTCGGGCCGCAACGGGTAGGAGTACAGGTAGCCCTGCCCCTCCATGCAACCGCTGCGCAGCAGGAAATCGTGCTGTGCCTCGGTCTCGATGCCCTCGGCAATCGTGGTCAGGCCGAGGCTTTTCGCCATCGCCAGCATCGCCTCGGTGATTGCCGCGTCGTTGCTGTCGCCCGGCAGGCCGGTGACGAAGGAGCGGTCGATCTTCAGGTAGGCCACCGCGGGCAGCTTGAGATAGGCCATCGAGGAGTAGCCGGTGCCGAAATCGTCGATCGCCACTTCGATGCCGAGCGTGTGCAGAGTCTGCATGGTGCGCTCGATGTCGTCGCCCAGGCGCAGCATCGCGCTCTCGGTGATCTCCAGCATCAGGCGGCTCGCCGACAGGTGCCGCGACTGCAGGGTCCGGCTGATCCCGTCGACGAAGGCCGGATGGCCGAACCAGCGCGCCGAGATGTTCACCGCCACGCGGATCGGCGGCACGCCGGCCAGGTCCCAGGCCTGGATCTGCGCGCAGGTGGCCTGCATCACCCACTCGTCGATGCGGCGGATCAGGCCCAGGCCTTCCGCCACCGGAATGAATTCGGCCGGCAGCACCTCGCCGCGCTCCGGATGCTGCCAGCGCACCAGCGCCTCGACCGCCACGATGCGGCCCGTGCGCAATTCCACGCTGGGCTGGAACACCAGGTGGAATTCGTTGCGTGCCAGCGCCTGGCGCAGCTCGGTGGCCAGTTGCAGCCGCCGGCGGGTATCGGCGTGCATCATCGGCGTATAGAAGCGGAACGCATTGCGCTCCTCGGTCTTCGCCGCATACATCGCCGCGTCGGCGTTCGCGATCAGCGCCGCCGCGTTGTCGCCATCCAGCGGATAGCCGGCCACGCCGATGCTGGCGCTGAGCACGATCTCGTAATCGTCCACCAGCAGCGGCTCGGACAAGGTCCCGAGCAGGCGATTGACGATCGCCCGCGCGTCCTCGCGCAGGATCAGCCGCGGGATCAGCACGGTGAACTCGTCGCCGCCGATGCGCCCGGCCACGTCGCCCTCGGACAACTGCCGGCGGATCCGTTCCGCCACCTTCATCAGCAGGCGGTCGCCGATCGCATGGCTGTAGCTGTCGTTGACGATCTTGAAAGCATCCAGGTCGATAAACAGCACGACCACGGCCAGCCGCTCGCGCTCGGCCACCGCGATCGCCTCGGCGCAGTACCGCTCGAATTCCGCCCGATTGACCAGACCGGTCAGCGGGTCGTGCCGCGCCATGTGCTCCAGCCGGTGCTGGTTCGCCTTCGCCTCGTGGATATCGGTGAGCACGGCGACGTAGTAGACCACCTGGCCTTCGCCGTCGCGGATCGCGCTGATGCTCAGGTGCTCGGGATAGCTGCTGCCGTCGCTGCGGGTGCTCAGGACCTCGCCCATCCAGTTGTGGCCGGCGGCGACACTGTCCCAGATCGATTGCGGCAACGGCTTGCCATTGGGCAGGCAGCGGGTGTCGTCGAGGCGCTTACCGTGCAGCGACTGGCTGGTGAAACCGGTCAGTTCGGTATGCGCCGCATTGGTCGAGATCACCCGCCGCCCGGCATCGGCGATGATCACGCCTTCGGCGATATTGGCCAGCGCCTCGGCGGCGATCTGGCGTTCCCGCTCCATCGCCACCCGCTCGGAGATGTCGCGGATGATCGCCTGGCGCACCCGCTGGTTGCCCCAGTTGGCCAGGCTGGTCTGCGTTTCCACCGGACGTGCATGGCCATCCGCATCCAGCAGTGCGTTGGTGGCGGCCCGCCCGGCCTGCTGCCCCGCCATGGATTGCAGGAACAAGTGCACGAAACGGTCGCCGACAAGCTCGTCCGCGCGGCGCCCGGTCCACACCGCGGCGGTGCGGTTGACGTCCAGGATCCGCCCACTGGCCTCGTCGACCATCACGATCGCATCGGCGGCGCTGTCGAACAGCAGGCGGTAGCGTTCCTCGCTGCCGCGAATGCTTTCCAGAATGCGGCGCGCCATGCGCAGCCACAGCAGTGCGGCGATCAGGAACGCGCTCAGCACGGCCCAGAACAGCAGTTCGCCCAGCCACACGGCTCCCTTCACGACTTCGATCGAGAACAGGTCCGTGCGCGGCTCCATATAGGCGTTGAGTGCCTTGATGCGCCCACGTTGCCGCGCGATCTCGGCTGGCGACGGCCCGCCGGCGCGGTAAGCGGCATGCAGTTCGTCCGCGATCGTGCCGAGCTCGGCGATCGACGCATCGGTGGAACGCCAGGCCGCCAGCGCCTCGCGTATGTGCGGCATGCCCGGGAAGTGCCGCAGCATGAAGGTCATGCCCGGTTGTGCCGCCGGCATGATGTTGCCGCGCTCGAATACGCGGGTGATGCCTTCCTTGCTGTAATCACCGGAGATGATCGCGTCGCGACCCCAGCGATCGGATTCGAGCAGCCCGTGATGATCCTGGAAACCGGCCAGGTCCGCGGCGTCGCCGTCGAGCGCGTAGTTGTCCAGGTCGATCACGGCCTGCTTCTGCGCCTTGGACCAGACACTCTCGCTGTTGAGGAAACCAGCGAGAGTGACCTGGACCTGCAGCACGCCCCAGGTCAGCGCCATGATCAACGCGACCGCCACCGCCAGCGCATAGGCCAGCGGCAGCAGGCGCCGTGTCAGAGGTTTCTGCAAACTGTTGCCGGTGGAGTGCATCGCCTGCCCATTCGGTTGATGATGCGGCTCACTTCCATGAATACAGTCTGTTCCGGGTATCGACTCAAGCTGCAGCTTCTTTAGCCAACCATAGGTCACGACACGACCGGATGCACCGGTCACCAAGCAGGATCATGCTCATGTAGCTCCGCTTGATGCACTCGGCCAGATGCGCCACGTCATCGGCCGAGGGTGTCTCGCCCATCAGGGTACACACTATATCCAATGCCTCCCACGGGTGAACGTCGTCGTAGGCGGCGTGCAGGTGCAGCCAGCGCAGGCTGGACGCCCGGATCGCCGGATCGAAGCTCTCGCGGTACTTCGCGCTGTCGTAGATCATCTGCGACCACTCGCCGGTGACCCCTTCGATCGCATAGTTGGTGGCCACCATGCCGGCCGCCAAGGTACCGCGAGCGCTGATTTCCTCGCACCAGCGGGTGAGCCCGTCAGTGCCATGCGGAGGTACCCCGTGCAACAGGTCGTCGCGCGGCACACCGGCACCCTCGGCCCAGTTCAGCCAGTACTCGGCGTGATTCTGCTCGACCCGGATATTGCGCACCAGCCAGCGCCGGGCCTTGTCGTCGCCCGGGCTGCGGCCATAACGGGTCTTCAGCAGGTTCAGCGCCATGAAGCTGGGGAACCGCTCGATGAACGGCCACAGGCCCATCATGAAGTTGCGGGTGGATTCGTGGTCGAGCTGCAGTGCGGTCATCATGCGCCAGATGTCGTGGTCCAGGACGCGCTGCTTGGTAGCCGCGCAATCGGCCACCATGTCCTGCGCCCACTGCGGGTAGCTGCTCAGTTCGGTCAGGGGGCCGGTACGCTCGAAAAGGGTATTCATTTGATTCACCTCGGTCGTCAATGGAGCTGCAGTCGACTGCAGCGTTGATGGCCGGCAGGCAGTACAGAGCCTCCCATGCCGGCCGTGATCCGGCATCGCGGGTGATGCCGAAATTCCTTGATGCATGACCCTTGTGGCGGCGGCCCCCATCGCACAAGCCATGCCCCGGAGCGCGTACGCGCAGTACGCCAGCTCGCCTGTTTTTGCTGTGGCCCCGGTTTCGCCTCGACCGGATGGACGGCCAATCCAGCCCGCCCTGTCCACATGTCGTGCACGGGGAGAAGAAAATGCCGGCCGCGGCAACTCGGGGAAAATCTGCGCAGACCATGGCCCGATTCCGGCACCGGCGGGCAACTGTGCCCCTGCCACCACCGGATACTCGCCCACACGCCGTCGAAGGGAAAGCTCCCTGAGCACTGGATTGATGGACAGCGGCAACATCCAGGGCCACGGCGCCTGCCTCCAGCCGGATTACTCAGCCGAGGCGTTGCACCGTATCGGCGAAGACACCGCAGCGGCAACCGCACGGCAGTGGCGCCACTGACCCTGCATGCCGGATTCGCAGGATTTCGTGCGCGCCACCCGCGGCGATCAGGGGCGACCTCGGCGTGCGTGCCCTGCCGCGCCAGTGGCGGGCCTCGACCTGATAGGGGTCGCATTTGACACGCTGATCGCCTGGTCGTAATTTACCAAAAGGTAAATTACGACCAGGCCCCCGCATGTCCGCCGACCCGCTCAGCGCCACGTTCGCCGCCCTCGCCGACCCGACCCGCCGCGCCATCCTGGCCCGCCTCGCCTCGGGCCAGGCCTCGGTCACCGAGCTGGCGCAGCCGTTCGACGTCACCCTGCCGGCGATCACCAAGCACCTGAAAGTGCTCGAACGCGCCGGCCTGGTCGCACGCAGCCGCGAGGCGCAATGGAGGCCATGCCGACTGCAGCCGCAGCCGCTGCGTGCGGTGGCCGACTGGGTACAGCAGTACCGCGCGATGTGGGAACAGCGCCTCGACCGGCTGGAGGACTATCTGCGCGAACTCCACTTCGCCGACGCAACGCCGGCCGTAGCCACAAAGAAAAAAACCGCCTCGCACCCATCGCGCACGCGCAAACCCGGGAGGTAACCCCACCATGACTTCATCCGACTTCGACACCGGACCACTGGCCCAGGTCGACTGCCGGCGCGATGCCGACGGCTGGACCCTGGTCTTCGTGCGCGAACTGCCGCAGCCACCCGAGCGCGTATGGGACGTGCTCACCGACCCCAGCCACCTGCGTGCCTGGTCGCCGTATACCGCGAACCGCAACCTCGGCGAGGTCGGCGACGCCAGCCTGAGCATGCTCGACAGCGAGCAGCCGGACATCCCCACCACGGTGACCCGTGCCGAGCCGCCGCGCGTGCTGGAATACAGCTGGCAGCTGGAGCAGTTCGGCCGGAGCGTGCTGCGCTGGGAACTGCAGCCGAGCGCGGGCGGCACGCGGCTGACCCTGCGCCAGACCATCCGCGACCAGGACTGGATCCCCAAGGTCGCCGCCGGCTGGCACCTGTGCCTGCATGTGGCCGAACGCCTGCTGCAGGGCCGGCCTATCGCACCGATCATCGGCGAGGCCGCACTCGACCATGGCTGGGAAGAGCTGCGCGCTGCCTACGCGGCACGGCTGCACGTTCCCAGCGGCGACCGCTGACTGTCGGTCCCGAAACCCCGACCTTCGATGGAGATACCCGTGAAGATCACCCACGTACCCGTCGCCAACGCCGGCATGCTGATCCGCAAACCCGTCGCGGAAGTCTTCGAGGCTTTCGTGGATCCCGCCATCACTTCCCGCTTCTGGTTCAGTCACGGCAGCGCGCGGCTGCAGGCGGGCCGGCAGGTCCGCTGGGACTGGCGGATGTACGACGTCTCCGTGCAGGTCGCCGTGAAGGCGCTCGAGCAGGACCGACGCATACTCATCGAGTGGGGGAACCTCGACGCCACCACCACGGTGGAATGGCAGTTCACCGCGCGCCCCGACCACACGACTTTCGTCGACATCAGCAACCGCGGCTTCCAGGGCAATGGCGACGAGGTAGTGAAGCAGGCGCTCGATTCCACCGGAGGGTTTGCCCTGGTGCTCGCCGGCGCCAAGGCCTTCCTCGAACACGGCATCGCCCTGAACCTGGTCGCCGATCGCTTTCCGGATGGCCTCTGAACCCTTTCCGGCATAGCCGTCGCAGCACTCAACCCGCAGGCTTGCCGGCGGCCATGCCGGCGAGTTTCGCGATGGTGTTCATGTTGCGCGCGGTGCCCGCCTTCGCGGCCGGAATCTTCAGCCGCGAGTCGGCCATGCCTTCGCCGTAATGCACGTAGATCTCGCGCTGCCCCAGCGCCAGCCGCTCGCCATTCAGGCCGGTGGCCTCCTGCAACGCGCCCGGCGGCACCGGCGCATCCAGGAAAATCGCCACCACCCGGTTGCCTGCCGCTTCCGGAAACGGATTGCCGGCAAGCACGGCGGCCATCTCGGCCGCCGTGCGCACCACCACCCCGACCGGTTTTCCCGCGTAATCCTGCAGCCGTCGTTCCAGCGCCTTCTTCACCGCCTTCTCGGCGAGCCGGCTGCCGAACACCACATTGCCGCTGGCAATATAGGTGCGCACGTCCGCGAAGCCGGCCGCCTCGCACATGGCCTTGAGTTCGCCCATCGGCAATTTGCCGGTGCCGCCCACGTTGACGGCGCGCAACAGCGCTATGTAACTGGTCACGCCGCGGTCACCGCACGGGACAGGAAGGCGCCAGTCTCGCTGCCGCTTCCAGCTTGTTCAAGTGCACGGCGCGCAGGCACTTCCGGCCAGCGGGCGACGCAGGAACGGGGCGCGACGTGCGCGCCCCGCCGGATCAACCGGCGTAATCGACCACCAGGGCCACGCGGCGATTGTTGCCGCCGGACTCGCGCGCTGCACCCGGCTCCACCTGGCGATTGCGCGATTCACCGTAGCTGACGGCGCGCACCTGGGTATCGGGCATGCCTTCGGTGGAAACCAGATAGTCGCGCACGGCATCGGCGCGCTTCTGCCCCAGCCGCTTGTTGTAGGCGCTGGAACCGGCCGGGTCGGTGAAGCCTTCCACGGTCACCACGGCGTTGCTGTGGTGTTCCTTCATCACCCGGGCAAAGTCCTGCAACATCGCCTTGTCCTGGTCGTTGAGGTCGGCCTTGTTGAACTCGAAATGGGCCACCGTGTCCACGCGCAGCCGTCCCTGCATTTCGGTCAAGGTGGCATCGTACTTGGCAAACCGTTGCTCCATGTCGGCCTTGAGCGAATCAAGCTGCTGCTGCATCTGCGCATCGTTGCTTTGCAGCTTGCTGATGGCCGCGTCGTAATCGGTGCGCTTGACGTAGTTGCTGCAGCCCGCCATGGCCGTCACAGCTGCCAGGGCGACAGCGAAACCTGCGGCACGAGATGATCGATTCAGCATGGGGAGTTCTCCTCTTGTCAGATCGGAATGCTGCGGCAGAGTGCACGCGAGTGCACCGCAACCTGTCAGATCATGCAGCAGGAAAACTGCACAGTCCGAAAACCCCTGTGCGTATCTTGCACACACCCGTTTACCGCAAATTCAGTTCGGATGGCCAAATCATGGCGATGGCGGGATATGGCGCCAGCATGCCGCCATCGGAAAGGCGTCGCCACCACCCGCGTCCGCCGTGGCTTCATCACCCCGGTGTACTCGGCACCAGCACCATCCACGCCACGCCGAAGCGGTCGACCAGCATGCCGAAGCTGGAGGCGAAGAAGGTCGGCATCAGCGGCTGCTGCACCTGGCCGCCATCGGCAAGTGCGTCGAACAGGCGTTTCGCCGCAATGTCGTCGTCGGCGGAAAGCGCCAGCGAGAAGCCCTTGAACTCGGGATGGCCGCCGCTGAAACCGTCCGAGACCAGGACCTGGGTCGAACCGATCTGCAGGCAGGCGTGCATCACCTTGTCCGCCGGCGGCTGCGTGCCGTCGGGGCACTGGGCGGAGCCGTCCGGGCCGTCGGCATAGCGCATCAGCATGACCACCTCGGCGCCGATCGCCTGGCGGTAGAACGCGATGGCCTCTTCGCAGCGGCCGTCGAAGAACAGGTAGGGCTGGGTTTCCATGGCGTGACCTCGTCGTCGGGTAGGCAAAACGGAGCCGGCACAGCGGCTCACTGGGATACGACGAGCGGGCCAGCCGCAAATCGACAGCCCGTCATCCACGTCCCGGCTTTGCAAGCACGGCCCAGTGGTGGTCAACTCCATGAAACATGGCGGCACCGACGACCACCAAGGGGATAACCGGCTGATGCATACACACACCTCGAACAACCCGTGCCCGCGGGCACGCCACCAGCACCTGTCGCGCCTGCTGCTGGCCGCAGCGCTGTTCGCGTTCGGGCTGGTCGCCACCGCACGGGCCGCCCCGCCCGAACAGGCGCGCTGGCAGCGCCAGGCGCAGGCGGTCACGATCACCCGCGACGACTGGGGCATCGCCCACGTGCACGGCAAGACCGACGCCGACGCGGTGTTCGGCATGGCCTACGCCCAGGCCGAGGACGACTTCAACCGGGTCGAGACGAACTACCTCAACGCGCTGGGCCGGCTCGCCGAGGCCGAGGGCGAATCGGCGATCTGGAGCGATCTGCGGCAGCAACTGTTCATCGACCCGGTCGAGCTGCAGGCGCTGTACGCGAAGAGTCCCGCCTGGCTGCAGGCACTGATGAACAGCTGGGCCGACGGGCTGAACTACTACCTGGCCACGCATCCCGACGTGCATCCGCGCGTCATCGAACATTTCGAACCGTGGATGGCGCTCAGCTTCAGCGAGGGCAGCATCGGCGGCGACATCGAGCGGGTCTCGCTCGAACAGCTCGCCGCGTTCTACGGCACCGACGGCCAGAAATTCGCCGGGGTGGAAACGCCGGCAAGCTGGGTCGAACCGACCGGATCGAACGGCTTCGCGATCGCGCCGAAGCTCAGCGCCAACGGCCACGCGCTGTTGTGGATCAACCCGCACACCTCGTTCTTCTTCCGCTCCGAGCTGCAGATGTCCAGCGACGCGGGACTGGACGCCTACGGCGCGGTGACCTGGGGCCAGTTCTTCGTCTACCAGGGTTTCAACCGGCACATCGGCTGGATGCACACGTCCACCGGCGCCGACGTGGTCGACGAGTTCGCCGAAACCATCGTGCACAAGGGCGGCAAGCTGTTCTATCGCTACGGCAAGGAACTGCGGCCGGTCACCACGCGCACGATCCGCGTGCCGTACCGCGCGAAGGACGGCTCGATGGCCACGCGCAGCTTCGCCGCGCACTTCACCCATCACGGCCCGATCGTGCGCGCGGCCGACGGCAAATGGATCGCCGTCGCGCTGATGAACAAGCCGCTGGAAGCGCTCGAGCAGAGCTGGCTGCGCACCAAGGCCAGCGACTACGCCAGCTACATGAAAGTCGCCGAGCTCAAGGCCAACTCCTCGAACAACACGATCTTCGCCGACGACAAGGGCGAGATCGCATACATGCACCCGCAGTTCATCCCGAAGCGCGACAACCGCTTCGACTACACGAAACCGGTCGACGGCAGCGACCCGGCCACCGACTGGAAAGGCCTGCACGCGCTCGACGAAGCGCCGCACCTGCTCAACCCGCCGAACGGCTGGATCATGAACACCAACAACTGGCCGTACTCCGCCGCCGGCAAATTCAGCCCGCGGCAGGCAGACTACCCGCGCTACATGGACACCTTCGGCGAAAACCCGCGCGGCATCCACGCCACCCGCGTGCTGGATGGCGTGCGCGATTTCAGCAAGGCCTCGCTGATCACCGCCGCGTTCGACTCCTTCCTGCCGGCGTTCTCGCGGCTGGTGCCGGTGCTGGTCCACGACTACGACATGCTGCCCGACAACGATCCGCTGAAGCCGCGCCTGGCCGGCCAGATCGCCCTGCTGCGCGGCTGGGATTACCGCTGGGGCATCGCCTCGATGCCGACCTCGCTGGCGGTGTTCTGGGGCGATATCCTGTGGGACCAGGTGCACGCCGAGGCCGAGTCCGAACACCAGTCGGTCTACGACTACATGGCCGGCAATGCCGGCGCGAAGGCGCGCCTGGGCGCACTGGTCGAGGCGTCCGACCGGCTGGAAAAGGATTTCGGCAGCTGGGGCGTGCCGTGGGGCGAGATCAACCGCTTCCAGCGCAACGACGGTGCCATCGTGCAGAAGTTCGACGATGCCAGGCCGAGCATCCCGGTGCCGTTCGTGTCGTCACGCTGGGGTTCGCTCGCCTCGTTCGGCGCGCACCGCTGGCCGGGCACGAAGCGCTACTACGGGACCAGCGGCAACAGCTTCGTCGCCGTGGTCGAGTTCGGCCCGAAAGTCAGCGCCCGCGCTCTCACCGCCGGCGGCGAGAGCGGCCACCCGGACTCGAAGCACTTCAACGACGAAGCCGAGCGCTACGCCACCGGCAACCTGCGCACGGTGTACTTCTGGCCGGAGCAACTGGAGGGGCATACCGAGCGTACCTATCATCCCGGCTCATGAGGATGCGCGGATTTCCCGGGCGCCGGTCAACATTCGCGCCCGGGGATGCCTGCTGCGCGGCTGCCGCTACGGAAACGCGCTCCGCATCCGTATCCGCATCCGGGCAAATTCCTTCAGTGCCGCTTGAAGTACTGCACCTCGCGCTCGTGCTTCTCGGCAGCCTCGCGCGTCTTGAACGTGCCGAGGTTGCGGCGCTTGCCGGTGTCCGGGTCCTTCTTGCGCGAATACAGCCGGTACTCGCCCGACTTCAGTTTGCGAATCATGGCGCGACCTCCTTGCCGCACCCTGGCAGGATCAGGGTCGAGAACACGTGACCGGATTCCGGCGCCCCGGCATGCGTGGGTACTTGCCGCCACCGGCCGGTTTCGACCTGGCGCACACACACGGCGGCACATGATGCGCGGCGACTGCAGCCGCCACGAGGCCAGGCGATGACAAGCAAGGTGCTGGGAATCGATCTGCATGACGCCGGCCGCGACGGCGTGTACCGCATCGCGCCGGATGACCCGGCCACCCTGGCGGACGACGCCCGGCGTGCCGGCCTGCATCTGTTGCGGCTCGACCTCGCGCACTGCCGCGATGCCGACGACCTGCTGCATCGCCTGGCCGGAGCGTTCGCGTTCCCGGCCGGCGCCGGGCACGGCTGGGATGCTCTGGCCGCAGGCCTGGGCGATCTCCACTGGTTGCCGGCACCCGGCTATGTCTTGCTGCTCGATCACGCACAGGCACTGCAGGTCGAGGCACGCGAGGCATTCGGAAGACTGCACCGGATGCTGGACGGCGTGGCGAAGCACTGGCATGCACGCGGCATACCGTTCTTCGTGTTCCTGGAATATCCCGACAACGAGACGCGCGACGCCGCCATCGACGCGTAAGTGCCGTTGGCTCGCGATGGCGGCCCTGTCCCGGCCCCTGCCGCAGGAGAACCTGCGCCTCAGCTCTTGCCGGGAATCTGCAACCCGCGCTTCACCGCCGGCCGCGCCAGTCCACGTTCGAGCCATGCGGCGACATGGGCAAAGCTGTCGAACGCCACCAGTTCGCGCGCCTCGTAGAACGTGATCAGGTTGTTGACCCAGCCCAGCGTGGCGATGTCGGCGATGGTGTAGTCGTCGCCCATCAGCCAGCGGCGGCCGTCGAGCCGGCCGTCGAGCACGCCGAGCAGACGCTTCGATTCATTGACGTAGCGCCCGAGCGGGCGCTTGTCCTCGTACGCCTTGCCGGCGAACTTGTTGAAGAAGCCGACCTGGCCGAACATCGGTCCGATCGACGCCATCTGGAAGAACACCCACTGGATCGTCTCCCAGCGCCGCGCCGGGTCGGCCGGAATGAACCGGCCGGCCTTGTCCGCCAGGTACAGCAGGATCGCACCCGACTCGAACAACGCCAGCGGCTCGCCGCCGGGACCGTCCGGGTCGATGATCGCGGGAATCTTGCCGTTCGGATTGAGCGCGAGGAACTGCGGCAGATGGCTCTCGCCGTTGCCGATGTCGACCAGGTGCGGCTCGTACGGCAAACCGGTTTCCTCCAGCATGATCGATGCTTTCACCCCGTTCGGCGAGTTCAGCGAATACAGCTGGATGCGTTCGGGATGCGCGGCTGGCCAGCGCGTGGCGATCGGGAAGTCGGACAACCGGGTCACATGGCACTCCTGCAGTGGGGAATCACTGCAAGGTGGGTGCTTGCCCCGACCGGTTCAACCGCGGAGCGATCGGATCGCGCGCCGACCTCTTCCTTCCGGCGTCTTTACCAGGTTGCCTTCAGTGCGCGCTCGATCTCTTCCAGCGGCGCACGGAACAGCGTCTTGTTGAGTTCCTCCACCATCCGCCTGGTGGTCTCCTCATGCAGCAAGGGACGCATCTGCCCCAGCGTCTGCGGGTCGGCCACCAGCACCAGGTGGGCAAACTCGTTCTTCAACGCCGCTGCATTCAACCGCCGCGCCAGCTGCTTGGCGAAGGTGGCTTCGTCGATCTCGGCCATGCTGCGCTCGGGCGGCTGCCGCCCGGCCGGACCGTCGTTGGCCACGTCCTTCGGCTCCACCAGCTTCACCTGCTCAAGCGAGACATTGAGCCCCTTGCCGACGTTGCGCAGAAGCCGCGCGCCGGTGCCGTCGGCCACCACGACCCATGCGCCAGTGGGAATCTTCTTCATCGCGATCTCCTCGGGTTGTGGCGCCCAGGACCACGGTGCGCCGTCTCGCCGAGCCTAGCGCCGGGAACGTGACGCCGACGGGAACGGTCCGCCGGCTAGCCCGCCCGCCGCATGCAGCGCTGCCAGCGTTCGTCGACGCGTTTCGCGAACCACGCGGTGGTGAGTCTGCGGGTGATCTTCGGACTCTTCAGCGTGATGCCCGGCAGCACCGCGCGCGGCAACGGTTTGCCATCCATCCGCTCGGCCAACGCGAACACGCGGCCGTAGAGTTTCGCGTCCGCGAAATCCTGGCGCTCGCCCTGCCCCAGCGCACGATGGATCGCCGAGTCGCCCATGTCGAGCCGTGCGCCCAGCGAACGCACCGCCAGCTCCGTCGCGCCGGGTGGATCGCCGAAGCCGGCATCGGGCGACACCAGGTCGCCATCCAGCGCCAGCGGCATGCCCGATGCCACGCTCACTGCGTTCTGGAAAGCCGCATTGCGGCTGGCGTACCAGCCCGCATTGAAGTCGGCGAAACGGTAGAGCGGCTGCGGATAATCCGCTGGATAACCCAGCAGATGCGCGATGCCGAAATACATGCCGCCGCGCCGGCTGAACACCTCGTCGCGGATCGAGCCCCGCACCGGGTACGGATAGTCGCGCGCATGCGCTTCGGCGAACGCGATGCTGACCTGCATCGGCCCGCCGGTGTGTACCGGGTTGAAGTTGCCGAACAGGCGCTTGCCCAGCGGCACCATGCCGATGAAGTCCTGGAAGATCCCGCTCAGCTGCTGCTCGGTGCGCGCCGCCGCCAGCCGCTCGCTGTAACGCCGGCCATCGGGCGACTTCAGCCACAGAGCCGCGTCCACCACGAATCCCGGCACATGCTTCGCGGCGGCGCGGCGGTCGATCTCCCGTCGTGCGATCTTCGCCAGCCCCGGTACCACCGGATCGACCTTGAAGCCGGATTCCTGCTCCGCCACGGCCAGCACCGCGCACAGGTTCGAGGCGGTCGGTGCGATGTGCTGCGCCGCGAACGCGGCATGAATGTCCGTCGCCCAGCCCTCGCGATCGCTTGCACCGGCCGGCATCAGCCGTACGATCTCGGCGCGCACCTGCACCGGGCTTGGCGGCTGTGCCTCCCGCGTGCGCTGGGATGTGCACCCCCCCAGCAACAAGGCGACGATCGGAAGGAGCGCCATGGAACGGTGGCGCACGACCCGTCCTTTCGCCGAGGAAACGGCCACGCCTATGCCCGACACAGCGACCAGAACCCGATATCGCGCCGATGGCTGTAGCCGAGCTGCTCGTACAGTTGCTTCGCGCGATGGTTCTGGTGGCTCACGTGCAGAAACGGCAGGCGGCCGCGTTCGAGGTTGTCGTTCGACAGCAGCGCAATCAGGCGCCGCGCGTAGCCGCGGCCGTTGAAGTCGGGATGCGTGCATACCGCGCTGATCTCCTGCTGCGCGTCGGTGCCCAGCCGCTCGCCGATCATCGCCGCCAGCCGACCGCCCTGGTAGATGCCGAAGTAGCGGCCCAGCTCCATCGTGCGCGGGCGGAAGTAATGCGGATACACCAGCGCGGTCAGCGCCAGCACGTCGGCGCGATGCGCCTCGGTCAACTCGATCACCGCCGGCCCGTCGACCACCGCGATCGGCGCGGGGCAGATCATCTGCGCCAGCGGCGCAAACGCGTCGAGCACCCAGCCGCGCGGCAGCGCGGGCGCCACTCCGAGCAGGTAGACCGATTCACCCGGGCCGACCAGCGACGCGATCGCAGCGGCCACATCGGCTTGCGCGCTCGCCACGCCCAGGAACGGCGCGAATTGCGCCGGATAACGCGCCGCCTCGCCGCGGCACAGCGCAATCGCGCGATGGCGGCTGCGCAGCGAGGACCAGAATGGGTTGTCGAGTTCAGCCAGGTTCATGCCGCCATGCTAACGCGCCGGCGCCTCGTGCCGAACTTCGGCGCCTGTCGCAACGGGCGCTTCACCGCGATGCGGCGTCCGGCCACTCCCGTCCGAAGCGGCAAAACGAAGCCGGCGCTAGCGCAAGCCCACCGTGCCGTTCGCCGCCTTGGCCAGCCTGACCGGGTCGTAGCCCACGCCGTCCTTGAACACCAGCTCGACGTTTTCGATGTCCTTGATGTTCTGCGCGGGGTTGCCGGCGATCAGCACCAGGTCGGCGGCCTTGCCCACCTCGATGGAGCCGATATGCCGGTCCTCGCCCATGAAGCGGGCGCCGTTGCTGGTGGCGATCTGGATCGCCTGCAGCGGGGTGAAGCCGGCTTCCACCAGCAGTTCCACTTCGCGCTGGTCGCCGTAGCCGGCGATCACGCCGCCATAGCCGGTGGGGTCCAGGCCAGCCAGCAAGGTGCCGCCCTGCTGCACGAAGGCGTGCTCGAAATCCTGCTCCAGCTTGAACACCTTCACCCACGGCGAGTCGGGCGTCCTGGCGACACGCTCGCGTGTCGCCAGGTATTCCGCCCGGGTTTCCGGCAGCATCGCGTCCAGCACGCGCCGGTCCATCGGCGCGCGGCTGGGCACGAAGGTCTCGAACACCGGCAGGGTCGAGGTGACCGCCACGTGCTTCGATACCAGGGTCTTGATGAGCTGCCGGATGCGCGGATCGTCGACGCTCATCGTCGCCAGCTGGGCCAGCGCGAGCTTGGTGTCCGGACAGACGTCCGGCTGCTTGCCCGCCATGAACTCGGTGTCCACCGGCAGCCCGTGCTCCAGGTCGTCGATGCCGAGGCCGGCGGCTTCGGTGAAACCGATCGCGCACAGGTGCCCGGTTACCTTGATGTGCTTCGCATGCGCCGCCGCGATCGCGGCGGCGAGTTCGGCGCGGGTGATGTGCATGTACGCCTTGAACGACGTGGCGCCCTCGCCGATCCAGTAGTTGACCGTGTCGGTGGCGTCGGCCGCATCCGCCAGTTCGTGCATCTGCGGCGTGAAGCTGCCCTTGCCTTCCAGATATGGCCCGGTCGTGTGCATCTTCGGTCCGGGGATCTTGCCGGCGTCGATCGCCTTCTTCAGCTCCAGGTCGGTATACGGCTCGGTGCTGCCGGTGGTGCGGATGCTGGTGACGCCGCCGGCCAGGTACAGCTTGGGAAAGCTCGACGCCTGTTCGGGATAGATCGCCTCCTTCGCTTCCGGGTTCACCTTCGGCGCCGGATAGAACATGTGGTCGTGCATGCCGACCAGCCCGGGGATCAGCGTGTGCCCGCTGCCGTCGATCACGGTCGCGCCCTTAGGCAGCCTCACGTGCCTGCCGACCGCCGCGATGAGGCCGTCGCGCAGCAGCACCGTCTGGTTTTCCAGCGCCGGCGTGCCATTGCCGTCGATCACCCGCACATGGGTGATCGCCAGCAGCGGCTGCGCATATTTCACGAACCGCTGCGTCTGCGCCGACAGCTGCGGCACCTGGGCCCAGGCGGATGAAGCCGCACACGACCCAGCCAACGCGACGGCCAGCAGGATGTTCCGACAAGCGCCGGGCGACGGCCAGGCAGCGGCGAGACGACGGATTTGCACAGGCATGCTTGGATTCCCGTAGCGAGGCAGGCGCGTGTCTGCCAGTGGATCAAAACCACTTCAGATGTCTCTGGCACGAATGGCACTTAGAAGCGCAAAGCTCCAATTCCCGTCATTCCCGCGAGGGAAATCATATGACCATCCTTGAGATATTTGATCTCGCGTGAATCATTCATGGTGCGCGTGCATCGCGGCTCCGCAGGAAGGTGGCCACGACTCGTGGCCGTCGGCATGCCACACGAAGAACTCGCCCGACTTCGGTTCGCCGGTATCCCGGGCGAACAGCAGGGATTTTCCGCTGGGCGAGAACAGCGCGCCGATTTCCGTGCCGTTGACGTTGACCTGTGGCCCCAGCCTGACCCGCGCCGACCAGCCCGCCGGACCCAGCCGGGATTCGTAAAGCCCGCCGTCGGCCATCACGATCATCCGCTTGCCGTCCGGCGACGGCAGCGGTTCGTATTCGTTCCCGGCCGTGTTGACGGCCGTGACGTTCTCCACCGTCCACTGCCCGGGCGCACTCTCGCGGGCGCGCCAGATATCGTTCTTGCCGGCCCCGCCCGCACGGTTGGAACCGAAGTACAGCCAGCCGTCGCGAGCCGGCCGGGGAAACCATTCGGCCTCGCTGGAATTCACCGGCGCCGGCAGGCGCACCGGCGTCCCCCACCGGCCATTCGCGCTCCTGTCCACGCGCCAGATGTCGAGGTCCTTGCTGTGCATGCCCGCGTTGGCGCGGCTGGAGATGAAGTAGAGGCTGCGACCATCCGGGGTGAACCACGGGTCGGCCTCGAGTCCCGCGCCCGCGAAGGATGGCGGCACCGGTGCCGTCCAGGCCTTGCCGTCGCAATGCGCGGTCAGGATGCGCCAGCCGGAAAACGACTTCGAGCTGCGCACGAAATACAGGTCGCCATTCACCGGGTCGAACGCCGGATGCGACTCGAAAAATTCGCTGGACACGCCGGCCGGCGTCCATGGCTGCAGGACCGCCTGCGATGGCCCGCTTGCCGCGGCAACCGGTGCCGCGATCGTCAACAGGGCGAACAGACTACGCCTCATGCACATGGCTCACGGCTCCGCTGTCGGGGAGTGGCGATGATATCGTCCGCCCCATCCAGCAGCGCAACCGGCCCTTGTTCCGCCCCGCCACGAACCCATCTCATGCCGATGACCCCACTGCAGCAATTCACCGAAGTCCATCGGCGCCTGTTCGTGCTGACCGGCGCCGGCTGCAGCACCGACTCGGGCATCCCCGACTATCGCGACCGCGACGGCCAGTGGAAGCGTCCGCCGCCGGTGAACTACGCCGCCTTCATGCACGAGCCGGCCACGCGCCGGCGTTACTGGGCGCGCAGCATGGTCGGCTGGCGGCGCTTCGGCAGCGCGCTGCCGAACACCACGCATCACGCGCTGGCCGGGCTGGAGCAGCGCGGCCAGGTCGAACTGCTGGTGACGCAGAACGTGGATCGCCTGCACCAGCGCGCCGGCAGCGAGCGGGTGCTCGACCTGCACGGCCGTCTCGATGAAGTGCGCTGCATGAGCTGCGACTGGCGGCTCGCCCGCCGTGCGTTCCAGCAGACGCTGGTCGAACGCAACCCGGCCTGGGCGCAGCTCGACGCCACCGATGCGCCGGACGGCGACGCCGACCTGGAAGGCCACGACTTCGCCCGCTTCGACGTGCCGCCCTGCCCGCACTGCGGCGGCATCGTGAAACCCGACGTTGTGTTCTTCGGCGAAGCGGTGCCGCGCGAACGCGTGGAAGCCGCCACGCGCGCCTGGCAGGCCGCCGACGCGGTGCTGGTGGTCGGCTCCTCGCTGATGGTGTATTCCGGCTACCGTTTCGTCGACGCCGCCGCACGTGCCGGCAAGCCGGTGGCCGCGGTGACGCTGGGTCGCACCCGCGCCGACGCGCTGCTCACGCTGAAGGTCGACGCGCCTTGCCACGAGGCGCTGGCCTTCCTGCGCGAGCAGGCGCGACTGGTCATGAACTGACGCGCAGCAGTCAGCTGGTGTGATCCAGGATGATCTTCCAGCCGTCGGCGGTCTTCTCCCACAGCAGCGAGAACACGCCGTCGTCGCGGGCGGCTTCGCCGTGGGTGGTGCGATCGAGATGGAAGCGGCCGGTCATGGCGGCGTAGCGCACTTCGCCGTGGGCGTCGGGCAGCAGGCGCACGTCCAGTTCGACATACGTGAGCCGACCCATCTGCTCCTTCGTGGCGTAGTGCTTGCGGTAGCTTTCGAGGATCGTGCGGTAACCCTTGCGCACGCTGGCACCCACGAACGTGGTGTCGGGCGCGTCCTTGTAGCTGCGTACGAACTCCACGACATCGCCGCGGTTCCACGCGGCCGCCTGTTGATCCATCACCTGGCGAATGGCGGCGGCATCGTTGCCGGCGCTTGCCGCGTGACTGGAAGCCGTGCCGCCCAGGCCGGCCATCGCCAGAAGAATCCCGAATCCGAGAAGAAAGTAGCTTGCCTTCATGTTGTGCTCCGCTGCGCTGCGTGGGGGCCCAGTATCGCCCCGAACGCGGCGTCGGGTGTTGGCGCGCGGCCTGCTTCCGGCGTCCAGCCGCTTCCCGAGCGGCTGTGCCCGCAGCTTCGCATGCCGCCACCGCCCGCGGCGCGACCATGACGCCCGGCACGCTGCACGTGTCTGGCGCGGCGATAGACTCGCCCGGCAAGCCGCCGACCATTCCCGAGAGGAACTGCGCATGTCGCCCCGCTTTGCCTTGCCGTCGCTGCTGCTGGGAATGTTCGCGTCCGTCGCCATCGCCGCCACGTCGCCGGATGCGGCGTTGACGTCCGCCCGAACCTGGTTCGGCGAAGCCACCCGGCAGTGCCAGGCCGACCACGGGCGCCTGTGGGGCAAGACGCTGTGCGGGCCGATGCTGCTGGTGGTACCGGCCACGCGGCAAGTGATCGCCAGCCAGGCGGACGCACAGGGCAAGCTGCACGCCGAGGGCGGCGTCTTCGTCGGCCGGCTGCCCGAGGATCAAACCCTCGCCAACACCTCGCTCGACTGGGCCGGCGTGCACTGGAGCGAGATGCTCTGGCCCTTGCCCGGCGATGCGCTGGAGCGGCGCACGCTGATGGCGCACGAGTCGTTTCACCGCATCCAGCAAAGCCTTGGCCTGCCCGCGAAGGACGGCGACAACGCGCACATGGATACGCTCGACGGGCGCTACACGATGCAACTGGAGTGGCGCGCGCTGGACGCGGCGCTGGCGGCCACGACCGACGCCAGCCGCCGCGCGCGCATCGCCGACGCGCTGGCCTTCCGCGCCGCGCGCTATCGGCGCTTCCCCACCGCGGAACGGAGCGAGGCCGCGCTCGAACGCAACGAGGGCCTGGCCGAGTACACCGGCATGATGGTGGGCAACCGTGCTCCGGCCGATCGGCTGGCAGTGGCGCGCAAGGATCTGGCCATCCATGCGGGCGACGCTGGCCTGACGCGTTCGTTCGCCTACGCCACCGGACCGGCGTACGGCTTGCTGCTGGACCGCTACCGTCCGGACTGGCGTCGCGAGATCGTGCACGGCGGCTCCCCGGCAGCATGGCTGGCAGCGGCACTGCACATCGACATGACCGCCGGATCCGAAGTCGAGCCACGCGCCGCCCGCTACGACGGCGCCGCCCTGATGGCGAGCGAACGCGCCCGTGCCGCCGCGCACGCAAAGCGGGTCGCCGCATACACCAGCCAGCTCGTCGCCGGCCCGGTGCTGCAGCTGCCGCTCAAGCACATGAAGGTGCAGTTCAACCCAAGCAACCTGCTGCCGCTGGGCGACGCCGGCACGGTGTACCCGACCATGCACGTCAGCGACGACTGGGGCACGATCGACGTGGACGGTGGCGCACTGCTGACCAGCGACTGGTCACGCCTGTCGGTAGCGGTGCCCCCGGGCGGGGTTCATGACGGCAAGCTGCACGGCAAGGGCTGGACCCTGCAGCTGGCACCGGACTGGCAGCCCGTGCCGGGCGCACGCGCCGGCGACTGGACGGTGCGGCAGGCCATCGGCAAGTAGGCCTTGTCGGACACCTGCGCCACGGGCGTGAGGCGAGTTGCGTGTGCCCATCGGGACGCCTACTCTCGGCGAACCTCGCCATGGAGCCGCCTGCATGCGCTCGATCCACATCACCGCCCTGTGCGTCGTGGCGACCGCCGCGCTCGCCGCCGGCTGCAACCGGGAAGCCCCCAGCGTACCCGCCGCCGGCGCACCTGCCGCCAGCGTGGCGGTGGTCAGCGACAACGCCAGGCTGGAGGCCGCCGTCGACGACTTCATCGACGGCATGTTCCAGCACTACCCGACCTTTGCCGCCAACGCCGGCAAGCACGAGTTCGACGGCAAGTTGCCCGACTACAGTCCGGCCGGCCTGAAGGCGGATGCCGACTGGCTGCATGCGCAGCGCGCCCGGTTCGCCGCGTTCGGCGACGACAAGCTCGACGAAAGCGGCCGCTTCCACCGCGACTACGTGCTCGCGGTGATCGACGGCCAGCTGTTCTGGCTCGAAGACTCCGGCTTTCCGTACAGCAACCCGGCCTTCTACACCGGCGACCTGTCGCCCAGCATGTACCTGACGCGCCCCTACGCGCCCTTGCCGGAACGCATGGCGGCCTTCGTCGCCTATCAGGAAGCGCTGCCCAAGGCGATCGCCCAGATAAAAGCGAACTTCAAACTGCCGCTGCCGGAGTCGTACATCGAGCTGGGCGTGAACAGTTTTGGCGGGTACGCGAGTTTCTTCAAGACCGACGTCCCGGCGATCTTCGCCGAGGTCAAGGACGACGCCCTGCAGGCGCGATTCAAGGCGTCCAATGCCGCTGCGATCAAGGCCACGCAGGATCTCGCCGACTGGCTGAAGGCGCAGAAACCCCACGCCACCCACGACTACGCGCTGGGAGCCGAGAAGTTCTCCAGAATGCTGCACGCCACCGAACTGGTCGACTTGCCGCTGGACCAGCTCAAGGCCATCGGCGAGTCGGACCTTGAGCGCAACCTCGCTGCGCTCAAGACCGCCTGTGACAAGTTCGCGCCCGGCAAACCGTTGAGTGAGTGCGTCGCCAGGGAGAGCGCGGACAAGCCGGCCGGCGGCGCCGTGGAAGGCGCACGCAAGCAACTCGCTGGCCTGCGCCAGTTCATCGTCGACAAGGACCTGGTGACCATCCCCGGTCCCGAGCAGGCCAAGGTCGAAGAAGCGCCGCCGTTCAACCGCTGGAACTTCGCCTATATCGAGATTCCCGGCCCGTACGAAAAGAACCTGCCGTCGGTGTATTACATCGCCCCGCCGGATCCGACCTGGAGCAAGACCGACCAGCAGGCCTACATACCGGGCAAGGCCGACCTGCTGTTCACCTCTTCGCACGAGGTGTGGCCGGGGCACTTCCTGCAGTTCCTGCACGCCAACCGCGCGCACTGGAAGTTCGGCCAGCTGTTCGTCGGCTACGCCTTCTCCGAAGGCTGGGCGCACTACGCCGAGGAGATGATGTTCGACGCCGGCCTGGACGGCGCCACGCCGGAGGCCCACATCGGCCAGCTCACCAACGCCCTGCTGCGCGACGTGCGCTATCTCTCCGCCATCGGCCTGCATGCCGGCGGCATGACCGTCGCCCAGTCCGAGCGGATGTTCCGCGACAAGGCCTTCCAGAACCCGGGCAACGCCCGCCAGCAGGCCGCCCGCGGCACCTACGATCCGGCCTACCTGAATTACACCTTGGGCAAGCTGATGATCATGCAACTGCGCCAGGACTGGATCGCCGCACACCCGGGTCCGAATGCGCTGAAGGCGTTCCACGATCAATTCCTCAGCTATGGCGGCCCACCGATCCCGCTGGTGCGTGCGCGGATGCTGGGCGGCAAGCCGGAAGCCAGGCTGTGGGTGGCACCGACGCCTGCCACGGCAAAAACGGAACCCGCTGGATCATCCAGGTAAGGCATCGGCGCCGCAGCAGCGCGGCCCGGGAAAGGCCCGTGCAAGGCGGTGCAGCAAACGCACGCCGAGAGCGGGCCCGGCACGTCCGGGCCGCTCGCACGTGATGCCCACGACGCCCACCTCTTCAGAGCGCGCTGCGGTGGCGAACACGCCATCTCCGGCTACAGTATTCCGGACGCCCATTCCGCACGAGGAATCCAGCCATGCCCTATCCCCGACAGCTCCCTGCCACCGGCACCTGCCGCTGCGGCCGCGTGCGCGTGCGCATCACCAAGCCGGCCATGCTCACCATGGCGTGCCATTGCCATGGCTGCCAGAAGATGACCGGCAGCGCGTTCTCGCTGTCGCTGGCGATGCCTGCCGATGGCGTGGAGGTCCTGGAAGGCGAACTGGTCCGCGGCGGCCTGCAGGGCGAGCACACCCACCTGTACTGCGCGTTCTGCAAGTCATGGGTGATGACCCGTCCGGCAGGGATCGAATGGCTGGTCAACCTGCGCCCCTCGGTACTCGACCCGCACGCGGACTTCGTGCCGTTCATCGAGACCTGTACCGACGCCCGGCTCTCCTGGGCGTCGACCCCGGCGAAGCACAGCTTCGCCGGCTTTCCGGCGATGGAGGAATACCAGCCACTGGTCGAGGCATTCGCGGCCGAGGCCTGATCGAGCGCCCGACCTGTCGCCGCGATTCCGCTCCCGATCTGCGCGGCGTTCGATGGTACTGGTCGATTTTCGCCCCGCCCGTTCGTCCTCAAGATGAGGACTCACCCTCTGCAACGGGAACCACCATGGCCACCAACACCCTCCGCCTCCATCGCGTGCTGCGCGCCCCGCCCGAGCGGATCTACCGCGCCTTCCTCGATGCCGAAGCCATCGCCAAGTGGCTGCCGCCGAACGGCTTCACCTGCAAGGTGCACCAGCTCGACGCGCGGGTCGGCGGTAGCTACCGAATGACGTTCACCAATTTCTCCACCGGCAACGGCCACAGCTTCGGCGGCACGTACCGGGAGCTCGTGCCGGGCGAGCGCATCAAATACAACGACCGCTTCGAGGACCCCAACCTGCCCGGCGAGATGACCACCACCATCACCTTCCGCGCCGTGTCCTGCGGCACCGACATGCAGGTGGTGCAGGAAGGCCTGCCCGAGGCCATCCCGGTGGAGCAGTGCTACGTGGGCTGGCAGGAATCGCTGGTGCTGCTCGGCAAGCTGGTGGAAGCGGAAATCCCGGACTGACCGAACGCTACGGCAACCGGCTGGCGTGGCTTGCCGCCAGCAACCACTTGCCGCGGCGGCGGATCCACGTGTCCGTGTAGCGGAAGTTGGCGGCGAACGGTTCACCGCCGGCGCGGCCGCGGACGCTGGTGATGCCGACGATCAGCGCGGTGTCGCCGTACAGGCGCACCTGCTGGTCGTGGTTGCGGAACTCCTCGTAGAACGGCTCCCGCGCGGCGACCTCGGCAAGGTTCTGCTCGAGGTTCGTCACGCTGCCGTGCGAATCGACGAGCGTGAAATCCGCCGTGAGCGCGCGGCGCAAGGCATTCGCATTGCCGGCCTCGAAGGCTTGGCAGGCGTCGGCCTCGGCTTTCAGCAGCTGGCGGGTGGCCGGGTTCGGCCCGACCGCACCGGCGCTGGCCGCGAGGCCCATCAGCACCGCCAGCAGCCAGTGTCTTCCGGTGATTCCGTTCCATCGTGGCATGGTCGTGCAGTTCCTCGGGGCCAAAACTGGCGGGGCCGAGTTTACTTGCCGCCTTCGGCAAATGGATCCGGCCTCACTCTTCGGGAGCCGCTTCAAGGGATGCTGGCACGGTCACTCGTCCTCTTCCTCGAATTCCACCAGCGCGTCCAGCTCGGACGCCAGCGCCTCGACCGCCTCGCGCACCTTGCGCGCGGTGGCCGTGTTGGGCGCATCGATCTCGAGTTCGTGCGCATCGGGCCCGCGGATGTCGCTCAGGCCTGCGGAGCTGGAATCCGCATCGTCCATGTGATCCATCATGTCCGCGATCTCCTCGACGCGCTCGATGCCGTCCAGGCTCTGCAGCAGGTTGATCACGGCCCGGACATCGTCTTCGCTTCCGGTCAGGCGCAGGCGCAGTGTCGGCATGGCGGTATCTCGTGACGGGAGGCAGAGAGCGTAGGCAAGGCCAGGCCAACGCGGCGTGACGACGCTGCACTTCTGCGGCTCCACTGCACGTGGTTACGATCCGGTCAGTTCGCCATACTGCGGCCACATCTTCACGGCACCGCGACCGGGCGCCACGAACCCGGCAATTCCATGATCCCGAAGCTGCCTCCCCTCGCCGACGTGCTCGACCTGCTGCCTGACGCGGCCTGCGTCGTCGATGCCGAAGGCCACTTCCTGTACGTCAGTGCGAGCTTCGAGCGCATCTTCGGCTACACCCGCGACGAGGTGCTTGGCCGGCGAATATTCGACCTGGTCCATCCCGACGACCGCGCGGCAACCGTGCAGCAGGCCGAACAGGTGATGGACGGCGCGCTGCAGCGCCACTTCCGCAACCGCTACGTGCACAAGGACGGCCACAGCGTGGACATCCAGTGGTCGGCCCGCTGGCTGCCCGAGTACGGCGTGCGCATCGGCGTGGCCCACGAGGTGACCGAACTGCGCCGCGCCGAACGCGAACTCGAGCACCGTGCCAGCCACGATCCGCTGACCGGATTGTCCAACCGTCACCAGCTGCAATGCGAGCTGCAATACGCCATCGCACACGCGACGCAGACCGGCGACGGCCTGGCCGTGCTCTACCTGGACCTTGACGGCTTCAAGGAGGTCAACGACCGGGGTGGACACGACGCCGGCGACCGCCTGCTGCGCGAAGTCGCACAGCGCCTGCAGCAGGGTCTTCGGAAGGGCGACCTGGTCGCCCGCGTCGGTGGCGACGAGTTTGTCGCGCTGCTGCCCGGCTGCCACGACGCCGAGGCCGCCCGGGCCGTCGCCGAAGGCCTCCGCGCCTGCCTGGGCCCGCCCTTCACGCTGCCCGACGGTTTGTTCCGGCTGGATGCCAGTGTCGGCATCGCCTGCTTCCCGGCGGACGGAAGCGACCCGGACATCCTGCTGGCGCACGCCGACCGCGCAATGTATGCAGCCAAGCGCCAGCGGTAGCGGCACGGTGACGTCGACCTGACGCGTGACGTCGGCAGGCAGCAAGGGAACGGAGGTAGTTAACGGAATTGCCTTCGCCCCTTATCCGCTCACAGCAGCGTGCAGTTGCAGCAGCCTTTCTTGAGCGTCTCGGCCTGGTGGGCCTCGCTGCTCGCACTGCCCTTGCTTCGCCGCAGGTCGTTCCTGTCCATGGCGTTCACGGTATCGAGCACGTCGTACATGAAGCCGAAGTCCGCATCGACAGGTTCCACGTGGTCCACGCTGTTCAGCACCTTCAGGCGCTCTACCCACTCGTCGTAGCTGCCGACGAAGACCCGTTTTTCACCGCCGAACTGCTGGATCGTGGCGTCCACGATCACCTCTTCGCCCGTAGCGTCCCAACGGAGAAGCACACCAGTGTGGGAGGTTTTTTCCCGGAGCGGGATGCGGACCGCCTTCTTCCTCCGCTCGGTCGGAGGGTCGCCGGCGTAGTTGCCGAAACTCGCCTCCAGAAGCTGCTTCGTCACGCCCGCGCAGTCACCCTTGTTCTGGGTGGAATACGGCAGGGCCCAGGCCTTCAGCTGTTTGTCGGTCAATCGGGACATGGCACGCTCCGCAAGGTGGGAGATGGTGAGCCGGTCGCAGGGAGGCCACAGCTTACTCCGCCGGCGGCCGCCGGATAGCCGCCCAAAGAGACGGGGTAATCCACTCCGTCCCCTTAGCCAGCCGGGTGTCTCGGGCAGGTGGCACGGCACGAGAGGATGTGGAGCATGAGCACATTGGACAGTCAGGCGAGATGAAACCAGAGTCAGCGTACGATTTGACCTCCTTGTCCACGCCCGATGTCGATCGCATCCGCTCTCGTTCGTCGCCCAAGTGAGGGGCGCCGCACCAGCCCCCCGCCACCAAGGAGAACACCATGTCCTACATCGATGGTTTCGTGATCGCCGTACCCAACGCCAACCGCGACAAGTTCATTGCGCATGCCAACACCTTCGACGCCATTTTCATGGAGTTCGGCGCCACCCGCGTGATGGAGTGCTGGGGCGACGACGTGCCCGACGGCAAGCTCACCGACTTCCGCCGCGCCGTGCAGGCAAAGCCGGACGAATCCGTGGCGTTCTCCTGGATCGAATGGCCCGACAAGGCCACCCGTGACGCCGGCATGGAGAAGATCATGAAGGATCCCCGCATGGCGGCCGCCGGCGACATGCCCTTCGACGGCAAGCGCATGATCTTCGGCGGCTTCGCGCCGGTGGTCAGCTTGCCGGCCTAGCCGAAGCGGGACGGCGCACCCCGTCCCGTCTTGATCCAGCAGAACGGATTGCTGCGTGCCGCGGTCTACTTTGGCGGAGTCAGAAGAAGCTCTGGTTCCGCTACTTGCCCAGGGCATCGCCACAGCCCAGCGCTGCCGCCGACGGCGCCGGACCCGGCCCGCGCATTCGCCGAAGGTGCGCCAGGCCCCAGACCCTTGCTTCCTCCACCAGCGGCAAGACCGTCTCTCCGTAGCCGCTCAGGCGGTACTGCACCGGCGCTGGCACGCGTCCGGCCACCAGGCGCTCGACCAGGCCGTCGGCTTCGAGCTCGCGCAGCTGCTCGGTCAGCACCTTGTGCGAAATCGGCGCGACGCGGCGCAGCAGGCCGGAAAAGTGATGGGGCTCGCGCGCGAGCCAATACAGGATCGTGAGCTTCCATTTGCCGCCGACCGCGACGAAGGCCGCGTGCAGCGGGCAATCCGCCAGCGGATGGGAGGTGGCCAACAGATACGCACCTGGACGTGCCTTCTTGTCGCTGGACATGGCTGCCTCTAGCGTTCAGTCAATCGAATCATGTTGGAGCATGCCATGCCGAGCCGTTGCCGCGCTTTCCTGTCGTGCCTGGCCGTCATGGGGCTGCCGTACCTGCCGGTTGCGCCTGCCTGCGCACGAGCCCCGCAGGCCGCCAAGGCGGTAGCGGAAACACCGCGCGATGGCCAGCACGATTTCGATTTCGAGATCGGCACATGGCGCACGCACCTGAAGCGGCTGGCGCATCCCCTGTCGGGATCCAGCGAATGGGTGGAATACGAGGGCGTCACCACCGTGCGCAAGGTCTGGAACGGCCGCGCCAACCTGGTCGAACTGACGGCCGACGGCCCGGACGGCCATTTCGAAGGCCTGAACCTGCGGCTCTACAACCCGCGGTCGCGCCAGTGGAGCCTCAACTTCGCCAACAGCAGCGGCGGGACGTTGGGACAGCCGACGATCGGCCGATTCGTCGACGGCCGCGGCGAGTTCTACGACCAGGAAGACTTCGACGGACGCGCCATCTTCGTCCGTTTCGTGATCACGCCGCTCGACGCCGACACGATCCGCTTCGAGCAGGCCTTCTCGGACGACGGCGGCAAGACCTGGGAGATCAACTGGGTGGCGACCGATACGCGGATGAAGTAGCGAGCCGAAGCCAGGGGCAGGTTCATTTGCCCCATGCGAACAGTGGCCGGGTGGGCCCGGCCCGTCTCGCTCGGCCCTGGCTGCTGCTCATTTGGGTTTGCTCACCACCTGCCCGTCGACGGTGGCGAAGACGTCCGTCTGGCCGTACTTCGATACGTCCGCGAAAGCCAGGTCGAATTGCCCCTCGCTCATGCCCCACTTCTTTGCCAGCACGGCCTTGTAGGGCCGCAGCATGTTGTTGGCGTTCTGCCAGGTGCGTTTGTTGAAGCGCGCCACCAGGTAGTTGTAGAGCACGCGGATTTCGGGCTGGTCGAATTCGCGGGCGGGGGCCGTCAGGTACAGGTTCATGTACTGGGGCGAACGGAACGTATCGCTGGCCGGCGTGCTCTCCTTCATGGAATCGTCGGCCGGCACGCAGTCGCACAGGAAATCCCAAAGCGAGCGGTTGGTGTAGACGTCCGCCAGGGTGGGATACTGGCTGGCCGTCTCGAGGGTCGCGCCGTTGGCCGCGATCTGCGCACCACGCCAATGCGAGGTCGTGTATTTCGGAAGTTGCCGGAAGCGCTTCACGGGGGGCTGCTTCAGGCGGTACAGGCCGCCGCTGGCGTGTTCGCAGCAGATGATCCACCACTGCAGGCGATGCGTGTATTCGCCGTGATTGATGGAAGCGCCCGGGTCCTTCCAGTGGCGCGCCTGCCGCAGCAGCAGGTTGTTGAAGCTGTCGGGGTGGACGAACCCGGACAAGGTGGGCAGTTCGGTCGGCTCGGCCTCGGTGCCGTTGAATCCCCACTTCAGCTCTTCCTCCATGAGGATCTTCTTGAGGATGCCGCCGAACTTCGGCGGCTTGCCCAGCAGCCACTGTGGCCTGTCGACATTCTTGTAGGCCTGGTCGTTCCCCATCCGCGGCGTGAGCGTGGGCGACTTGATGCGAGGGTCTTCGGAGTTCAGCTGCGCGAATTCGAACACCATCCGCTCATTCAACGTCTTGAGGTGTTTCAGGCACACGGCCTCATCCGTCAGCAGTGCACCGATCTGGCACAAGTCGTGGAACAGCGCCGATTCGCCGGCATACACCATCAGGCCATCGCGGTTCTCGAACGCGCCCTTGAACTTGGCCTTGTCGTTCTTCTGCTTGTCGGAGTTGAAGTGGGGAAAGAACTTCTGGATTTCTGCACCAATCTGCGCCGGACTCTTCTTTTCCATGACTGCTCCCTGCCGGATAAAGTGTTGACGATGTTGCAGCGGCCAACTGTCCACCCTGAAGCCGGAACACCGCAAGCGCCAAATCCGGGCCCGATCACTCCGCCCCCCCTGTCTCGCGTGTCGATCTGCACACCCGTCGTTCGTCGAAGAGAATGAAGGGCATCCTCGCCGCCCTGAACCAGGAGAACCAAGATGGCCAGCAAGAACACGATTTGCCTTTGGTACGACGGCGCCGCCCTGGATGCCGCGACGTTCTACGCCAAGACGTTCCCGGACAGCGCCGTGGGCGCCGTCCACCGCGCGCCGGGCGACTACCCCGCCGGCAAGCAGGGCGACGTGCTGATGGTGGAGTTCACGGTCATGGGCATCCCCTGCCTGGGCATGAACGGCGGCCCCGGGACCCCGCACACCAATGCGTTCTCGTTCCAGGTAGCCACCGACGACCAGGCCGAAACCGACCGCCTGTGGAACGCGATCATCGGCAACGGCGGCCAGGCCAGCGAGTGCGGCTGGTGCAAGGACCAGTGGGGCCTGTCGTGGCAGATCACCCCGCGCGCCCTGATGGCTGCGGTCACCGACCCGGATCCCGCCGTCGCCAAGCGCGCGTTCGAGGCGATGATGACGATGACGAAAATCGACATCGCCGCGATCGAGGCCGCCCGGCGCGGCTGACGCTGGCGACGATCAGGCGCGGTAACCGGGTAGGCAGCACCGTCGCCCAGGCGAAGGCGCTTCCCGCACCGGCTTCGCCTGGAAATGCCTGAACAAGCCCGTTGCCCGTCATTCCAGCGAAAGCTGGAATCCAGTGCCTTGAAGGAGTGGCCGAGGCGCCGGGCCCCAGCTTCCGCTGGAATGACGGCTCGTTCGCAGCCTCCCCTGTAGGCGCCACCCCTTCCACGTCACGCAAACGCCCGGAGCTTCCCATGACCCCCACCATCACCGCCTTTGAAAGTTCGCCCGATCGCGGCCAGGGACTCGCGCGCGACACGCGCGTTCGCTGGGCGCTGGAAGAAGCAGGCCAGCCTTACGACGTTCGCCTTGTTTCATTCAAGGCAATGAAGGAACCCGCGCATCGCGCGCTGCACCCGTTCGGGCAGATTCCCACCTATGAAGAAGGCGAGCTCGTCCTGTTCGAGTCCGGCGCCATCGTGTTGCATATCGCGCAGCGCCATGCGGGCCTGCTGCCGGGCGACGCGAACGCCCGGGCGCGCGCGATCATGTGGATGTTCGCCGCGCTCAACACCGTGGAGCCGCCCATCCTCGACCTGCAAACCGCCAAGTTCGCGGAAGGCGACAAGCCCTGGACCGCGGAACGCCTGCTGCTCATCAAGGATCGCATCCGCGCCCGACTGGGCGATCTCTCCGTCCGCCTTGGCGACGCCGACTGGCTCGACGGCGCATTCAGCGCAGGCGACCTCATGATGGTGCACACGCTGCAGCGGCTGAAGCCCTCGGGCCTGCTGGACGAGTATCCGAGCCTCGCCGCCTACGTCGCCCGCGGCGAAGCGCGGCCGGCGTACAAGCGTGCGTTTGCCGCGCAGCTGGCGGTGTTCACCGGCAAGTCGCCGGCCGGTTGACCAGAATGCGTTCCGAAAAATCGTGCCAGGAACCATTCGAACATTCAGCCGGCCTTCCGAAAATTGCCCCCGACGCCTATTTCGTTTCGACTTGATTTCCGGATTCGTTGCACTCCGGCCTCTCGCTTGACTCCGTCCAGGTTTTGGTTCGAGCATCAAATTGTTTGACGCCTTTTCCTTCCCCGATTCGACACATCACAGTCTGCCGAGGAGCTTCCAATGCCTGCCGGAAGAACGTCGATTCTCAACGATCAACTTTATCTTTACACGAAGAACAACGGCGCAAAGAGCGGCGACCATGTCGTCATCGATTCGCACGGGTTCAAATCCCCGCACCAGAGAAACCAATTTCCCATTCCGACCAACAACGCAGGCCACCAGATCAGCATCCATTTCTACACGCCGGGCGGAAAAGCAGTCGTGTCAGGAACCACGATAGCGAGGTATGACGACGGCACTCAGCTAAGTTGGGCCAACGTCGTGAAACAGGTCCTGCGCAACGAAGTCGTGTCATCCAAGACGTACGTGTCTGGTACCAACTGCACCAATTACGGCCTGGCAAAGATCAACCCCTCCGAAGACACCTCCTGGAGGGGCGCCGTCAGCAATTTTGTCGGCGAAAGAAACACCGTAGTCTCGAACGACATCCTCGGTCTATTGAACAGGTCAAATCCTGCAAGGGATATCGTGACCGTGCGCAATCGCCGATTCACAGGCTACGTGACACTTGAAGAAGTGGTGGCTGCGTTGGCCGCCATGGACTACACCGACATCCACTGCACGTTCTGCAGGAGCAGGTTGCTGGTTCCGGAATTCATGTATCCAGGCCACGCCAGACACTTCTAGAGCTGCCGGAAACGGGCTCGGATTATCTGCCACCCTCTATGCTCGGCATGGCTGCCCTATCTGGCACCGACCAGCAAAGGAGACGGAGGAAGTTAACCCGGCTCAACTTCCTCCGGCCCAGTCTCGGATTGCCTCGCGCTCATAGCCATCGAACAACGCCTCCATGATGAGAGCAGGTACCGCGATGGCTCATGCTGAAGCTGAATGATCCGTCTCGACATTGTGCAGTTGCACCCGACGGAATCGTCCCGGTGGCCGTATGCGCTGGGCGATGAACTTCAAACCCCTCACGGTTCGTGTAGCTGCCCTTCTCCACAAGCGTCACCACCCCGGCGGGGGCAGTATGTGACGTTGAAGGCTCATGCTTCTGCGCCAGCGACAGGTTGGGAATGGCGCCAAGCAAGAGAATCAGTGGTACGAACCTAAGCATGCAGCGACCCGAGGCAACTCAACCCAGGTCAGCAAGCAACAGGCCTGCCAGAACCCGGCTGGCAACACCCGGCAGGCCGGGAAATTCTTCGGATACGCCGGCCGAAGCGCCCCGCTCCAGCAAATTCTTGCGTGCGGAAGTGACTCTGCCCCGGGTTTCGTTCAAGGCGTATTCTTGGCAAAGAAAGCCGAACCTGCCGCTTGATTGGACGTCACAAAGGAGGACGACCCGCATGAGCATCGAAGTGGAGATGGGCGAATACCAGATCGTATCGAACAGCACCAGCGAGCGTTACATATGGACCCGAGGTGTCGGCGACTGCCTCGCGATCGCCGCCCAGAACGCGGATGAAACCCTCTTTGCGCACCTCACGGGAAGACAGTACTACCCGGAGAGCATGGGCGGCGGCAGCGATGAAGCCACGGTCACGAAGATAAAGAAGTTTCTTGCCGGTTGCCGACAGAGCAACATTCTCGTCGCGACCAATTTTCGCCATTCCGGGGACGTCAAGCTCTTCATGTCACCGGCCATCAGGCTCGGCTACGGTATCGACCGGCTCCGATATGGAGGCACGGATACGCCTGGACCGGTCACACTCGATATTGCCAACTTCCAGATGTACTTCTCGACTCCCGAGGAAGTGAACGATCAATGCAATGCATTGGGCGACAAGTTCGGCTGGACGACTGCCAAGGCAAAAAAGGGCGCCAAGGCCCGATGTGGATGCGTGCTCATGTAGGTACTGGCCCGGTTCCAGTCGGTTGGATCAGGCGCATCAGGAACGTGCGATCTGGTCGAACGCGACCAGATCCGCCCCCACTCGGCGAAGTAGATCAACCCCTTCTCACGCTTGCCCACCGCGATCACGGTGACCGCGAGAACCTTGTCATGCACCTGGTAGACCAGGCGGAAACCTGACGCGCGCAGCTTGCTCGCCGAAACGCGTCAGGCCAGCGCCGAAGAGCTGACCAGCAGCAACTTTCCACCTTGCGACAGGCTGGTTCCTTCGCAGGGATGGAAAGCGAAGGGACGGAGGCAGCCAACTCGGCTCGACTTCCTCCGTCCCGGTTTCCGGTGCATCGTCGCGTTCCTGCTTGATGGGCACGATGCCGCGACCGTGACCCGCGGCAACGTCGTGCGACGAGGAGCTAACCGGCGGGCATGGCCGCCATGTCCATCCAGAACGGCCCCCAGACGTGTCCATCCGGGTCGGCAAGGTCGCGCGCATACATGAAGCCCAGTTCCTGCACGGGATTGACGTCCGCGGTGCCGCCGCTGGCCGCAGCCGCCGCGATCATGGCATCGACGGCCTCGCGGCTGTCCAGTGCGAGCGCGAGCGAGACCTCGCTCGAGGTCGGCGACGGAATCGGGCGGTCGGTGAACGTGCGCCACTTGCCGTGCGTAAGCAGCATCACGTAGATCGCCTCGCTCCACACCATGCAGGCGGCGGTTTCGTCGGTGAATTGCGGGTTGTTGGCAAAGCCCAGCGCTTCGTAAAAAGCCATCGAGGCCGGTAGGTTGGACACAGGGAGGTTGACGAAGATCATGCGGGACACGGCGGATTCCTCTTGGGGTTGTGCCAGGACGACGAACGGCGTGGACGGAAATCGACAGCCGATCGCCATGACTCCCGGCTACTGGCAGGTCGGGTGCTGCCGCACGACGTAGGGCGCGCCGCCCGAGGGCGAACGCGCGGGGAGCGCGAGGTAGCTGGCCCGCTCGTCGCGCACGCCGGGTTTCGTACCGTGCGGTGGCTCCAGCTTCTGCCCATTCACGTCGTCCATGATGTCGCGCAGCTTCTCCGCATCGCGGGTGATGGCATCCCCCATGATCGACAGCGTGAAGTCGCTCAACTCGGCATGATCACTGCAAGTCACCACATTGCCATGCGCCCGCAGGCTGCCCAGCAGCAGGTCGATCTCGTCGATCTGATTCAGGCTGACGCCGACGAGGAGGCGGTTACCGGGCTCATCCCCCACCGGCCCGGCGACGTCCGGCTCGGCAACGTCCGGTTCCATGGCTTCCATGGCCAAAGCGTCCTCGTCCGCTTCCGTCCCCGCATCGGCCTTGGGTGCCATCGCCCTTTCGCCACGCTCGGCCGGCCAGGAGAGTTCGTCCAGCACCTGAGCGATCTGCTCCTCCAGCAGTTCCAGGCAGATCGCCACCTCGCCTGGGCGAATCTCCGCATACCACTCCTTGGCCTCGTCTCCTATGCGCGGCCGCGCCAGGTTGGCCAGGAACTCCACATGCTCACGCAGCTTCTTCAGCCGCAACCAAGTGTCCTCCGGCAGGAAATAGCCGGTCGCTTCCAGATCATCCGCATCGATCGTCGACATGCTCGCCTCCTAGTTCCATGAAGTGCCCGTCTATGGCATGACGCCGGACGGGAAATCGGGAGGTTAGAAACCGCTCATAGCCGACGGGCGTATTTCGATGCAGGTTTCGCATCGGTCCGCGCCCGCAGCAACCACCCAGACTCGATCCTAATACGTCTCATCAAATTTGTCACTTATAGAGCGTGATCCTATAAGACGTGGCCTCATAGAGCCTCCCTCCCTAGGCTCGCCTACAACGAAAGAGGACAGCCCAAGATGGCCACAGATCCCAGAACAATCTTCGGCCAGCGCCTGGCTGAAGTCCGCAAGGCAAAGGGTTTCTCCCAAGAGAGTCTTGCACTCGAAAGCGGGCTCGCCCGCAGCTATCTCGGTGGCGTCGAGCGCGGTCAGCGCAACATTGCGCTACTGAACATTTATAAGCTTGCAAAGGCCCTGAAGGTCAGTCCCGCTCACCTGTTGGAGCCGGTGTCTGGGCTCAAGAAGTAGGGAGAAAGGTGTCACCATTTCGCCGTTCAAAGGCGTCCGTCAAATCCGGGCCAACTCAGGTTCACTTGCCATGTCTCAGGAAGTGAACCTGGCCTCGTTTTTGGGCTGGCGGGCGATCGCCAGGACTCCCGGCTACTGATAGGTCGGGTGCTGCCGCACGATGTACGACGCGCCGCCCGAGGGCGAACGCGCGGGGAGCGCGAGGTAAGTGGCCCACTCCTCGCGGACACCGGGCTTCGTACCGTGCGGTGGCCCCAGTCTCTGCGCATTCACGTCGCTGATGATGTCGCGCAGCTTCTCCACGTCGCGGACGATGGCATCCCCCATGATCGATAGCGTGACGTCGGATAATTCGGCGTGATCGCTGCAAGTCACCACATTGCCAAGGGCCCGGAGACTGCTCAGCAGCAGGTTGCTCTCGTCGACCTGATCCAGGGTAACGCCGAAGAGGAAGCGGTTGCCGGCCTCGTCCATTACCGACGTGGCGGCGTCCGGTTCCGCGACTTCCGTGTCAGCCTCCACCTCCGCCTCCACCTCCGCTTCCGCATCGGCCTTGAGTGCTGCCCCTCTTTCGCCACGTTCAGCCGGCCAGGAGAGTTCAGCCAACACCTGAGCGATCTGCTCCTCCAGCAGTTCCAGACAGATCGCCACTTCGCCCGGGCGAATCTCGGGAACCCCTTCCCGCTCCTCGTCCGGCCTTCGCGGTTGCGCCAGATGCGAGAGGAACTCCACGTACTCGCGCAGCTTCTTCAGCCGTAACTGGCTGTCCTCCGGCAGGAAATAGCCCGTCGTTTGCAGATCATCCGAATCGAACGTCGACATGGTCGCCTCCTTATTCCATGAAGTGCCCGTCCACGGCATGACGACGGACGGGAAGTCGGGAGGCTAGAAACCGCAGGTAGCCGGCGGGCGTATTCCCCTTGCGGGTGTTGTATTAGCCGCCCTCCCGACGCAGGTGTCACGTCGGTTGTGCCTGCTGATGCGGGCACAAAAAACCCACCGGTTTGTCGGAGGTGGGTACCGCTACCTGGGGAGTTTCTAGGCTCCTTGTGATCGAGTCTGCTACTGCCATGGAGGCGAGTCAAGACTGAGCAAGCATCCAGGAAGAAACTTAATTAGCCACGTCCCTTTTCGCTTGGGAGAGCATGTGACTGTTGACTACAATCGGGACGACATTAGCGGCGAAATTCACCACGAGCGCGAAACTGGAGCCACCACTGTTCAGTTCAGATGGGATGGAAAGTGGCCGTGATACGAACGTCTATCTTTAGGTTCTTGGTTCCTGCATCTGCATCCATGTTTCCCTCGGATTCAAGCAAGCGCAGGTTGTCGAGCTTGCGGCACGTAAATAGTTCGGCGAACGACCATAGGTCGAGTTTCCAGTGACAAATTGATGCCGAGTTGTCAGTCATGGTCTACGAACTCCATGGTTGTGCCTAACAGCCATTGAGGATCGCGCGGACCATGGGGCACTGAATAGGATGGGCGCATGCATGGAATTTCCCACCTCGCTTCCGCAGGAAGATGTCGACCTGCTGTTCCAGATTGAACACGGCTGCCACGAAGCGATCGCGATCGACGTCGCCGGCCGGTTTGTGATTCAGGGCTTCCTGAGGGCGTTGGACGACCGCGAAGCAGTGCACTCTGTAACCGCGGCCGAGCTCGAAGGTCATCGGATATACCTTGGGCTCACCGCGGTCGGCTGCACCTTTCTGGCGGAAGTTCGCGATGGCCTCCACGATTGTCACGAGTGGAAGCCGAGCTAAGGAGCTGCAAACCGGGACGGCGGAAGTTAAATCGTTTGGCTTCTTGGATTTGTCGCGCCCCCGGCCTCTTGCTTAACTTCCTCCGTGCCGGTTTCGATCGCCGATCGCACTGCGCTCATAGCCACCGAGCAACGCCTCCATGATGCGAGCAGGTACCACGGCGGCTCATGCTGAAGCTGAATGATCCATCTCGACATTGTGCCGTTGCACCCGATGGAATCGTCCCCGTGGTCGTATGCGCTGGACGATGAACCTCGAACCCCTCACGGTTCGTATAGCTGCCCTTCTCCACAAGCGTCACCACACCCGCGGGGGCAGTATGTGACGTTGAAGGCTCATGCTTCTGCGCCAGCGACAGGCCGGGGATGAGGCCAAGCATGAGAATCAGCGGCACAAACCTAAGCATGGAGCGACCTGAGGCAATTCAACCTGGCTAAGTAAGCAACAGGCCTGCCAGAACTGAACTCGGTGGGCAAACCGGGGGGCGGTAAATTTTCCGAATGCGCTGGCTGAAGCGCTCGGCTGCCGGCGAAACCAGCTACATCGATCGAGATCATTTCTCGGCGGGCCGGGAAAATAGCCTGATGCGTCGAGTTCAGGTGCACGGCGCGCCAGGAAAAAAGCTCGATCGGCCGGGCTAAAAGCTCGGCGATCCGGGAAAAAGGCTCGGCGGGTCGAGCAAATAGCTCGGCGCGCCGGGTTCGGGTGCTCGGCACGCCGGGAAAAAAGCTCGGCAGCCCGGGCAAAAAGCTCGGCGGGTGGAGAAAAAAGCTCGGGCGGCCGAGCAAATAACTCCGCGGGTCGGCAAAAGAGCTCGGTGCGCCAGGCTAGATGGCTCGTGGACGGTGCGAAATGCCGGGCCGGCGCGCCGATCCGGCACCCGCGGGAGGTTCGCGCCGTGGCGCGGACACAAAAAGGCCCGGTGCGTGAGGTGGTTTGCCTCAGGCACCGGGCCGCGTGGTCACCCTGTTACGTTTGGAGCTGGATCATCAGAGCGCTGCGGCCGGCGGCTCGGGTGTGGTGCGCGCCGCGCGACGGGCGAAGCGGGCACCAAGTTCGCGCCGCAGGTCTTCCAGGCCCTGGTTATGGCCGCTGACCCGCAGCAGACCGTAACCCTCCAACGCGAAGCTCATCAGGTCGCTGCCCAGCGCAGTCGAGGTGTCTTCGGCGCGCTCGCTGAGCCGGGTCAGGCGCAGCAGGAAGCTGCCGATCTGGTCGAACGCGACCAGATCCGCTGCCGCCTCGGCCACGTCGAGGCTGGGCGGCACCACTTGCGGGTTCTGCTGCAGCAGTTTCAGCGTCTGGCGGCAAAACACCTCCGACTTGTCGCCCATCTTGGTCAACGACCGGCGCTGCGCCGGCTGCAGGGCAATCAGCCCGCCAAGGTTCTCTTCCAGCGTCGCCAGCGCGCCTTCGACGGCCGTCAGCTGGTCGGCCGTCAAGGCCAGCGAAATCAGGTTCTGTGACATCACGATCTCCGTATCGGTTGGTGAGGCCGCCCGTATCCCGCACAGACTCCATTGCGTTTTCAGGCGACCGATAGTGCCCGCGACACTCTCGGCTCACTGCCTAAAGTGGAGGCGCCGGAACAATGCCAGAGGCAGCAGCAGGTGGCTGTCGGTGTGAGGAAGGTCGTGGTGTAGAGGTTGGCTGACGTAGGGTCGAAAACAATCTGCGAGGAGCGAAGGTTCGATTGTGGTGCGAGTAGCCCGGCTCGCCGCACAAAAAGCAATCAAAAACTCAATGACTGCGGCTCATTGCGCGCATCATTGGATTGACGGCAATTCCGCTTTTTACCCCCAATCACTCGCGACTTATCCACAGAATTGTTGTCTCGATGGGTGAGACAGATGCCGCTATGATGACGGCGAGTTCATAAAAAACGTCGGCCGGATAGTGGCCAACCGGTGCTTGATGAACTCAAAAGCGCCACGGATGTTCGCCGTCGGCTTCGAGTGCTGTAGCAAGCGAACGGCACTGACGAAACGAGCATCGTGCCAACGACACAACGTGGCTTCTCCCACCGTAAGCGAGGTTCACATGAAGAACTATCACATCACCAAGGACAGTGACGGCTGGAAGCTCAAGGAACAAGGCGCTGAACGCGCGACGATCAGAGCCGGCACCAAAGCCGAAATCGTTCACAAAACCAGCGAATTCATGAGCGACAAAGTGGGATCCGTAAAGATCCACAAGGAAAACGGGGAGATCGAGGAGGAACGGACTTACCAACGCAAGGACGACCCGGCCAAGTCGAAAGGTTGATGCAGGCCGTGCCACTGAGGAGCCGGGCGAAAGCCCGGCTTTTCTTTGCAAGGGAAATCCCTCGCGATAAGAACAGCAAGAATAATGTCGAAGACAATTCAAGCGCTACGCGAGTCGCCATCAAATTGCCCCCGACACCTTTTCACGCCTTAATTTCCATCAATCAAAAACGCAGACTACAAAGTAAAGTCCTTTCCCTACAGATTTTGTCGCCCTACTTTATTTACTATGGAACCTGCCGACGGCACATCGCCGCCGACCGGAGAAAACCCGCAAGGCAAAAACAGCGCGGGCCGCATGGGCGGCAACCCATGCGACCCGCTGACCACAACCAACTTCTGAGGAGTTGATCATGGCTAAGCCCGATCATACGTCAGTCACGCACCACGGCGCGCGCATCCCCACCAACCCGCTCTCGCGCCCCTGCAGTACCCTCGCCGACGCCAGCCCCGACGAACGCGACGCCGCCACTCTGGCCGGCCTTACCACCGCCATCCACGCCCTCGCCCGCGTCCTCGCCAACAGCGAAGCCTTCCGCGACCTCCACGCCAACAGCGAAAGCAACACCATCGACCCCGGCTGCAGCCCCCTCGACGCCCCCACCACCGAAGGCCTCTTCGCCGCCCTGTACTTCCTCAGCGAACAAGCCGAACAGCTTAGTCAGCTGCCCCTGCCCGCACCGCTCCATCCGAGCAACGTGTCGTACTGAGCGCAAATGCCGACCATGCCGGGCCGCTTCACTAAAGTGTGCCCGGCTGAACCGGGAGCTCAGGCTGGCATACCCAACGCTACTTTCGGGGTCGGATTTGGTTACTGCTAAGTGAACCTGAGTTGGCCCTGTTTCGGTTCGCAACGACCTAGCTGTGGGCTTTCTCCCATGCCTTCGCCAGCGCCGCAAAGGCGTGAGCCATCTCGTTCTCGAACTGCGTCTGGGTGATGTTTTGCCCCACCAGCTCCGCGAGATCGGTTTTGTCTCTCCCTGACATCGCTCTCACCTGGTCAGCGGTCTTTCGCCAAGGCTCTGGATAACTCTCCTCCAGCGAATGAGTCGGGGCAACGACAAACTGGCCGTTCTGCTCGTGCCTCGCATATGCACGCATGAATCCGTCGAAATCGTTTTTCCTCTCAGGCGTTGGCTGGTCGCAAAGAACAATCAGTCGCTCGCTATACACCGGAGTTTGTGACAACGGGACAAACGCTACGTTGATGGCATCCATTGAGCGCTTTTGTCGGGAGTGGTCGCCCTCCGCCCTGATGATCTTCGTCTGCGGCTTGTCGATATAGAAACGTCGCACCACGTGCCCCAAAAGGATGTCTTCGGATGCCCCTTCCACCACCAGGAAGTTTCTGGGAAAGAGGAGATCTGCCGGTGAGCCGCCCAGAAGTTCATAGATCAGTTCCGGCTTGTCACGCCCTTCAATCTTTTTGATGCTTGTCGCGCCATCGACCTTCTCAACCCGCCAGAGCGTCTGGTCGTTGTCCTCGTCGGTCACCAGCACCGACGAGTGGGTGTTGATGAAGACCTGGTCGCCGTTCTTGACCAGATCCATCAAGGCCAGCTTGAGTTGGCGCTGAGCAGTCGGGTGGAGATGAAGTTCGGCTTCATCGATGAGGAACAGGAACCGTTTGCCCAGTTCATCGCTCTCACGGCGATGGTCGGAGTAGGCCTTTAAGATAGCGAGCATGAGGGCGCGTTGCATACCATCGCCCTTCTCTTCGGCGGAGGTCTCGATGCCATCGTCGACCGATGTTTCGAAAGACTTCAACAATTCATCAAACATAGGCGGCTTCACGCTGAATCCGACCTTGCTACATTCCGGAAACTGCTGCTCCAAGTGGTCCTTCACCTTCCCAGCAAGGCGGTCGAGTTCCTGCCTTACCTCCGACTGCTCATGCGTGAACAGTTCGTCGAACTTCTCCTTAAACTGACGGTATTTCTCGCTTTTCTCCAAAATAGCGTTGAGCACCCCAGACAACATTTCGCCGATGGGCGTCTTCTTGCCCCACTTGGAGACTTCGGTGAGAGACGTGCGGGTAGAAACGTATTGGAGGCGCGGCACGCAATCGTTGAACGCCTTATCGAAGCCGGCAAAGTTCTTCTGGGTCCACTCGCCCTTCGCTTCGTCCCATAGCTGTCGCTTCGACGGGTCCTCCGCTGTGGTCCGCCTCACCTTGATGACATCTCGCCCATCGGCAAACTTCTCGAACCGTGCCTTTGTTGCCTCGTTGATAACAGCCGCGATGCCGGCTTGAATGTCGGAATACTCGATTTCAACAGTGACTTCGCGGACGGCCTGATGCTTGAACCGGATGTCGTCGAGGTTCCCAGAGCCGTTGTAGAACCACTCGATGGCCTCGAAGAGGTTGGTCTTGCCGTGGTTGTTCTGGCCGGCCAGCACATTAAAGCGATTGGCGGCTAGCTCAACGCGCTCAATCGAGCGGAAGTTCTCGACGGTGATCTTGCTGATACGCATGGCGGCGTCCTTGCATGGGGAGTTAGGGGGGTGGGCGGGACGATTGTCCAACCCGCATGTTCCAGCACAGCTCAGCCAAAACCAAAACCGGGGCGGGGGAAGTTAAATCGCCTGCCCCCTCGATTCGTCAATCTTTTACCTACTCCTCCGATTGAGCACCCCCCGGCCCCTGCAACTTTGGCTGCACCGAATTACCTAACCTACGGGTCTCCTTGGCCGCGGGATACTTCAAAGGAACGGCTTGGATCGGCTGACCATCAATAGTTACGCCGACCTCTTCATGCCTAAATGACTTGGCGTAGTCGTCAGCCGCCGAGATCACCGCATCATTCAGTTTATCCAACACGGCATCCGAGGTAACGCCAAGCTCTCTAGCACGCGCCAATGTCTCCATGGCTTGGATGGCCCGTCCGTGACGCGTCAAGTGAAGATACGGCAAACGTACTACATCGCGAACCATCGCAAGTAGCAGGCGGATGGCCTTCGAATCACCAGTGACGCTAATACGGACCGGCGAACCTGAGTCGATGCTTGCTATCCAGATTTCGTCACGCAATCCATCAGACCGTTGATCAGTCTGCTCGATTACCCACTTGCCTACATCTGCCAAGCGCGACAGCAAGGCCATGTAATCAGCAAACGCTCCTAATCGATCAACGCCATCCAGCTCTAGAACAACTGACGATTGATCAGCTTCTCCTTCTTTAACTGGCGCGGCGAATAGGCACCCCAACGCCTCGTAATGTTCGTAACAAGTGATCAGCGCAGCTCCGGGTGCCAGCAAGCCGGTTATTGACGGAGCATTCTTGTTTTTTTGAAGAACGACATCAAAAGCCCCTGCTAACTTGGCTAGTGCTTGCCTTCCTGGGCGAAGCAACCCTTCAAGCAACGGATACTCTTCGAGTATCAAGTCGAACTTCCGGGACAGTTCATGCAACTCGACCGCAGTTGCGGAGGGGGAAATATCTTGAAGTTGCCGAGCAATAGGGCGAACTGCTTCCTGAAGATGAGAACGACCAGCGTTGACACTTGTATCGTTGTTCGCCGCGATCTCTTCAAGGGTGCCATTGAGCTTAGGTTCGGCAGCTTGGATTTGAGCTAGCAGCCCCTGTACAGCGCCCCCTGGCGTGAGTGCGATCCGCACCAACGCTTTATAAACATCATCCTTGTACATGTCTCCCCCGTAAACGTGGACGCATCTTGCACTTAGTCAATAATCTAGGAACGGCAAAAACGCAAACCTATCGCAATAGAAGCGTCAAACCATCGGCAACTTCAACCCCTGCTCCTTCGCGCACTCCACCGCAATCTCATACCCCGCATCCGCATGCCGCATCACCCCAGTCCCCGGATCGTTCCACAACACCCGCGCAATCCGCTTGTCCGCCGCTTCGGTGCCGTCGCACACAATCACGATGCCGGAATGCTGCGAATACCCCATCCCCACCCCGCCGCCATGATGCAGCGACACCCACGTCGCCCCGCCGGCCACGTTCAACATCGCGTTGAGCAGCGGCCAGTCGCTGACGGCGTCGCTGCCGTCCTTCATGGCTTCGGTTTCGCGGTTCGGTGAGGCGACGCTGCCGGAATCCAGGTGGTCGCGCCCGATCACCACCGGCGCCTTCAGCTCGCCGTTGCGCACCATCTCGTTGAAGGCCAGGCCGAGCTTGTCGCGCAACCCCAGGCCGACCCAGCAGATGCGTGCGGGCAGGCCCTGGAAGCTGATGCGCTCCTTCGCCATGTCCAGCCAGTGGTGCAGGTGGGCGTCGTCGGGGATCAGCTCCTTCACTTTCTGGTCGGTCTTGTAGATGTCCTCCGGGTCGCCAGACAGCGCGACCCAGCGGAACGGGCCGATGCCGCGGCAGAACAGCGGGCGCACGTAGGCGGGCACGAAGCCGGGGAACGCGAACGCGTTCTCGCAGCCGACATCCTTGGCCATCTGGCGGATGTTGTTGCCGTAGTCGAAGGTGGGGATGCCCTGCGCGTGGAACGCGAGCATCGCTTCCACATGGGTCTTCATGGACAGCTTGGCGGCGCGCGCGGTGCCGACCGGGTCGGCCTTGCGGCGCTCGAACCACTGCTCCAGCGTCCAGCCCTGCGGCAGGTAGCCGTTGACCGGGTCGTGCGCGCTGGTCTGGTCGGTGACGGCGTCGGGGCGCACGCCGCGGCGCACCAGTTCGGGCAGCACGTCGGCGGCGTTGCCGAGCAGCGCGATGGACTTCGCCTCGCCCGCCTTGGTGTACTTCGCGATGCGCGCCAGCGCGTCGTCGAGGTCCGTGGCCTGCTCGTCGACGTAGCGGGTCTTCAGGCGGAAGTCGATGCGGCTCTGCTGGCATTCGATGTTGAGGCTGCACATGCCGGCCAGCGAGGCGGCCAGCGGCTGCGCCGCGCCCATGCCGCCGAGGCCGGCGGTGAGCAGCCACTTCCCTTTCAGATCGCCGTTGTGGTGCTGGCGGCCCATCTCGACGAAGGTTTCGTAGGTGCCTTGGATGATGCCCTGCGAGCCAATGTAGATCCACGAGCCGGCGGTCATCTGGCCGTACATCATCAGGCCTTTCTTATCGAGCTCGTTGAAGTGCTCCCAAGTGGCCCAGTGCGGCACCAGGTTGGAGTTCGCGATCAGCACGCGCGGCGCGTCGGCATGCGTGCGGAACACGCCGACCGGCTTGCCGGACTGCACTAGCAGGGTCTCGTCGTCGTTCAGATCGCGCAGCGATTTCAGGATCGCGTCGAAGCATTCCCAGTTGCGCGCCGCCCGCCCGATGCCGCCGTACACCACCAGCTCGGCCGGGTTCTCCGCCACGTCCGGGTCGAGGTTGTTCTGCAGCATGCGGAACGGCGCCTCGCTGAGCCAGCTCTTGCAGGAAAGCTCGGTGCCGCGCGGCGCGCGGATGGTGCGGGTGGTGTCGATGCGGGTGGGTGCGTTCATCACGAAGGGCTCCGGTGAGTCAGACCATGAAGTATAGGTCAGCTGCCGCTGTGACCCCGAGCCCCGCTCAAGGCGCGCTCGCCCGCGCGTCGATGCCGGCGTGCTTGCGCAGGGCTACCGCCGCGCGCATGCGCACGATGATTTTCGCGATCTGCGGGTCCTTGCCGAACTGCGCCTGCAGATGGTCGGCGGTGGCGTCCAGCCCTGGCCGCGGCTGCCGTTCCTGGATGGTGGCGCGCAGCATCCAGCCGTACGGGCTCTGCGGCTGCTCGCGGATCAGCTGGTCGGCCACGGCCCAGCCCTTGTCCCAGTCATGTGCCAGGTTCACGAACATGTCGCCGAGCTGGGGCAGCACATGCATGTCGCCCGGGTCGATCGCCAGCAGTGCGCGGAAATCCTGTTCCGCATGCGCATAGTCGGCCTGCATTTCGTAGGCGTAGGCACGTGCCCTGAGCGCGTCCGCATGGCGCGGCGACGCGGCCAGCAGGCGGCTCATGTCGGCGATGGCCCAGGCGGTCTCGTCGAAATCCACCAGCGCGGAGACGCGGTGGGTGCGCACGTCCTCGCTTTCCGACCCGAAACGCAGCGCCTCGGACAGGTAGATCCCCGGCACGGCCATGTTCCGGTTGCCGTCCGCCGCCAGCCCGGCCCGTTCGAGGTAGGTGACGCTGGCAAGCTGGTCCAGCGCGGCCGGATACGCCGCCAGCTCGGTATCCTGCGTGCAGTCGCAGTTGTCCACTTCGTAGTACGGCCGCTCCGACAACATCAGCCTCATCAGCGGATTCATGTGCGCGTACGCCTGTGCCTGCGCGGCGAACCGGTCCATCGCGTCCAGCGAGCCGCCCCACTTCGGCTCCAGCGTCCACATCGCCATGCTGCGGACCACGTAGTCGTCCGGCGCCACGGCCAGCGCACGGCGGATCGCCTCGTCGGTGTACGCGCGACCGAAGCCGAGGCCACCGGCATGGATCAATGCGAAATAGGCCGGGACGACCTTGGGATCCAACGCAATCGCCTGGCGCAGGTCACTGTCGGCCTGGGCCAGCAGCTTGTGCATGGAGTCGAGGCTGTCCTGCGGCGTGTCCTTCATGTATTTGGCTCCCCGCGCATCGCCGGCCATGGCCACGTAGGCCATGCCGCTGGCGGCGAACGCGAAGGCGCTGTTCGGCGAATCGCGTTTCCAGGCGTCCAGGGTCGGGCGAATGTCGAACGAGCCGTTCTGGAACGCTTCCTGGTAGATGCGATCGAGCAGGCCGCGCGAATCCGGATCCGTCTGCTGGGCGCGCAACGCGGCGGCGAGGCGCCGGTCGAGTTCGGCGGCATGGCCGTCCTGGATGAGCTTTTGCGCCTCGGCAAACGTAAGCAACGTCTGCATGCGGTAATGGCAGTACGCGACTACTGCATCGCGCGACCAGTGACTGTCTGGCGGATCGGGGTAGGCCAGGCAGCGCTGCAGCGGGTCGGTGATCGCCTCGGCCTTCTTCGCCGCAGCGAGGAACGCGTAGCCCTCGTCGCGGGTGAACTCGCGGGCGACCGGCAGCGGAGGTGGTGTGGGCTGCCGCGCCATCAGGAGTTGCTCCTGATGGCTGATCTGCGCATACACCGAATGGGTGATCCACACGCCTTCGCCGACGCCCAACAGGACGATTGCCGCGATCAGCACCCCGCGTTGCATCGAGTTCATGCGCGCCTCCCCCAGGCCACCCGAGCGACGACGATAGCACCGCACGCGCGTGTTCGGCGGAAGGGAATCGGCGCATGCCATGTAACGAAGTGCCGCCGCGGAGCGAAGACCTGACTGGTATGGCACGAAACCCGGTGCCGTGGACCCCGCCACACGTGGCCCGAGCGGCCAGGAGTCGAACATGCACGATCCCGTTCCACCGGATTCACCCGCGCGCCGGATCGGCTCGTGGGCGCTGATCGCCGCCGCGGTCGGCGTAGCCGCGGTTTCCTTCGGCTACGTCGGCGGCTGGCTGGCGCCGCAGCGGCTCACCCCGGCGCGGCTGGTGAACCAGTTCCAGGACAACGCCGGCACGTTCGCCGGCTACCGCCGCAACCACGCGAAGGGTGTCTGCGTGACGGGGTATTTCGACAGCAATGGCCGCGCCCAGGCGTACTCCATGGCGCAGGTGTTCGCGCCTGGGCGCACGCCGGTGGTCGGCCGCTTCGCGATCCCCGGCAGCAACCCGTACGCGCCGGACTCCAGCGTGCCGATCCGCAGCATGGCGCTGCGCTTCGCGCTCGCGAACGGACAGCAGTGGCGCACCGGCATGAACAGCATGCCGGTGTTCCCGGTCGCGACGCCGCAGGCGTTCTTCGCGCAATTGCAGGCGCAGCAGCCGGACCCGGCCACCGGCAAGCCGGGCCCGGCGAAGCTGGCCGCGTTCTTCGCCGCGCATCCGGAAACGGCCGCGTTCCGCGCCTGGGCGAAGACGGCGAAACCGTCCGCCAGCTTCGCGACCGAAAGCTACTGGGGCCTCAACGCGTTCGTGTTCGTCGACGCGAACGGCAAGCGCCAGCCGGTGCGCTGGCGCATGGCGCCGGAAGCGGGCAACGCCGGCGGCGACGCCGGCAAAACTACCGACACGGACTATCTGGCGACGGACCTGGCCGAACGCCTGGCGCAGGGACCGCTGCGCTGGCACTTGCAGGTGACGCTCGCGAACCCCGGCGACCCGACGAACGATGCGACGAAGACGTGGCCGGACGACCGCCGCACGATCGACGCCGGCACGCTGGTGCTGCAGCGCACCGAGCCGCAGGACAGCGGCCCCTGCCGCGACATCAACTACGACCCGCTGGTGCTGCCGGCCGGCATCGCCGCGTCCGACGACCCGCTGCTGCCTGCGCGCTCGGCCGCGTATGGGGACTCGTACCTGCGCCGCACCAGCGAGGAAGCCCACCTGCCCGGCAGCGCCGCGCCCTCGGCGGAGACGAAACGATGAAGGCCGCCACGAACACGTTCACGCCCGCCGCGCGCGTGCTGCACTGGCTGATGGCCGTCATGATCCTGGCGATGCTGTTCATCGGCGTCGGCATGGTCGCGTCCGTCTCCGAGCGGCACGCATGGCTGCTCGCGATCCACAAGCCGCTCGGCATCGCGATCCTGATCCTGGCGGTGGTGCGGCTGGCGGTGCGCTTGCGCCATCCACCGCCGCCGTTGCCGGCGGACCTGCCCGCACTGCAGAAACTGGCGGCGCTGGCGTCGCACTGGCTGCTGTATTTCCTGATGCTGGCGATGCCGCTGATCGGCTGGGCGATGCTGTCGGCCGGCGGCTATCCGGTGATGCTCGGCGCGTCGCTGCGGCTGCCGCCGATCTTCCCGGCCAGCCCGGTCGCGTTCGCCGTGCTGCGCCACCTACATACCGGGTTCGCGATGTTGCTGTTCCTGACGTTCCTGGCGCACATGGCGGCGGCGCTGTACCACGGCCTGATTCGCCGCGACGGCGTGCTGTCGAGCATGCTCGGGCGGCGTTGATCCGGCACTGGCGACCTGGCGGCGTTCGCAGGATGCTGCGGCACCGCAACGAACGAGGAGAACGCCGATGCCACGCCGAACCGGGTTGCTGCTGTTGCCGTTATGGGTCGCCTGCGCGCCTGCCGCGGCCACGCCGCCGGCCGCGGACAAGGCGGCGTGCGAGGTCTGGCAACGCGAGTTGTCGTTCGCGCAGAGCGTGCAGCGGCATGACGCGGCGGCATTCGCCGAGCACGTCATGGCGGACGCGATCTTCGACGCGAACACGCCGCAGCCGACGCGCGGACTGGCCGCGGTGCGCCAGCACTGGGCCGCGTTCATCGCGGGCAAGACGCAGCGGGTGGACTGGTACCCGCAGCAGGTCGTGGCGTCGGGCGACGGCACGCTGGCGTATTCCAGCGGCGCGTACCTGTTCGAGAATCCGGCGCCGGGTGCGAAGCCGCATTACGTGACCGGCCGGTTCGCGACGGTGTGGCGCCGCGCCGGCGACGGCGCCTGGCGCGTCGTGTTCGACGGCGGCGACGCCGGCAAGCCGGCGGGCGACGCGGATGTCGCCGCGTTCCGCGCCGGCCGCCAGCCCCGTTGCCCGGCCGCCGCAGGCACGAATTGATCCACGCCGGCCGGCCGGTGCGCACGCCTCCCGACAGCCGCCGCCCGGCCCGGCCATCGCGCCGATTGACCGCGCCATGGCGGCGGCACAGACTTCTCGCGGGAACCCCGGAGTGACCGTCACACGTCACCGTGAGGAGGTTGTCATGCATACCACAGGCCGAAAACCACAGGGCTGGAAGAACCGGGCCATCGTCGCCACTGCGCTGTTCGCCGTCGGGGGCGGAGCGCTGGCGGCGGAGCATCCCGCAATGAGCGATGCGCAATTGATCGCGAGCGCGATGCACGCGGCACCGGCACGCGTCGCGAAAGGCGCGACGATCGTGGCGATGGGCGCGGATGGCGCGATGCGCACGTTGCGCAAGGGCACGAATGGGTTCACCTGCATGCCGGACAACCCGTCGACGCCGGGGCCGGACCCGATGTGCATGGACCAGAACGCGATGGAGTGGATCAACGCGTACATGGCGAAGAAAACGCCACCGGCCGGCAAGATCGGCATGATGTACATGCTGGCCGGCGGCACGGACGCGAGCAACACGGACCCGTACGCGCAGAAGCCGGACAGCGGCAACCACTGGATCAAGACCGGACCGCATTTCATGATCGTCGGCGCGGACCCGGCGTTCTATGCGAACTATCCGAAAAGCGCGGATCCGGATACGGCGGCACCGTACGTGATGTGGGCCGGCACGCCGTACGAGCACCTGATGGCGCCGATCAAGTGAGGGACCACAGCAAGGCACACGCGATGCTTGCGTGGATCGATCACGCGAATTGATGTCCTGGCCGGTTGAATGCCGCCCCGACCGGCCCGTTTGCGCGCCATTGATGTCCGAAAACGGCGAGTCAGGCCGCTGCGACGGTGCTAGCCTGCACCCATGAACGAACCGCCCACCCTGCCCGCCCCGCATGTCTGCGAACAGGCCCGACTCAGCCGCGACGCGCGTTTCGACGGGCTGTTCTTCACCGCGGTCAGCAGCACCGGCATCTACTGCCGCCCGGTATGCCCGGCGCCGACGCCGAAGCGCGAGAACGTGCGCTACTACGCGAACGCGGCCGCCGCGGAAGCGGCCGGATTCCGGCCGTGCCTGCGCTGCAGGCCGGAGCTCGCACCGGGCAACGAGCAGTGGCAGCGCAGCGATCATGTCGTGGCGCGCGCGTTGAAGCTGATCGAGGCCGGCGCGCTGGCGGAGCAATCGCTGGACGAACTGGCGCTGCGCGTCGGCATCGGCGCGCGCCAGTTGCGCCGCCTGTTCGTCGAGCGCATCGGCGCGCCGCCGATCAGCGTGCACACGACGCGCCGGCTGCTGTTCGCGAAACAGCTGCTGACCGAGACCGCGCTGCCGGTGACGGAAGTCGCGCTCGCGTCCGGCTTCCGCAGCCTGCGCCGGTTCAACGCGGCGTTTGCACAGGCGAACCGCATCGCGCCGCGCGAACTGCGCCGGCACCCGCGCGCGGCGGCCGGTGCGGCGCTGGTGCTGCGGCTCGGCTACCGGCCGCCGTATGCGTTCGACGCGCTGCTCGCGTTCCTGCGCACGCGCGCGCTGCCGGGCGTGGAACAGGTCGACGCGCACAGCTACGCACGCGTATTCGGCCCGGCGAATGCACCGGGCTGGCTGCGCCTGAGCGCGTGGCCGGGCGGCGAGCACGCGCTGCAGCTGCAACTGCATTGCCCGCAGCCGACCCAACTGCTCGGCGTGGTGACGACGCTGCGGCGGATGTTCGACCTGGACGCGAACCCGCAGGCGATCGCGGACACGTTCCGCCACGACGCCGTGCTCGGCCCGCTGGTCGCGCGCCATCCCGGCCTGCGGCTGCCCGGCGGCTGGGACGGTTTCGAGATCGCGGTGCGCGCGATCCTCGGCCAGCAGATCAGCGTGGCGGCCGCGCGCACGCTGGCGACGCGCATCGTGCAGCGCTGGGGCGAACCGCTGCCGGCGGCGCCGCTGCCGGGACTGGAGCGGCTGTTCCCGACGCCGGCCGCGCTGGCGCAGGCGGACCTGCGCGAGATCGGCCTGACCACGACGCGCGCCGCGACGATCAGCAGCATGGCGCAGGCGCTGCTGGACGGCCGCGTGGACTTCAGCGCGGAGCAATCGCTGGATGCGTTCGTGGCGCGCTGGGTCGCCCTGCCCGGCATCGGCGCATGGACGGCGCATTACATCGCGATGCGCGCGTTGAGCGACCCGGACGCGTTCCCGGCGGCAGACCTGATCCTGCGCCGCGAAGCGGCAGCGGACGCCGCGCCGCTCAGCACGAAAGCACTGACCGAACGCGCGAACGCGTGGCGCCCGTGGCGCGCGTACGCCGTCATCCATCTGTGGCGCGGCGCATCGGAAGCGCCGTCGCCGGCGCGCCGGAAAAAACCGGAGGCGATCGCATGACGAACCTGCCCGATACCATTTACTACGACGAGATGGACAGCCCGGTCGGCACGTTGCGCCTGGTCGCGGACGGCCGCGGCCTGCGCGAGATCTGGTTCGAGCGCGAACGCCATCCGAAGCGGGCGTATCCGGGCTGGGTCCACGCGGCCGCACCATTGAAGTTCGCCCGCGTGCAGCTGGAGGAATACTTCGCCGGCGAACGCCAGCACTTCGAGCTGCCGCTGCACCCCGTCGGCACGCCGTTCCAGCTGGAGGTGTGGCACGAGCTGGGGCGCATTCCGTACGGCGTCACCATCAGCTACGGCGAGCTGGCCCGGCGCATCGACAAGCCGCTGGCGGTGCGCGCGGTCGGCGCCGCGAACGGACGCAACCCGCTGCCGATCGTGCTGCCGTGCCACCGGGTGATCGGCGCGAACGGCAGCCTCACCGGCTTCGGCGGCGGCCTGCCGACGAAGCGCTACCTGCTGAGCCTGGAAGAGCGCATCGCACGCGGCGACTTGTTCGGCTGAGGCGGCGATCGATCAGCCGCCGTCCTGCTTCGGCGCCGGGAGTGCCTGCGGCACCACCCGCGGCAGGTTTGCCGCATCACGCTCGCGGTCGAGCAGGTCCTGTTGCCGGGCACGATCGCGGTCGCGTTGCGCCTGGTCGGCCTGATCGAGTTGCTCGCGGGTGCGTGCGTCATTCGCCATCGGGCGTTTCGCGTTGTCCGACACGCTCTGCCGCAACTGCTGCTGCAACTGGCTCTTCTGCAGTTCGTCGCGCACCTGCTGCTGTTGCGCGTCCTGCTGGAACCGCACGCTCGGCGGCACCGGCCGGATCACCGGCTGCGTGCCGGACTGCTGCCAGGCACAGGCGGCGCCCAGCGGAGCGAGCGCCAACGCTCCCGCCAACAGCGTGCGTAACAGCGGGGAGTGCCAGGCAGGGCGTGTAATGGTCATGACGGTGCGCGATCATGCGGGGATGGTTTGAATACATCGTAAGGTTCCCTGCATGAAAATCCTGTTTCGCGTGCTGCTGTGTTCACTGGCAGCATTCAGCTTCGGCTGTGCCACGCAACGCCCGGCCACGCCCGCAACCGCCGTCGCGGCGCAGGCCGGCAAACCCGTTCCCCTGCTGCTGGTCTCGATCGACGGCTACCGCCACGACTACATGCAGCGCGGGCTCAGCCCGACCCTCGCGATGCTGGCGCAAGGCGGCGTACAAGCCGCGTCGATGCAGCCGGCGTTCCCGTCGCTGACGTTCCCGAACCACTACACGATCGTCACCGGCCTCACCCCGGACCATCACGGCGTGGTCAACAACACGATGTTCGATCCGCAGCTGGGCAAGTTCTCGCTGGGCAGCCGCCGCGCGGTCGGCGACGGCCGCTGGTGGGCCGAGGGCACGCCGATCTGGGAGACCGCCGACCAGCACGGCCTGCGCACCGCCACGATGTTCTGGCCCGGCTCGGAGGCGGACATCCACGGCCATCGGCCGGATTACTGGAAACCGTTCGACGGCACCGTGACGCCCGCGCAGCGGGTCGATCAGGTGCTGGCCTGGCTGGACCTTCCGGTTGCCGAACGGCCTGCCTTCCTTACCCTGTACTTCGACGAAGTCGATCACGCCGGTCACGTGCATGGCCCGGACTCGCCGCAGGTCAACGACGCGCTGCGCGAGACCGACGCAGCGCTGGCGCGGCTGGTCGACGGGCTGAAGCAGCGTGGCCTGTTCGAGCGGATCAACCTGATCGTGCTGTCCGACCACGGCATGGCCAGCGTGCCGGAGGCGAACAGCGTGATGATCGACAAGCTGGTTCCGCTCGACCGGGTGCACATGGTCAGCATGGGCATCCTGGCCGGCTTCAACTCGAAGTCGGACAGCGCCGAGGCGCGCGCCGATTTCGCGAAGGTCGAACAGACCCTGGAGCAGCCGCACCCGCACATGCAGTGCTGGGACAAGACCCGCGTGCCGGCACGGCTGGCCTATGGCAGCAACCCGCGCGTGCCGCAGCTGCTGTGCCTGGCGAACGTGCACTGGCGCATCACCACCAGCGACTACGCGGCGAAGCGCAAGGGCCGGCTGAGCGTGGGCGAGCACGGCTTCGACAATGCCGAGCCGCTGATGCAGGCGATCTTCGTGGCGCACGGCCCGGCGTTCCGCGTCGGCGCGAAGGTGCCGGCGTTCCCGAACGTGGACGTCTACCCGCTGATGACCCACCTGCTCGGCATACCCGCCGCCGCGAACGACGGCGACTACGAGGCGGTGAAGGGGATGCTCAGAGCCGAGATTGGGGATTAGGGATTAGGGATTAGGGATTCGGTAGAGCAGCATGTCGCTGGCTTTCGCCTTTCCGAATCCCGAATCCCGGCCCTCAAGGCATCGCGCCCCGGCTCATCGGCGCCGGCGGCGTCGCCACGTTGACCAGTGGCGGCAGGCGGAACAGCCGCAGCGCGATCAGCAGGCCGGCCAGCACCAGCACGCCGACGAACAGCGCCACGCCGTTCCAGCCGTGCGACGCGTAGAACAGCCCGCCGCTGGCGCCGGCGATGCTCGATCCCATGTAGTAGCAGAACAGGTACACCGACGAGGCCTGCGCCTTCGCCGCGCCGGCGCGCCGGCCGACCCAGCTGCTGACGATGGAGTGGCCGCCGAAGAAGCCGAACGTCACCGCCACGATACCCAGGATGATCAGCGGCAGCGGCTGCAGCATGGTCAGCGCCACGCCGGCCAGCATCAGCGCGAACGCCGTCCACAGCACCTTGCGCCGCCCGAGCCTGCCGGCCAGGTGGCCCATCCACGCCGAGCTGAACGTGCCGACCAGGTAGATGCCGAAGATCAGTCCGACCGCCGCCTGGCTCAGGCTGTACGGCGGCGCCAGCAGCCGGTACCCGAGGTAGTTGTAGACGGTGACGAACGCGCCGAGCAACAGGAAACCCTCGACGAACAGCCACGGCAATCCGCGGTCATGGAAGATGCCGTTGAAGCGTCCCAGCACCGTGCGCCAGCGCAACGGCTGCGCCACGAAATGCCGCGACGGCGGCAGCGCGCGCCAGAAGATCAGCGCCGCCAGCACGCCGATCGCGCCGACCACCGCCACGCCGATGCGCCAGCCGAAGAAGTCGGCCAGCACCCCGGTGATCAGCCGCCCGCCCATGCCGCCGACCGCGCTGCCGCTGATGTACAGGCCCATGCCCAGGCCGATCGACTCGACGTGCATTTCCTCGCTGAGGTACGTCATCGCCACCGCCGGCAGGCCGCTCAGGGTGAGCCCCAGCAACGTGCGCACCAGCAGCAGCGCGGTCCAGTCCGGCATCACGGCGGTGACCAGTACCAGCACGGCCGACGACAGCAGCGACACCACCATCACCGACTTGCGCCCCCAGGCATCCGACAGCGCTCCGGCAAACAGCATCGCGAACGCCAGCACGCCGGTGGTCAGCGACAGCGACAGCGCCGCGCCCGCCTCGCTCACCCCGTAGTCGCGGCTGAACTCCGGCATCAGCGGCTGCACGCAGTACAGCAGGCCGAAGGTGGCAAAGCCGGCTGCAAACAATGCCAGGTTGGTGCGCCGGAACGCGGGCGTGCCATGGTGGACGGGCCCATCTTCAGGATCGATCATCGGCTCGCATTTCAATTCAAGGGGCGAGGCTCACCCGTCCGCGCCGAGTGTAGCTCGCGTCGAAATCCGTGATCTGCCCGCTCAGAGCCCGCCCCGGACTTGATCCGGGGGCGAACGAGGCCCCGTACCGCGGGCGAAGAACGACACGATCAGGCCGAACAGCAGCATCGCCAGCAGGTTCTCGACGAGGGAGAGCGCGGTGAAATGCGGCTTCGCGGCCGCCGACAACGGCACCACCACGTACTCCATCACCACGAACACCACCACGCCGTAAAGCAGGCCGGCAGCGATCCAGCGCCGGCCCAACCAGGACATCCGCCCGGCGGCGAACACGAAGATCGCCGCGATCAGCAGCGACATCGCCCACTGCAGCCCCAGCCCCAGCGCCGCGACCGGCAAGCCGCCCTGGAACGCGGCCCGGCCGAGCAGGCCGCTGGCGATCGCACGCATGATGATCAGCGGATCGAGCCAGTTGATCAGCGCGGCGGCAAGAACGTCGAGCGAACCGGCGACAAAGCCGCCATAAAGAACGGCGACCCATGAAGGAGCACGGATGCTTGTCGGCATGGGCTTCTCTGCAGGCCATTCGGAATGCTCCGGAATACGCCGCCGCAACCGTGCCCGCATGTGCCGGCAGTCATGCGCCCTCAGGCGCTGCGGTCGCCGCGTAGCGCGCGCACTTCCTCGTCATGCCCTGCCGCACCGCGCCCGCTGACCCAGCCGAACAACGCGATGCCGACGACGATCGCCAGCGCGCCGAACAGGGCGTAGCCATGCGGCCACGCCTCGCCGAGAAACAGCACGCCGAGCAGCGTGGCGAACAGCAGCTCCGCCGCCTGCATCGCCTCCACCGCGGCCAGCGCGGTCGGCTCGCTGCGCACCATGTCGGTGGCGCGGAAGAACATCACCGTGGCGATGGTGCCGGAGGACAGCGCCACGCCACCGGCCAGCAGCGCCTCGCGCCACGTCGGCGGACCGACCGTGAACCACGCGGCCACGGCGAACAGCAGCCACAGCGGCCAGCTGCACAGCGTCATGCCGAACACCCGCTGCACCGCGTTGAGCCGGCTGCCGCCCGGCTCCGCCTGGGCATGCTCCAGGTGCAGCAGCAGCTTGCGGTTGCCCAGCGGATAGGCGAACGCGGACAGCACCACCGCGCCGATCGCGAGCCAGTCGCCGGCATGCAGCCGGCCTTGCGCATGGCCCCATTGCAGCGCGAACACGCCGGCCACGATCAGCGCGCCGAGCGCCAGTGTGCGCCAGGCCAGCCGGCGCCGTTCGTCGCGATAGATCAGCGGCGCCAGCAGCGGCCCGGCCAGCACGGTGGTCTGGAAGCTGCCGGCGATCAGCCACGACGGTCCGCTGCTGGCCGCCCAGGTCAGCGGCACGCCGAACAGCACGAAACCCACGCTGCTCCACAGCAGCCACGGCCGGGCATGCCGGCGCAGTTCGCGCGGCAACTCGCCCAGCCCGCCCTGCAGCGGCAGCACCACGGCGAGCATCGGCAGGGTCAGCAGGTAACGCAGGATCACCGCCCACGCCCAATGTCCACCGCCGGCGACAAGGCTGCGGTTGAGCACGTAGGTGAGCGTGAAGAACAGCGCCGAGCACAACGCCAGTCCCACCGCGGCAAGAGCGTTCGAGCGCATCGCGACCCATCGGCGAAAGCGTCGAGTGTGGCAAATCGCACCGCGCTTGCGAAGCGGGCAAGGGTCCGACAACCGCAACCGCTGCCTGGAACGCCAGCCATCGCCGGCTGGCGTTCCAGGCGTTCAAGCGAGTCTGGCGGGAAGCCTGCTCAGTTCCAGCGGCCGTGGCTGCCGCCCAGGCTGTAGCGGCCGGCGCCGAGCAGCATGATGGCCAGCGCGGTGCCGAGGAACATCCCCTGCAGTTCCAGCGCCCAGCCGCCGGTATCGGCCAGCGTGGCGAACTGGCTCAGGTGCACCAGCCCGATCGCCACCAGCATATTGATCACGATGATCAGCGCACCCACCCGCGTCCAGTAACCGAGCAGCAGCAGGAGCGGCGCGATCACCTCGCCCACATACACCCCGTAGGCCAGGAACGACGGCAGGCCCGCCGCGGTCACCACGCTGACGATGTAGCCCGGCCCATGGATCAGCTTGGACACGCCATGGAACAGGATCAACACACCCAGCACGACGCGAAGCACCAGCTTGCCCAGATCGGTGGAACCTTGCATGGGAACTCTCCTGGCAGGGATCGAGGAATACCGTCGACAATGACGGCGCGTACTGCCAGCGCAATCTAGCCCAATCGTGTGCGTCCGGACATAGGCCCGATTCCGGGGCCGGATCAGCTACCGGCCAACCGCGCCACCACGCGGCGATAGCGCGCCGCGATACGCTCCTCGTCGCGATGATGGAAGCCGCGCACCTGCCAGCTGCCGCCGACCATCACGTCGCGCACCAGCGGCGTGTTGCCGGCGAACAGGAAGCTGTCCAGCACCGAACGCGCATCGCGGGCGGCGAGCAGCGGGGAGTTGTCGTCCAGCACGACCAGGTCGGCCCGCGCGCCGTCGCGCAGCTCGCCGATCGGCTGCCCCGATGCCTGGGCACCACCGCGCAAGGCAGCGCGCCACAGCGTCTCGCCCACGCTGTCGCCCTCATGCCGTGCGGCGATGTTGCGGTGGCGGGTCGAAAGGCGTTGGCCGTATTCCAGCCAGCGCAGTTCTTCCACCGGCGAGATCGAGATGTGCGAGTCCGAGCCGATGCCGAGCGCGCCGCCGGCGTCCAGGTATTCGGCCAGCGGGAACAGGCCGTCGCCCAGGTTCGCCTCGGTGGTGGGACACAGCCCGGCCACGGCACCGCTGCGCGCGAGCTGGGTGGTCTCCGCCGCGGTGAGGTGGGTGGCGTGGACCAGGCACCAGCGGGCATCGACCCCGGCATGGTCGAACAGCCACTCCACCGGCCGTGCGCCGCGGGTGGCCAGGCAGTCCTGCACTTCGCCGATCTGCTCGGCGATGTGGATGTGGATCGGGCCGCTGCCCGCCAGCGGATGGCCCAGCACCTCGCGCAGCGCCGGTTCCGGCACCGCGCGCAGCGAATGCAGGGCGATGCCGACGCACACGCCGTCGCTCTCCTGCCGGCGCAGCGTTTCCAGCAGGCGCAGCCAGGCCTCGACGGAGTGGCCGAAGCGGCGTTGCCGCGCGCTGAGCGCACGGCCGTCGAAACCGCCGCTGATGTACAGCACCGGCAGCAGGGTCAGGCCGATGCCGGCCTCGCGCGCGGCCTCGACGAGCGCCAGCGACATCGCCTCCGGCTGCGCGTACGGCGTGCCGTCCGGCTGATGGTGCAGATAGTGGAATTCGCAGACATGGGTGTAGCCGGCCTTGAGCATCTCGACGTAGAGCTGGGCGGCGATCGCCTGCAGCTCGTCCGGGCCGATCGTGGCGGCGAACGCGTACATCGTCTCGCGCCAGCTCCAGAAGCTGTCGTCGGCCCTGCCCTTGCGCTCCGCCAGGCCGGCCATCGCGCGCTGGAACGCATGCGAATGCAGGTTCGGCATGCCCGGCAGTACCCAGTTGCCGATCATCTCGCCGCCGCGATCGGCCGGCTCGCGCAAGCGGCCGTCGGCGCCAACAGCCAGCGCTGCGTCGGCGTGCCAGCCATCGGCGCGCCATAGCTGGCCTGCCCGAAATGGCCGAACGGCGGCGTGAATGCTCATGCAGGCGACTCCCATGGACGATGCCGCGCAGTGTAACGGGTGGATGAAAGCGCCTTCACTTTGGCGTGTTTCACGCCAGGCATAATGGACGGATGGCCAGGAAAACCCTCGAAAACACCCCGAAGCTGTTGTTGCGGCAGGCGGTGCTGGGCGACGTACCCCAGCTTGCCGACCTCACCGCCCGGATCTACTCGGACGAATGGGGCCATTCGGTGGAGATGCTGCGTTCGCAGCAGACGCACTTCCCCGAAGGCCAGTTCGTGGTCGAGTACGAAGGCGTGATCGTGGGCTACTGCGCCACGTTCCGCATCGACGAAGCCACCGCGCTGGCGCCGCACACCTGGATGCAGATCACCGGCGGCGGCATGGGCTCGCGGCACAAGCCGGACGGCAACTGGCTGTACGGCATGGAAGTGGTGGTGCATCCGGACTACCGCGGCATGCGCATCGGCCAACGGCTGTACCAGGCGCGCAAGCGGCTGTGCATGGACCTGAAGCTGCGCGGCATCGTGTTCGGCGGACGCATGCCCGGCCTGGCGAAGAACCTCGCGCGCTACGGCAGCCCCGAGGCCTACGTGCAGGCGGTGGTGGAAGGCAAGCGGCGCGACCCCACGCTGAGCTTCCAGCTGTCGAACGGTTTCGAGGTGGTCGGCGTCCTGCGCGGCTACGTGCCGTCCGATCACGAGTCGCTCGGTTATGCGGTGCACCTGGTCTGGCGCAATCCGCAACTGCTCGACCAGCCGGACATCCCGCCGATCACCTCGGCGCGACTGCTGCCCGACTCGGTGCGGGTGGCCTCGGTGCAATACCAGCAGCGCCGGATCACCTCGTTCGAGGAGTTCGCCACCCAGGTCGAATACTTCACCGACATCGCCACCGACTACAGCGCGGACTTCGTCACCTTCCCCGAGCTGATCACGCTGCAGCTGCTGTCGATCGAGAACACCGAGCTGTCGCCGGTGGAGTCGATCCGCAAGCTCAGCCACTACACGCCGCAGGTGAAGGAGCTCTTCAGCCGGCTGGCGGTGCACTACAACATCAACATCATCGCCGGCACGCACCCCACCGAACAGGCCAACGGCGACATTCACAACGTCTGCTACGTGTGCCTGCGCGACGGCTCGATCCACGAGCGCGAGAAGCTGCACCCGACGCCGAGCGAGCGCAACGTGTGGAACATCAGCGGCGGCGACAGCGCGGCCACCGTGCTCACCGACTGCGGCCCGATCGGGGTGATGATCTGCTACGACGCGGAGTTTCCCGAAGTGGCGCGGCATCTGGTCGACCAGGGCGCGCTGATCCTGTTCGTGCCGTTCTGCACCGACGTGCGCGAAGGTTACCTGCGCGTGCGCTACTGCGCGCAGGCGCGGGCGATCGAGAACCAGTGCTACGTGGTGCTCTCGGGCAACGTGGGCAACCTGCCCGGCGTCAACAACTTCGACATCCAGTACGGCCAGAGCTGCATCCTCACCCCGAGCGACTTCGGCTTCGCCCGCGACGGCGTGGCGGCCGATTCGACCCCGAACATCGAGACCGTGCTGTTCGCCGACCTGCGCCTGGAAAGCCTGGCCCGCGCGCGCAACGCCGGCGCGGTGCAGAACCTCAAGGATCGCCGCTTCGACCTGTACGAGACGCGCTGGCGGCCGCGCTGACGGATGCCACCGTGAAGGCACGGTCAGGCGCCTGAAGGCCGATGGGAAACGGGGCGAGTCATGATGATGTCGCGCTGGGGATCGGTACCCAAAGGGAAGACATGGTCGCCAACCTCCACGAACCCGAATTTCTTGTAGAAGGCTATGGCTCTCGGATTCCGCTCCCACACGCCAAGCCAGGCCACGTCGGATTGCCGACCTTCCATTTCCCTGATGCAGGCTGCCATCAAGTCATGCGCAACACCCTTTCCGTGCCACGACTTCGCAACATAAAGCCGTTGAATTTCCCCCGGACTTTTCGCGGAGACGCAACCCGGCGCCCCGGACCAGCGAAGCTGCGCGAACGCCGTCAGATCCCCGCCTTCCTCGCAGAGCAGGGTGGCCATTGCGGCGTTTGAGATCTCCGCCAATTGAATGGCTTCGCCGTAACTGGTCCGGCAATGAAGATTCATGTCTTCCACGGCATTCATGCTCGCGAAGGTGTCGCGGAACGTTTCCTCGGCCAACGCGGCCAGCCTTTTCGCATCAGAAGGTCTCGCGTACCGAATGGATGGCATCGCCGGCTCCGAAATCGCCTGGCATCGCGTGCTTGCGCTGCAGCGCTCGCGGACACCGATGCAGGCTGCCGATGTTATCCGACCCTTTCGGGAGCGGCGATGCCCGCCACCGGAGCGCAACTCGTAAACGGGCCCTGCCGGCGTCGATGACTCTGCGATAATCGCGCCATGTCCGCGTCCCCCGAACCCGCGTCGAAGTCGACGAACCCGCGCCTGCAGGCGTTGCTCGGCCATGAGTTCTTTGCGCCGCATCACTGGAAGCGCCGGCTGGTGCTGTGGTCCGGCGCGGTGCTGGTGGCGCTGGCGGCGATCCTGTTCGCGAAGGCCAGCGTGTGGGCATACCGGCTGTTCCTGAGCCTCCTCGGCCACGGCAGCTGGATTCCGCTGATCCTCACCCCGATCGTGTTCGGCCTGCTCGCCTGGGTCACCGAAGGGCGCCTGCGCGCAACGCGCGGCAGCGGCATCCCGCAGGTGATCGGCACCCTGCATGTCGAGGACGAGGGCTTTCGCGCGCGCATGCTGTCGTTGCCGATTGCCGCCGGCAAGATGCTGCTGACCCTGATCTCGCTGGCGGTGGGCGCCTCGATCGGGCGCGAAGGTCCGACCGTGCACGTCGGCGCCGCCTTGTTCCATTCCATCGGCCGGCGTTTCGGCTTCAGCGACGCCAAGGCCGCCTCGCGCTTCATCCTGGCCGGCGGCGCGGCCGGCATTGCGGCGGCGTTCAACACGCCGCTGGCCGGCGTCGTGTTCGCGATCGAGGAACTGGCCGGCACCTTCGAACACCGCTTCAGCGGCCTGCTGCTGACCGCGGTGATCATCGGCGGCGTGGTCTCGCTGGGCATCATGGGCAACTACTCGTACTTCGGCGAAGTCGAGGCCAGCCTGCCGCTCGGCCATGCCTGGCTCGCCGTGCTGCTGACCGGCGTCATCTGCGGCCTGCTGGGCGGCCTGTTCGCGCGGCTGATCCTGCTCAGCCGGCGCGGCCCGCTGGCGCAGGTCGGCCGCCTGCGCGCGCGCTGGCCGGTGTGGTTCGCCGCGGGCTGCGGCCTGGCGCTGGCCCTGCTCGGCGCATGCACGCACAACAGCATCTACGGTACCGGCTACGACCAGGCCCGCGCGATCGTGCAGGGCGCGGCCAGCATGCCCGACCAGGGTTTCGGCATCGCCAAGCTGCTGGCCAACGTGGTCTCGTACTGGGCCGGCATCCCGGGTGGCATCTTCTCGCCGGCGCTGGCGGTCGGTGCCGGCCTGGGCCAGAACATCGCGCACCTCCTGCCGGGCGCGCCTGCCGGTGCGGTGGTGCTGCTGGGCATGAGCGCGTACCTGGCCGGCGTCACCGGCTCGCCGCTGACCTCGGCGGTGATCGCGATGGAACTGACCGCCAACCAGGGCATGGTGATCCCGATCATGGCCGCCTGCCTGCTCGCCCGCGCGGCGGCGTCGCTGTTCTGCCCCACCCCGGTGTATCGCGATTTCGCCGAGCGCATGGTGCGCGACTTCGATCGGCAACAGACTGCGCATACCGACCAGGCACCCGCGCAGCCGCTGCCCGCCGCCGGCGAAACCACGGCCTACACGGAGCCCGCTGCACCTGCGGACCCGCCGCACCCCAGCCAGCCATGACGGAGCGACAACCATGACCGAACCCCGCTGGGACCGCCTGCTGCTGAACGCCAACCTCGCCACGTTTGCCGGCGACGAGCCTTATGGCCTGATCGAGCACGGCGCGATCGCGCTGCACCATGGCCGCATCGCCTGGGTCGGTCGGCAGGACGACCTGCCGGACGCACCGGGCGCACTCGCCGTCACGGTGGAATCGCTGGATGGCGCCCTGGTCACGCCGGGGCTGGTCGACTGCCACACCCATCTGGTGTTCGGCGGCGACCGTGCCCACGAATTCGAGCTGCGCCTCAACGGCGCCAGCTACGAGGAGATCGCCCGCGCCGGCGGCGGCATCGTCTCCAGCGTCAATGCCACCCGCGCCGCCAGCGAGGAGCAGTTGCTCGCGCAATCGCTGCCGCGCGCCCGCGCGTTGCTGGCCGACGGCGTGACCACGCTGGAGATCAAGTCCGGCTACGGGCTGGACCTCGACAGCGAACGCCGCATGCTGCGCGTGGCGCGACGGCTCGGCCGCGAGCTGGGCATCAGCGTGCGCACCAGCTTCCTCGGCCTGCATGCGCTTTCGCCGGAATACCGGGACCGACGCGACGACTATGTGGTGCTGGTCTGCGACGAGATGCTGCCCGCGCTTGCCGCCGAAAAACTCGTCGATGCGGTCGATGCGTTCTGCGAAGGCATCGGCTTCAGCCGCGAGGAAACCCGCCGCGTGTTCGAACGCGCAAGACAGCTCGGCCTGCCGGTGAAGCTGCACGCCGAGCAGTTGTCCGATCTCGGCGGCGCCGCACTGGTCGCCGAGTACGGCGGCCTTTCCGCCGACCATCTGGAACACCTCGGCGAATCCGGCATCGCGGCGATGGCCGCCGCCGGCACTGTCGCGGTACTGCTGCCCGGTGCGTTCTACGCGCTGCGCGAGACGCAGCTGCCGCCGGTCGCGGCATTGCGCGAACACCACGTGCCGATCGCCATCGCCACCGACTGCAATCCCGGCACCTCGCCGCTGCTGTCGCTGCGGCTGGCCGCCGGCATGGCCTGCACCCTGTTCCGGCTGACGCCGGAGGAGGCGCTGCGCGGAGTTACCGTGAATGCCGCGCGTGCACTGGGCCTTGGCGACCGCGGCACGCTGGCGGTCGGCCAGCGCGCCGACCTGGTGGTGTGGAACGCGCGCCAGCCGGCCGAGCTGTGCTACTGGATCGGTGGCAGCCTGGCTCGCACGGTCTACGTGGCGGGCGAACTCGTTTCCCGGCGCAGGCCTTCCAGGCGCTCGACCAGCGCCCCGTAAAACGCTTGCGGCAGGTCCGCCTGCACCGGCACCCGCCACCATTGCGGCCGCGCGAAACGCCGGCATTTGACCGCGTCCTTGTCGGTCATCAGCAGCGGCAGGCCATCGGCGAAATCCAGGTCCGCCGGAACGAAACCGTGGTGGTCGGCGAAAGCATGCTCGATCACCTCGACGCCGGCGGCACGCAGGCTGTCGAAGAAACGCTGCGGGTTGCCGATCGCCGCCACCGCGTGGACGCGCCGGCCGCCGAAGCTGGCCAGCGCCTGCATGCGGCCGTCGTCCAGTGCGATCGCGTCGCCGCCGCGCAGCTGCATCGGGTATTCGCCTGCCTCGGCCACGCCGCCGTTGCAGACGCGCAGGTCGACGCGCTGCAGCCGGCCCAGCGGTTCGCGCAACGGCCCGGCCGGCAGCAGCCGGCGGTTGCCGAAGCGGCGCACGCCGTCGATCACGCAGATTTCCACGTCGCGTGCCAGGCGGTAGTGCTGCAGGCCGTCGTCGGCGATCAGCACGTCGCAGCCGGCGTCCAGCAGCAGTTGCGCCGCCGCCGGACGATCGCGCCCCACCGCCACCGGCACGCCGCTGGCGCGGATCAGGCAGGGTTCGTCGCCGACCTGCGCCGGGTCCGGCGCTTCGCCGAGCAACAGCGCTTCACGCTGGCTGCCGCCGTAGCCGCGGCTGACCACGCCGGGCCGGTAACCGCGCGCACGCAAGGCGGCGGCCACGGCGATCGTCAACGGCGTCTTGCCGGTGCCGCCGACACTGAGGTTGCCGATCACCACGACCGGCGCCGGCAGGCGCACGCTGCGCAGCCCGCCGATCCGGAACAGGCCGCGGCGCAGCCGGGTCGCGCCGCCGTACAGCGCCGCCAGCGGCGGCGCCCACCACGGAACCCGGCCGTTGCCGTACCAGGCTGATTCGAGCGTGTCGATCAGCGCCATGGACGATCCTCAGTCGCTGCCGGGGCCGGCGGCGTGGTCGTGGAACTGCATCCGGTGCAGCGCGGCGTACTGCCCGCCCAGCGCGATCAGTTCGGCGTGCGTGCCACGCTCGATGATGCGGCCCTGGTCCATCACGGCGATCTGCCCGGCACCCTCGACGGTGGACAGGCGATGGGCGATCACCAGGGTGGTGCGGTCGCGCATCAGGCGCTGCAGTGCCTGCTGGATCAGCTGCTCCGATTCGGTGTCGAGCGCGCTGGTCGCCTCGTCCAGCACCAGGATCGGCGCATTCTTGAGAATCGCGCGGGCGATCGCGATGCGCTGGCGCTGGCCGCCGGAAAGCGTGTTGCCGCTCTGCCCGATCGGCGTGTGGATGCCCTGCGGCAGGCGCGCGATGAATTCCATCGCGTTCGCCGCCTCGGCCGCGGCCACGATGTCCGCTTCGCTGGCACCGGCCAGTTCGCCGTAGGCGATGTTGTTGGCCACGGTGTCGTCGAACAGCACCACGCTTTGCCCGACCCAGGCGATCTGCCGGCGCAGCGAAGCCAGCGTGTAGTCTTCGTAATTCTCGCCGTCCAGCACGATGCGTCCGGCGCTGGGCGCATAGAAGCGCGGCAGCAGGCTGACCAGGCTGCTCTTGCCGCTGCCGGAGCGGCCGACCAGGGCGGTCACCGTGCCGGGGGCGCAATGCAGGTCCACGCCGCGCAGGGCCTCGAACTCGCCGCGCGGATAGGTCATGCGGATATTTTCGAAACGGATGTCGCCACGCGTCCGCACGATTTCCCGGTGGCCCGTATCGGTCTCCGGCGGCATGTCCATGACCTCGAACAGATCCTCCGCGGCGGACACGCCGCGCTGGATGTTCGCCTGCACGTTCGCAAGCCGTTTCAGCGACGGCATCAGCGCGCCCATCGCGGTCAGCACGGTGACGAACACGCCCGGCGAAATGTTGGTGATCACGTCCGGCCGTGTCGCCAGGAACACCAACACGGCCAGGGCCAGCGCGGCCACGGTCTGGATCGACGTGCTGGCGCTGGCGTTGGTGGCGGCGATCTTCAGGTTGAGCCGACGGGCGCGGTGGGTAACCTCGCTGAAGCGCGCGGCCTCGTGCTGCTGGCCGCCATAGATGCGCACTTCGCGGTGCGCATTGACCGATTCGTCCACCGCGCCGGTGATCGAGCCCATCATGCTCTGGATGCGCCGGCTGATCAGCCGGTAACGCCGGCTCACCAGGGTGGCGATCAGCCCGATCGCCGGCACCATCACCAGCAGCGCCAGCGAGAGGTAGGCGCTGTTGCTCAACATGACATACAGCATGCCGATCACGGTGACGCCTTCGGTCACCGCGATCTTCACCGCGTCGGTGGACGCCGAGGCCACTTGTTCGCTGGTGTAGGTGACGCGGGAAATCTGCTGGCCCGACGGCTCGTTGCCGAAGAATGCCGCCGGCAACCTCAGGTAGGCGGCGAAGACATCGGACTGGATCGACTGCACGACGTTGCGGCCGATGTAGGAAATGCCGTAGCTGCTGACGAAGGTGCCGACGCCGCGTACCGCGAAGATCCCCATGATCCAGATCGGCATCCAGAAGATCAGGTAGGCATCCTTCTTCGCGAACAGGTCATCGATCATCGGCTTCAGCTTCTGGGTGAAGGCCGCGAGCGCGCCGCCGTCCAGGACCATGCCGATCAGCGCAATCAGGCCCACCAGCCAGTAGCGCTTCGTATACCCCAGCAGCCGCTTGTAGACGCGCCAGGTCTGCACGTCCCATACGGCGATTTTCCTGCCGCTCATTTGCCTGCGCCCGGCTTGCTCGGCGTGGTGGCGATCGACAGCCGGGTGAAGCCGAGCTGGCCCAGCGCGTCCATCGCGGTGACCACGTTCTGGTTTGGCGTCATCGCGTCGGCGCGGATCGTCACCGGGCGCTCGCGGTCGTCGCCCGCATTGCGCGCGATGGTCTGCTTCAGCGCCTCGATGCCCTCGCCCATCACCTCGTCGCTGCCGACGTAGAAACGGCCGTCATGGTCGATCATCACGGTCAGCGCCGGGGCGTTCATGTCGCGGTCCTGCGTGCTCGCCTGCGGCAGGGTGATCTGCAGACGCGAGTGCTGGATGAACGTGCTGGTCAGCACGAAGAACATCAGCAGGGTCAGCAGCACGTCGATCAACGGGATCACGTTGATCTCGAAGTCGTCGCCGCGGCGGTCGTTGCCGATACGCATCGGTGCGCCTCAGCCTGCGCTCGGCGCGGTCGGTACCGGCGCGCGGCGCGGCCGTACGGGTGCCGCCACCGGAGCAGCGGCCAGGGTCAGGTCGTCGAGCAGCGCCGTCGCCTGCTTTTCCATCTCCACGCAGTAGCCGGCCACGCGCGAGCGGAAGTAGCGGTGCAGCACATACGCCGGGATGGCCACGGTCAGGCCCGCCGCGGTGCAGATCAGCGCCTCGCCGATGCCGCCGGCCATCTTCGCCGGATCGCCGATGCCGCCGGCCATCACTTCCATGAACATGCGGATCAGGCCGATCACGGTACCGAACAGGCCCAGCAACGGGCCGATCAGCGCGATCGTGCCCAGCGTGTTGAGGTAGCGTTCCATCCGGTGGATGACGTGCCGGCCAGTGTCCTCGATGCGCTCCTTGATCAGTTCGCGCGGCTGCCGGCGCACGGCCAGCGCGGCTGCCAGCAGCTCGCCCAGCGGCGAACCGCTGGCCAGCGTGTCGAGATGTTTCGGATCGAGCTGGCCGGAACGCGCCCACTGGCGCACTTCATCGCCCAGGCCCGGCGGCAGCACCGATTTGCGGCGCAGGGTCCAGCAGCGCTCCAGCACGATCGCCAAGGCCACCGCCGAACAGATCAGGATGGGCGCCAGCGCCCAACCGCCAGCCAACAGAATTTCCAGCACTTTTCGACCCCAACGCACGACCTGACAGGAAGCGCGCATGATAGCAGTCTCGCCCCGCTGTACTGCGGCATGCGTGGCATTCCCCGCCTGACCCGTCACTCACGCCAATAGCGCGCCTGCCGCCGGCGCCAGCCCGGTTCGCGCCGCGGCGGCGCATCGGCGGGGAAATCCAGCGGGATCGCGCCCTGCCGGGCCGTATCGAACACCGGCACGTGGGCAGCGGCGTAGCGCGCCAGCACCTCCGGCTTCGGGTGGCCGAAGCGGTTGCGCCAGCCCGCCGACACCACGGCCAACCGCGGCCGCACGGCGGCGATGAAGGCGGCGCTGGACGAGGTCTTGCTGCCGTGGTGCGGTACCAGCATGACCGGTGGCGGCCCGGGACCGAGCGCCGCCGCCACCTGCGGCTCCACCTTCGAACTGATGTCGCCGGTCAGCAGCAGACGCCCGCCGCGCCCCTCGACCAGCAGCACGCAGGAACTGTCGTTGTCGCGGTCGCCCGCACCACGGGCCGGGTTCAGCACGCGAAAACGCACGCCATCCCATTGCCACGCCTGCCCGGCCACGCATTGCTGCATCGGCACGCGCATCCGCGACGGCTCGCCGGCATAGCGCTGCGCCTGCGGGAAGGCGTCGGCGACCGCCTCGGCTCCGCCGGCATGGTCGTTGTCGCCATGGCTGATCATCAGCATGTCCAACCGACCGATGCCCAGCGCGTGAACCGACGGCAACACCACCGCCTCGCCCAGGTCGAAGCCGGACGGGTAACGCGCGCCTGCGTCATAGACCAGCACGTGATCACGGGTGCGCAGCAGCACCGACAAGCCCTGCCCCACGTCCAGCACCCACACCTGGAAGGCGCCCTCCGCCGGCCGCGGCAACGGCGGCCACAGCAGCGGCAGGAACAGCAGCAGGCCGAGCCCGCGCAGCGGCACGCCGCGCGGCAGGAACAGCCACAGCGCGCCGAGCACGGCCAGCAGCAGCGCATGCGCCTGCACCGCGGGCAGATACCAGTGCGCACCGGGCCACGTCGCCATCTGTTCCAGCAGCCACCATTGCGCATGCGCGGTCCGCGCGGCCAGCCACAGCACCGGCGCGGCCAGCGGCGGGCACAAACCCAGCAACAGCATGCCGAGCAAGGCGCACGGCACGATCATGAAGCTGACCACGGGCACCGCGATCAGGTTCGACAACGCGCCCACCAGCGAAGCCTGGCCGAAGAACCACAAGGTCAGCGGCAGCAGCGCCACCGTCATCACCAACTGGCCGGCCGACAGCTCGTGCAGGAACGCGCGCAGGCCGCGGCCGCGCGATTGCAGGCACAGCATCAGGAACGCCACGCCGACGAACGACAGCCAGAAACCTGCCGCCAGCACCGCCAGCGGATCGGCCAGCAGGATCGCGATCATCGCCAGCGCCAGCGAGTGCGCGCCGCTGCTGCCGCGACGGCTGCAGCGCGCCAGCGCCACCACCGCGATCATCAGCAGGGTGCGCACCGTGGGCAGGCCGAAGCCGGCCAGCGCGCTGTACGTCGCAGCCACCAGCAGCGCCGCCGCGGCCTGCGCCTGCGGCCGCGGCAAGCACAGCCCCAGCCGCGGCCACAACGCGTAGGCCAGCCACGCCAGCCACACGCCGAACACCGCCGCCACGCCGACGTGGAAGCCGGAGATCGCGATCAGGTGCGACACGCCGTTCGCGCGCGCCACCGCCCAGTCTCGCTGCTGCAGCCCGCGCGTGTCGCCGACCGTGAACGCCTGCAGCAGGGCCGCGTCATGCCGGTCGCGCACGCGCGCCGCGATGCCGCGGGCCACCGCGTCGCGCACTCCGTCGACGCACCAGCGCGCGCCGGCCAGCGGCGCGTTGTCGGGATCGTCGCGCACGTAGCCGGTGGCGACGATGCCGCGCTCCAGCGCCGAACGTTCGCTATCGGCACCGCCCGGATCGAGCAACCCTCGCGGCCGCTTCAACCGTAACGACAGGCGCCAGCGCGAACACGAGCGCAGCGGCGGCGCACCGTCGTACCAGGCCACCGTGACGCGACCGCGCAGCGCGACCGGCCGGCCGTCCAGCGTGGCTTGCTGCACCTGCAGCGTGAAGCGGCTGGCATCCGGGTGCGCCAGCGCCAGGTCGGCGATCGTGCCGACGACCACGAAATCGCGCCCTTCCAGCGCCCGCGGCAACCGCGCGTCCATCGCCACGCCGCCGCGCCACGCCGCCCACGCGATGCCGAACAGCAGCCAGGCCAGCCAGCGCCAGCGCGGACAACGCCAGGCCAGCAACGCGGCCGCCAGCAGCAACAGGGCCACGATCCAGTGCGGCGGCAACTGCGGCAACCACTGCACCAGCAGCACGCCGGCCAGCAAGGCCGACGCCGCCGTGATCGCCCCCAGTCGCGCCATGTCGTGCCTCATTCCATCCTGGAAGAGTCCGAGCCTAGCGTGATGGCTGCAGCGATGAAGACGAAAAGCGTGTAGGCGCCCGCCTGAAAGCACGGGGTCGTCTCTCTCCCCCGACGCTGCGGGGGAAGGAGCCAGAGCGTCAGGCTTTCGGGCTTTCCTGCAGCACGCCGTTGTGCAGCACCAGGGTGCGGTCCATCTTCGCCGCCAGGTGCGGATCGTGGGTGACCAGCACGAAGCTGGTGCCGATCTCGCGGTTGAGTTCCAGCATCAGCGCATAGACCTGCGCGGCATTGCCTTCGTCGAGGTTGCCGGTGGGCTCGTCGCCGAGCACGCAGGCCGGCTTGGTCACCAGCGCGCGCGCCACCGCGCAGCGCTGGCGTTCGCCGCCGGACAGCTCGGACGGCTTATGGTGCGTGCGCCCGCCCAGGCCGACCCGTTCCAGCAAGGCCATGGCCCGCTTCTGCGCCTCGGCGATCGCGGTGCCGCGGATCAGCAGCGGCATGCACACGTTCTCCAGCGCGGTGAACTCGGGCAGCAGGTGGTGGAACTGGTAGATGAAGCCGAGCGAGCGGTTGCGCACGCGGCCGCGCTCGGCGTCGGACAGCTTCGACAGCACGCGGCCATCGGCTTCCACTTCGCCGGCGGTCAGCGTGTCGAGCCCGCCGATGATGTGCAGCAAGGTGCTCTTGCCCGAGCCGGAGGCGCCGACGATCGCCATCGTCTCGCCGCGCTTCAGGGTGAAGCTGACGTCGCTCAGCACTTCGGTGCGCAGCCCGCCTTCGTCGTAGGTCTTGGCGACGTGGCTGGCACGCAGCACGTGTTCGGTCGTGGAATTCATGACGGCCTTATTCATAGCGCAGCGCCTGCGCCGGCTGCGTGCGCGAGGCGCGCCACGCGGGATAGAGGGTGGCCAGCAGCGAGAACGCGAAGGTCAGCAGCGCGGTCCAGCCCACGTCGTGCCAGTCCAGCCGGCTCGGCACCTCGCTGATGTAGTAGACGTCCGGCGACAGGAAGGTGACGTGGAAGGTGTGCTCGATCCACTTGATGATGCCGGGCAGCTTCCACGACAGCAGCGAGCCGAAGCCCACGCCGAAGCCGATGCCCACGAAGCCCACCAGCACGCCCTGCACCATGAACATGCCCATGATGCTGCGCGGGGTGGCGCCGAGCGTGCGCAGGATCGCGATGTCGGCCTGCTTGTCGGTGACCAGCATCATCAGCATCGAGATCAGGTTGATCACCGCGACCAGGATGATCAGCGACAGGATGATGAACATCACCATCTTCTCCATCGACAGCGCGGCGAACAGGTTCGCGTTGGTGTCCATCCAGGTCTGCACCCGGTAGACCTGGCCGAGCTGGTCGGCCAGTTCGCGCGCGACCGGACGGGCGTTGAACAGGTCGTCGAGCTTGAGGCGGATGCCGGTCGGGCCGCTCAAGTCGTTGAGTTTCTCGGCGTCGCTCATGTTGACCAGGGCCAGGCCGGAGTCGAACTGCTCCATGCCCAGCTCGAACGTACCCACCACGTGGAAGCTGCGCATCCGCGGCACGCTGCCCATCGGCGTGGCGCGCAGCTGCTGCACCGCCATGGTGACGCGGTCGCCGACCGTCACGCCGAGCGTCATCGCCAGCTCGCGGCCCAGCACGATGTTCCAGCTGCCCGGGGTCAGCTCGCTGAGCTTGCCTTCGAGCATGTGCTTGTCGATGTCGACGACCTTCGGTTCCTGCGCCGGCTCGACGCCGCGCACCAGCGCGCCGCTGGAGCGCCGCGCCAGCAGCATCGCCTCGCTCTCCACGTACGGCGCGGCGCCCAGCACGTGCGGGTTGGCCTCGGCGATCTGCAGCGCGCGCGGCCAGTCCTGCACGCTCTCGCCGATGCCGGATACGGTGGCGTGCGAGATCGCGCCGAGGATGCGCGAACGCATCTGGTAGTCGAAGCCGTTCATCACCGACATCACCGTGATCAGCGCGATCACGCTGATCGCGATGCACACGATCGAAACGGTGGAGATGAACGAGATGAACTGGTTGCGCCGCTTGGCGCGGGTGTAGCGCAAGCCGATGAAGAGTTCGAGCGGTCGAAACATGGGCGGGTCGCTTGTCGGGGATCGCAGGGCGGGCCGCCCGGTCGTCCATTATCAGGTATTCGCTCAGACCGCGCTGCGTCGGCGAAGTTGCCGGCCGGTCACAGGCGCGGCACGGCTTCGCCCGGCTGGATCGTGGCCAGGCGCATGCGCAGGCGCCGGCGGATGTCCGCGTCGCTGTTGTCCGGCCCCAGCAGCAGCACCTGCACGCCACGCTCCGCCGTCTGCAGGCGCAGCAGCACGAACGCGCCAAGCACCCGGAACGAGGCCAGCGTGGCCGGCACGTCCTCGTGGTCGGTCAGGCGCAGCGTCCAGGCATCGTCGGCGCTCCAGCCGGCTGCCGCGATCGGGTTCGTGGCCAGGCGGCGAAGCGCATGCCAGGTCGCCAGCGACACGGTTGTCACGAGCAGCAGCTTCAGCCACGCAGCCAGCGCACTCAGCGCCACGGCAAGCACGGCCAGGGCGGCGGCCACGATCAGCATTCGCCGCAACAACCGCGACGGCCGGTACTCAAAGCCGATGGCGGGCGCGGATGTCATCGACGATCGCCTGCCAGTCCGCCCGTTCCGGGCGCGCGTGGCCCATCACCCAGTCCCACAGGTCCGGGTCCTGCACGTCGAGCAGTTCGTCGAACGCCTGTTGCTGCGCTTCGTCCGCACCGGCAAAGCGCTCGTCCAGCCAGCCGCCGAACAAGGCGTCCAGTTCGCGGGTACCGCGGCGGGTGCGCCAGCGCAGGCGCTTGATGCGGGCTTCATCCATCACGGGACTCGGTCGTATCCATGAATGCGAAGTGTAGCCGTTGTGCCAGAACGCGACAGGCCGCACGCGGCGGCCTGTCGTGGTCGAACCATGCCCGGCACGGTCAGGCCGAACGCCGCTCCACCATCAGCTTCTTGATCTCGGCGATCGCCTTGGCCGGGTTGAGGCCCTTCGGGCAGGTGCGCGTGCAGTTCATGATGGTGTGGCAGCGGTACAGCTTGAACGGGTCTTCCAGGTCGTCCAGGCGCTCGCCGGTGGCTTCGTCGCGCGAGTCGACGATCCAGCGGTAGGCCTGCAGCAGGATCGCCGGGCCCAGGTACTTGTCGCCGTTCCACCAATAGCTGGGGCAGCTGGTCGAGCAGCACGCGCACAGGATGCATTCGTACAGGCCGTCGAGCTTCTTGCGTTCCTCCGGCGACTGCAGCCGCTCGCGATCCGGCGCCGGGCTCTGCGTGCGGATCCACGGCTTGATCGAGGCGAACTGCGCGTAGAAGTGGGTCAGGTCGGGAATCAGGTCTTTCACCACCGGCATGTGCGGCAGCGGGTAGATCTTCACGTCGCCCGAGGCGCACTCGCTGATGGCGCGGGTGCAGGCCAGCGTGTTGGTGCCGTCGATGTTCATCGCGCACGAGCCGCAGATGCCCTCGCGGCAGGAACGGCGCAGGGTCAGCGTGGGGTCGATCTCGTTCTTGATCTTCAGCAGCGCGTCCAGAACCATCGGACCGCACGCGGCCAGGTCGACCTCGTAGGTGTCGATGCGCGGGTTCTGCCCGTCATCCGGCGACCAGCGATAGATGCGGAAGGTGCGCGGCTTCTTCGCATCCTTGGCCGGATAGTGCTTGCCCGGCTGGATCTTTGAATTCTTCGGTAGCGAAAACTCTGCCATGTGCTGGACCCTTCGACTTTCTGCAGGAGGGCTTGCGCCCCGACCGTACGACCTGATGATGTGATGCCGCCTGCAAGCGCAGGCTCAGTAGACCCGCTTCGCCGGCGGCACGGCCTTGACCTCGTCGGTCATCGGATTCATGTGCACCGGGCGGAAATCGAAGCGCGACTTGCCCGCTTCGTCGACCCACACCAGGGTGTGCTTCATCCAGTTGACGTCGTCGCGCTCCGGGAAGTCCTCGCGCGCATGCGCACCGCGGCTTTCCGGGCGCTGCTCGGCCGAATGCATGGTAGCCACCGCCTGCGCCAGCAGGTTGGACAGCTCTAGCGTCTCGATCAGGTCGGAGTTCCACACCAGCGAACGGTCGCTGACGCCGACGTCCTGGAACATGTCGAACACCTCGGAGATCTTCTGCTTGCCCTCGGCCAGCGTCTCGCCGGTGCGGAACACCGCGGCATCCTTCTGCATCGTGCGCTGCATCGCCATGCGGATCTGCGCCGTCGGCGTGCCGCCCTTGGCATGGCGCAGCGCGTCGAAACGGGCCAGCGACTTGTCCAGCACGTTCGTCGGCAGGTCCTTGTGCGCCGCGCCCGGCTCGATCAGCTCGGCGCAGCGATGCGCCACCGCACGGCCGAACACCACCAGGTCGAGCAGCGAGTTCGAGCCCAGGCGGTTGCCGCCATGCACCGACACGCAGGCCGCCTCGCCGATCGCGAACAGGCCCGGCACGATCGCGTCGACGTCGTCGCCGCGCTTCTGCACCACTTCGCCGTGATAGTTGGTCGGGATGCCGCCCATGTTGTAGTGCACGGTCGGCAACACCGGGATCGGTTCCTTGGTCACGTCCACGCCGGCGAAGATGCGCGCCGACTCGGCGATGCCCGGCAGCCGTTCGTGGATGACCTCGGGACCGAGGTGCATCAGGTTGAGATGGATGTGGTCCTTGTGCTCGCCGACGCCGCGGCCTTCGCGGATCTCGATCGTCATGGCGCGGCTGACCACGTCGCGCGAAGCCAGGTCCTTCGCGCTGGGCGCGTAGCGCTCCATGAAGCGCTCGCCCGCGGAGTTGGTGAGGTAGCCGCCTTCGCCGCGCACGCCTTCGGTGATCAGGCAGCCGGCGCCGTAGATGCCGGTGGGGTGGAACTGCACGAACTCCATGTCCTGCAGCGCCAGGCCCGCGCGCAGCACCATGCCGCCGCCGTCGCCGGTGCAGGTATGCGCCGAGGTGGCGCTGAAGTAGGCGCGGCCGTAGCCGCCGGTGGCCAGCACCACGGCCTGGCCGCGGAAGAAGTGCAAGGTGCCCTCGTTCATGTCCAGCGCAAGCACGCCGCGGCAGACGCCTGCTTCGTCGAAGATCAGGTCGATCGCGAAGTATTCGATGAAGAACGTGGCGTCGTGCGCCAGCGCCTGCTGGTACAGCGTATGCAGGATCGCGTGGCCGGTGCGGTCGGCCGCGGCGCAGGTGCGCTGCGCGGTCCCCTTGCCGTAATGCGTGGTCATGCCGCCGAACGGGCGCTGGTAGATCTTCCCTTCGTCGGTGCGCGAGAACGGCACGCCGTAGTGCTCCAGCTCGATCACCGCCTCCGGCGCGTGCTTGCACATGTACTCGATCGCGTCCTGGTCGCCGAGCCAGTCGCCACCCTTGACGGTGTCGTAGAAGTGGAAGCGCCAGTCGTCTTCGCCCATGTTGCCGAGCGCGGCGGAGATGCCGCCCTGCGCCGCCACCGTATGCGAGCGGGTGGGGAAGACCTTGGTGATGCAGGCGGCCTTGAGGCCCTTCTCGGCCAGGCCGAACGTGGCGCGCAGGCCGGCGCCGCCGGCGCCCACCACGATCACGTCATACAGATGCTGCTGAACTTTGTAGCTTTCCATGAAATCGCGGCCTCGCGTCTTGTTATGGGGTCAGCGCAATGCGCAGCACGGCAAGCACGCCAGCCAGCGCGCCCAGCACCGCGAGGAACTTGATCGCGACCATCAGCACGACTTCCTTCCAGCGGGTATGCACGTAGTCCTCGATCACCACCTGCAGGCCAAGCACGGCATGCCAGAACATGGTGAGCACGAACGCGATCAGCAGCAGCGCGTTCCACGGCTTCGCCACGGCGGCGCGCGCGGTGGCGTAGTCGGCATGCAGCAGGCACAGCACGGTGACCACGAACCAGATGCCCAGCAGCACGAGTGCCGCCGCGGTCACCCGCTGGGTCCACCAGTGGCCCACGCCGGACTGCGACGAACCCAGGCCGCGGGCGGTCTTCAGCGGGTTGCGGCGGTCTTTCACGACAGCGTCCCTGGCGCTCATGCCGCACCTCCGGCCATCCATACATAAGCCCACACCAGCACCGTGAGCACGATGCTGCCGGCGACCGACAGCCAGCTGGAACGGATGAACTGGGGAATTTCGTAACCGAGGCCGGCATCCTGCACCAGGTGCCGGATGCCGTTGCACAGGTGATAGAACAGCGACCAGCTCCAGCCGAGCAGCAGGATCAGGCCCACCGGACTGCCGATGACGCCCTTGAAGTGGTTGAAGCTCTCCTCGCCCGCCGCCAGGTGCAGCAGGCCGCAAACCACCAACAAGGTGCCGACAGCCAGCGCGATGCCGGTGGCGCGGTGCGTGATGGAGGTCATCATCTGCACCTGCTTCCTGTAGATCTGCAGATGCGGGGAGAGCGGTCGTTGCGTGTCTGCCATGGCGGCTATCCTGTGTGGAATCGCTGATGTCCATGCCGCACCTTCCCCTGTCCCGGTACGCAACGGCGACACGCGCCGTGCGGTCGTTCAGAAGTCGATACAGCGCCCGTTCTTTTCCCAATCACCATAACGCGTGGGATCGGGGGCCGGCCGCTCCCCTGGTGCCTTGTCCGCTGCCGGGCCGACAGGCACGGCAGTCGTTTCCGTCGGAACGGAAGCAGGTGTGGACTCGGCTGGGAAGGAGGTATCGGACATGGTTTTTGTAAGCCGACAAAGGTTAATACTTGCGGCAATGCAGTACAACCATGCGCCATGCGCCAGCGAAGTCGCGACTGCCGTATCGCACTTGTACCCGGCGCCACCTGCCCCCAACTCTGCGTGACTCATGCCGACATACCATCCTGCCGAAACTCTGTTGATCGAAGGCCCCGACGCGACGACTTTCGCGCACGCGCAGTTCAGCAGCGCGGTCAGCTCGCTCGCCGTCGGCCAGTGGCAATTCAGCGCATGGCTCGACCCGCAAGGACGCGTGCGCGCGTTGTTCCACCTGGCCCGTCTCGCCGACGACCGCTATCTGGTGCTGCTGCGCGGCGGCGTCGCCGCCGCGACGGCCGATGCGCTGCGGCGCTTCGTGTTCCGTTCGAAAGTCAGCGTGGCCGCGCTGCCGCCGCGCACGCTCGCTACGGGTCCGTCACTGCCGCTGAACGCCATCATGGAGGACGGCGCAACGGTGTCGTTCGGCTGCGACACGCACAGCCTGCGCATCGCCGCTTCCGGAAACGGCGACGATGCATGGCGTTTGCCGCAGTTGCGCGCGGGCTGGCCGTGGCTGCCGACGCAACTGTTGAATGAACTGTTGCCGCCGGCACTGTCGCTGCAGCGACTGCACGCGGTCGCCGTCGACAAGGGCTGCTACCCCGGCCAGGAAATCGTCGCGCGACTGCATTTCCGCGGCGGACACAAACGACACCTGCATCGCGTCACTTTGTCGCAAGCAGCGAATGCCGGCGATGTGCTGCGCAGCGACGGACGCGAGATCGGTTGCGTACTCGAAGCCATCGCGGCGGACGACGGCATCGAGGCACTCGTCGTGTTGAGCGACGACGTTGCAGCGCAAGCCGGCGGCACGCATGTGCAAGCACTCGACGGCAACTTCGTGATGGAACTCGTCACGTCATGGCCGGCATGATCGATACGCGTCGCGACGAGGCAATTCGTTCGTCATGGCATCGTCAACGAATCGTGAGCGTCAGATAAACTTCGGCACCCCGGCACTTGCCAGCGGCAAATTCCGCCACTAGGCTCCGCCGATCGAATATCGCGACATCCGGAACACGGGGTGTCGATGTACGCGACGAACCGGAAGAATCCGAATCGGCGCGACCCGGCGGCAGCATCGCCGGATGGAACACCGCCTCGCAGCCAACGAGTGCGTAGTAGTCGAAGGCAACACGGCCGACGCGGCCGCGCAACGCCCGACAACAGCCAAATCCCCCGACCGGCCTGAACCGCCGTTCGACCCGCCACAATCCCGTGGCAAAGCGTCTTGGCCACAAGTTTCGGCCACGGCGATTGATCCAGGTGGAACGGCCTGCCCGCCCGTCCACCGCAACGGCGCATGAAGCTGCGGTCTGCTTTACGCGTACAGCACGTTGGAGGCAGAACCATGAAACTTTCCATGCTGTTGTGGCTGACGACACTGATGCCCCAGCCCGTTGCGGACCAGGCCTGCCTGGCCACCACCGTCTACCTCGAGGCGCGCAGCGAATCCACCAACGGCCAGCTTGCCGTGGCGGAAGTGGCCCTGCGCCGTCGCGATCGCGGCCGCTGGGGCGACACCGTATGCAAAGTGGTGACCTCGCCTCACCAGTTCGCGACGACGACCACGCCCGGCTCGTTCGAAATCACCAATCTGGAAGCCTTCAACAAGGCATGGCGGGTGGCCGGCATGTCGATCCAGAACTGGCAGCTCCCTGTCGCACAGCGCCGCATGCTGGTGCCGCGCGCCGACCATTTCGCCACGACGGCGATCTCCCCCGCATGGTCGCGAAACCGCCCCAGCGTGACGATCGGCGAACATGCGTTCTACGCGGTGAACTGATTCCGCGCATCGGCGATGAAATAAAAAAGGCCCTCTTACGAGGGCCTTTTGATTTTGGACGTCCAGACGTCCATATGCTCCAATCAGCGTGCGTATACGTGATCCCCGCGCACCTCGACGTAGTCGCCGCTGCGGACGCCGGGATTCTCGCGCTGGGTCACCGTGGCGTACTGGCCATTGTCCAGCCGCACCACGATGCGCCATGCGACGTCGTTGCCGCCGCTGCGCTTGCCGACCTGGTTGCCGACGACGCCGCCTGCTACCGCGCCAGCCACGGTGGCAGCCTTGCGGCCATCGCCCTTGCCGACCTGGTTGCCGAGCACGCCACCGGCAACCGCGCCGATGATCGCTCCCAGCGTGCCGCCGTTGCCGCCGCCGTCGGTGTAGACCTGCTGCACCTCCTGCACCACGCCGCAGGTCTGGCAGCGCACGTTGCGGTCGCCGTAACCGTAGCCACTCTGCTGGCCCTGGTAGCCGCGATCGTAATTGCGGTTGTTGCCGTACGGTGAAGTGGCGCAGCCGGCGAGAGCCAAACCGGCAGTCATCGCGGCAGCCAGGGCGAACTTGCTGGGCAGTGCGTTCATGAGGTCACTTCCTTTGCTGGGGGTCGTTTCAATGAGCGTCCGAGACGGCCGTCACGCCTTCCTGCACCTGCACACGGTCACCCGGATCATGATCCATGCGCACCGTGCGGGTGACGCCGTTGTATTCATAGCGCACGTCGTAGCCGACGATCTTGGTGCTGGTGTTGTTGACGGTTTCGCACTTGCGCTCCACCGACGAGGTCACCTGCGCATGCTGGCGGCTCGCCTGAATGCGGTTGCCGGCATAACCACCGCCCACCGCACCGGCCACCGTGGCCAGTGTCTTGCCCTTGCCGCCGCCAACCTGATTGCCGACCAGGCCGCCCACGACCGCACCGATCGCCGTGCCCGCGATGCGGTGTTCGTCCTTCGGCGGCGCGGTGTGCGTGACCGTCTCGTCGTGGCAGACCTGCTTCGGGTTGTTTACCGTCGAGCGCACCGGGTCGACGCTGACCACCTTGGCGTACTTGACCCCGGCGTCCGCGCTTGCGCTGGCGCCCGCATCGGCGGAAGCGTTGGAGGCGCCCGCATCCGCATTCCGGTTGCAGGCCGAGAGACCGACCGCGAGTGCCGCCGCGATGGCGATATTGAGTACATTGACTGTCAACCTGTTCATCACAACCCTCTCCTCTGTTTGTTTGGCGGCATTGCCGGGCACCCGGGGCGCCTGCGCAATAACGTGCGTAGCCATTGAACCGTTATTCAACTGAATCGCAGCTAGCTCACGCTCGTTACATTATCTTCACGTGGAAATCGCAGAACTCTCTGCCAGTGCACGAAAAACAAATCATGTCCCGACTCGTCGACAGTCACGTTCATCTCGATGACGACGCCTTCGCCGGCGACCGTGGCGCGGTCATCGAACGCGCCCGCCAAGCCGGGGTCGGCACGATGGTCGTTCCGGCCGTCGATGCCGACAGTTGGCCGGTGATCAGGGACCTCTGCGCCCGCCAGGCCGGCCTGCATCCCGCTTACGGCTTGCATCCGATGTTCCTGTCCCACCATGCGCCGGAACATGTCGACGCCCTGTCTTCATGGCTGAACGAGAACCGTCCGGTAGCGGTCGGCGAGATCGGCCTGGATTTCCACGTGGACGGCCTCGATCGCGAACTGCAACGTCACTATTTCCTGCGCCAGCTGCAACTGGCGCGCGAGCACGATCTGCCGGTGATCGTGCATGCCCGCGGCGCGCTGGAGGAAGTCACGCTGACCCTGCGCCGCAGCGGCGGCCTGCGCGGCGTGGTGCACAGCTTTTCCGGCAGCGAGCAACAGGCGCGGCAACTGTGGGACCTGGGCTTCCATCTGGGCATCGGCGGCCCGGTGACCTACGAGCGCGCACAGCGCCTGCGCCGAATCGTGGCGCAGATGCCGGTCGAGTTCCTGTTGCTGGAAAGCGACGCCCCGGACCAGCCCGGCGCAGCCCACCGCGGCGAACGCAACGAACCGGCCCATGTCGCCGAGGTGCTGCGCTGCGTCGCGGCGCTGCGCGGCGAGCCGGAGGCCGACGTCGCCGCCGCCACCAGCGCCAACGCCCGCCGCCTGTTCCGGCTCGACTGACATCCGTGCCATCGGTCACTTGCAAGCGACAATCGGAGTTTGCTACTTTTATTTCACTAGTGAAATATGAATCAGTGAAATGGCGCGTTTGACAAACTGCATCGCGATGATGGACGAGGGTATCGGCCGGGTCAGCCAGATCATCCCGCAGATGCCCGCGCTTGAGGCGCGGCTGTGCCGGCTGATGCTGATGCTGGGTGACGACATCGAGGAAGAGCTCGAATTCAAGCTGAAGCCGCACAAGCTCAACCACAGCGAATTCCTGACCCTGATGATCCTGTACAGCCGCCCGGACGGCAGCTCGACCCCGGGCGAGCTGTGTGAGTACGCCACCCAGGGCGCCACCAACATGACCCGCATCGCGAATGCGCTGGTCAAGCGCGGGCTGATCACCCGCGGCGCCAGCGCGGAGGATCGCCGCCGCGTGCTGATCCGCATCACCCCGGCCGGACGGCGCTTCGTGCAGAAGATGCTGCCGCCGATGTTTCCCCGCGTCGCCACCATGTTCGCCGGCTTCAGCGACACCGACAAACGCCATTTTGACCGCCTGCTGCGCAAGCTGTCCGGCAACCTCGACCAGTTGAGCGAAAGCCGCCACCCATGAAGGACACCCCGATGAAGCATGCCCCGCTCCGCGGTCGCACGGCGCTGGCCGCCGCGATCCTGCTGACGCTGGCCGGCTGCGCCGCCGCACCGGCCCGACTCGGCCCGCCCGCGCTGCGCGACGACGTGCCGCTGGCCGGCCTGCAGGCCCCCGTTCGTGCCGGCTGGCCGGCCGCCCAGTGGTGGCGCCAGTACGACGACCCGCAACTGGATAGCCTGATGGATCGCGCCATGCGGCAGTCGCCGGACCTGGCGCTGGCGCAGAGCCGCGTGCAGGACGCCGAACAGTCGGCAAAACTGGCAGCCGCGCAGCTCGGGCTGTCGGTCAACGGCAGCGCGCAGGTGTCGCGCCAGCGGATGAGCGATCACGGCCTGATCCCCAGCCAGTTTCTCGGCTTCAGCTGGTACAACCAGGCCGACCTCGGCGTGCAGTTGCAGTACGACTTCGACTGGTGGGGCAAGAAACGCGCGACGATGGAAGCCGCGCTGGACCAGGCACACGCCGCCGAAGCGCAACGCAGCGCCGCCGCGCTGGCGATCCAGTACGCCGTCGCCGACACCTACTTCGGCTGGCAGGCCGACCAGGCACGGTTGCAGCTGGCCGACCAGTTGCTGGCCACGCAACAGCGGTTCGCCCATATCGCCGAGCTGCGCGTGCGGCAAGGCGTGGACCTGCCCGACGAGGCGCAGAAAGCCCGGGCCCAGCTCGCCGCGGTGCGCGAAATGCGCGTGGCGCTCGACGGTTCGGCGAAGATCCGCCGTGCCGCGCTGGCCTCCCTGCTCGGCGTCGCGCCGGCCGAATTGCCCGAACTCCACGCGCGGCCGCTGCCGGCGATCGAGCGCGGCGTACCGGCAAATGGCGGACTGGACCTGATCGCGCGCCGCCCCGACATCGCCGCCAGCCGCTGGCAGGTCGAGGCCGCACTGAAGCAGACCGACGCCGCGCGCGCCGAGTTCTTCCCCGACATCAGCCTCACCGCACTGGCCGGCCTGTCCAGCATCGACATGGGCAAGCTGCTCACCGCCGGCAGCCGCACGTTCGCGCTGACCCCGGCGCTGCACCTGCCGATCTTCAACGGCGGCGCGCTCGAGGCGAACTACGGCGTGAGCAAGGCCCAGCTCGACGCGGCCGTGGCGCAGTACGACAGCGCCGTGCTGACCGCGGCGCGCGAGGTGGCGACGCAAGCCTTGAGCGCCGAGCAGATCGCCGGTCGCCAGCGCGAGCAGCGGGCCCAGCTCGACGCCGACCAGCGCCTGCTGGCGAATGCGCAGGCGCGGGCTCGCCAGGGCGTGCGCGATCTGCGCGAAAGCCTGGGCGCGCAAACCGCCTTGCTGCAGCAACGCGATGCCGCGACCCAGTTGCAGGCACAGGCACTGAGCACCGATCTGGCCCTGATCAAGGCACTCGGCGGCGGCTACCGCGCCGCCGACGAAGCCACCACTTCCTCTTCTGTTACCGCCGGAGCCGCCCACCATGAGCGCCACTGAATCCGCCAAATCCTCCGTCGACACCAACGACAGCGGCATGGCCGCCAAGGATCCGGGCAAGCGCCGGCGCGCGCTGCTGGTCGTGGCCGGCGTGTTCATCCTCGCCGCGCTGCTGTGGTTCCTGCTGTGGTTCTTCGTGCTGTCGACCCGGGTGAAGACCGACAACGCCTACGTCGGCGGCAACCAGGTGGCGATCTCGGCGCAGGTGCCGGGCACGGTGGTGGCGATCCTCGCCGACGACACCCAGCACGTCGAGGCCGGCCAGGTACTGGTGAAGCTGGACGGTACCGACGCCGACACGCGCCTGGCGCAGGCACGCAGCGCGCTGGCCCAGGCCGTGCGCGGCGTGCGCCAGCAGACCAGTTCGGCGACCAGCGCCGACGCGCAGGTGGTCGCCGCGAGGCTAGACCTGAAGAAGGCCGAGGCGGATCTGCAGCGGCGCCTGCCGCTGATCGCCGCCCAGGCTGAATCGCCGGAAATCGTGCAGCACCTGCGCGACGGCGTGGAGCGGGCGCGTGCCGCGGTGAACGCCGCCGAGGCGCAGGCCGCCGCCGCGCATGCCGCCATCGAAGGCACCGACGTGGCGCAGAACCCGGTGGTGATGCAGGCCCGCGCGAACTTCCGCGCCGCCTGGGTCGCCGCGCAGCGCAACGCGATCTACGCGCCGGTGTCCGGCTACGTGGCCGAGCGCAGCGTGCAGCTGGGCAACAGCGTGCAGCCGGGCCAGCAACTGATGACCGTGGTACCGCTGCACGACCTGTGGATCGACGCGAACTTCAAGGAAAGCCAGCTGCGCCACATCCGCATCGGCCAGCCGGCGAAGGTGGTGTCCGACCTGTACGGCGCCGACGCGGAGTACCACGGCAAGGTGATCGGCCTCGGCGCCGGCACCGGCAGCGTGTTCTCGCTGCTGCCGGCGCAGAACGCCACCGGCAACTGGATCAAGGTGGTGCAGCGCGTGCCGGTGCGCATCGCACTGGACAACAAGGAACTGGACAAGCATCCACTGCGCATCGGCCTGTCCACCGACGTCACCGTCGACATCCGCAATGACCGGGGCAGCGTGCTGGCCAACACGCCAACACAGCAGCCGGTCGCGCAGACCGACGTCTACGACCAGATGGCCAGCAAGGCCGATGCGGAAGCGGAACAGATCATCCGCGCCAACCTGCCCCACGCCACCGCCGCGAACTGAGCCGCCCCATGGCCACCACGCCGAACGACGCCGCACCCGACGCCCCGCTGAAGCCGCTGCACGGCGCGCCGCTGGCGCTGCTCACCATCGCCGTCGCGTTCAGCACCTTCATGGAGGTGCTGGACATGACGATCGTCAACGTCGCGGTGCCGCACATCGCCGGCAGCCTCGGCGTGAGCCCCAGCGAAGGCACCTGGACGATCAGTTCCTACGCGCTGGCCAGCGCGATCATGCAGCCGCTGACCGGCTGGCTGGCGCGCCGCTTCGGCGAGGTGAAGACCTTCGTCGGCTCGGTGCTGCTGTTCGTGATCTTCTCGATGCTGTGCGGCCTGGCCACCAGCATGCCGATGCTGGTGATCGGCCGCCTGCTGCAGGGCGCCGGTTCCGGCCCGATGGTGGCGCTGTCGCTGACCCTGCTGCTGTCGAACTACCCGAAGGAAAAACAAGGCATCGCGCTGGCGCTGTGGGCGATGACCGTGGTGGTGGCGCCGATCTTCGGGCCGATCCTGGGCGGCTGGTTGACCGACAATTTCTCGTGGCCGTGGATCTTCTACATCAACCTGCCGGTGGGCCTGGCCGCAGCGGTGGTCACCTGGGGCTTGTTGCGCAAGCGCGAGACGAAGACCTACAAGGCGCCGATCGACATGGTCGGCCTGGCCCTGCTGGTACTCGGCGTGGGCTGCCTGCAGTTCATGCTGGACAACGGCAACGACCACGACTGGTTCGCCTCCCCGATGATCCTCACCCTCGGCCTCGTCGCGCTGGTCTGCCTCACCTTCCTGATCGTGTGGGAACTGCACGCGAAGCATCCGGTGGTCGACCTGTCGCTGTTCAGGCAACGCAATTTCACCGTCGGCGTGGTCAGCCTGTCGCTGGGCATGTTCGCGTTCTTCGGCATCAACGTGGTGTTCCCGCTGTGGCTGCAGATCACCCTGGGCTACACCGCCACCTGGGCCGGCCTGGCCACCGCGCCGGTCGGCGTGCTGGCGTTCCTGATCGCGCCGATCCTGGGCAAGAACATGCACCGGCTGGACCTGCGCGCGGTGGTGACGTTCGCGTTCCTGGTGTTCGCCGGCACCGCGTACTGGTTCTCCACCTTCGACAGCTCCGCCTCGTTCTCCACCCTGGTGGTGCCGCGTTTCGTGATGGGCCTGGCGATCCCGTGCTTCTTCATCCCGCTGAACCAGGTCTACCTGTCCGGCCTGCCGGTGGAGCAGATCGCCAGCGCCTCGGGCCTGTCCAACTTCTGCCGCACGATCGGCTCGAGCGTGTCCACCGCGATCATGGTGACGCTGTGGCAGCATCGCGGCGAGTCCCACCACGCCACGCTGACCGAATACGTCAGCCCCGGCCATCCGGCGGCCACCGGGTTCATCGGCCAGCTGTCACATGGCGGGCTGTCGCACACGCAAAGCCTGGGCCTGATCGACCAGCTGCTGACGCGCGAGGCGCTGACCCTGGCGGTGAACGACGTGTTCTGGGCCTGCGCGATCCTGTTCGTGCTGCTGATTCCGGTGCTCTGGTTCGCCAGGCCGCCGTTCGGCAGCGCCGGCGGCGCGGTCGGCCACTGAAATTGCTGCAGCCGCCGGCTGCAGCATGAACACCCGGGCCACGACTGGTGCGGCGCAATATCTTCTGCTAGCGTTCGCCGCATGGCACAAACAAAACGCACCATCAAGAAGTACCCGAACCGGCGTCTCTACGACACGGAAATCTCCAGCTACATCACGCTGGAGGAAGTCCGCCAACTGGTCCTGGACAACGAGGACTTCGAAGTCCGCGACGCCAAGACCGGCGAAGACCTGACCCGTTCGGTGCTGCTGCAGATCATCTCCGAGCACGAGGACAAGGGGCAGCCGATGCTGTCGCCGCAGCTGCTCAGCCAGATCATCCGCTTCTACGGCGATTCGCTGCAGGGCTTCATGGGGCCTTACCTGGAGCGCAGCCTGCAGGTGTTCCTGGACCAGCAGACGCAGTTCCGCAGCCAGCTCAACAGCCTGATGGGGCAAACCCCCTGGAACACGCTGAACGACCTGACCGAACGCAATCTCGCCGCGTTCCAGGCGTTGCAGCGCGGGCTGATCGACACCGCCGCGCAGGTGATCCCGACCCCGGGCGCCGGCAGCCGCAGCGGCAAGAAATCCGGCTGATTCCAGCCCGGCCGACGGCGCGCACCGACGCGCCGTTCGTTTGTTTTCCGATCCGATCGCTGCAGCACAACACGTGCTGCCTTGCGGCATGATCAAGCCATTGGATACACAGCCATGAGCCATTCCGCTCTACCCAAGCGCGTCGCACTGGTCACCGGAGGCATCGGCGGCATCGGCACGGAAATCTGCCGCCAGCTGGCCCGGGCCGGCCGCCGGGTGATCGCGCTGGACCTCGCTTCGCGGGAGGAGCGCGTGACCGCATTCCGCGCTGAAACCGCCGACTTCGGCGACGCCATCGCGTTCGAGCCGGCCGACGTCAGCGACTTCGACGACTGCCAGCAGCTGACCGCGCGCATCGAACGGCAGCACGGCAGTGTCGACATCCTGGTCAACGCCGCCGGCATCACCCGCGATGCCAGCTTGCGCAAGATGACGCCGCAGCAATGGCGCGAACTGATGCGGGTGAACCTGGACGGCGTGTTCAACATGTGCCGCAACGCGATCGAAGGGATGACCGCACGCGGTTTCGGCCGCATCGTCAACATCAGCTCGGTCAACGGCCAGACCGGTCAGTTCGGCCAGACAAACTACTCCGCCGCCAAGGCCGGCGTGCACGGCTTCAGCATGGCATTGGCGCGCGAGACCGCGCGCAAGGGCGTCACCGTCAACACCATTTCGCCCGGCTACTGCGACACCCCGATGGTCGCCGCCGTACCTGCCGACATCCGCGCCCAGATCATCGCCGGCATCCCGGTAGGCCGGCTCGGTTCGCCCGCCGACATCGCCCGCGCCGTCGCTTTCCTCGCCGCCGACGACGCGGGCTACATCACCGGCGCCAACCTGCCGGTCAACGGCGGCTATTTCATGAGCTTCTGAGCCAGCCTCGCCGAAAATCGCGAAACAGGCTTGGCCCCGGAGCCCTCCGGGCAGCGCCGATTCTAAGAAATATGGTCATTGACCGGGCCGGGGCGAGGTCGTAGTTTCCTGCGATCCGGTTGCGTACCCGTCCTGGGGGGGACGTTCGCGGCCGGAACGCAAGACGTATCACCACCGGGAAAACCCGCTGGGGCGTCTATCCAGTCATTTAGGGAGGGGAAACACTGATGATGCACAAACCACTTGTGGGTGCGCTGTTGGGCGCTATCGGCCTGGCCGCCATGTCCGACGCCGGGGCCGCCACGCATGCGCGCGTCCAGGCTCGATCCATGGGCAAGATCGCACCCGCGGCTCTCGCCAGCCGCATCGGTCTGGAGGCCGATGCCTCGCTGTCGCCGCGCCTGCAGGCACGTACCGCCCACGGGACCCTCAAAACCCGTGAACAACAGAGCTTCCGCGGCGTGCCCGTGTACGGCCGCCATGTCGTGGTGGAACACGACGGCAGCGGCAACGTGCTCGGCGTCAGCGGCGAAATTTCCCGCGGCATCGGCCACGACATCGCCTCGGTCACTCCCGCCATCAGCGGTGCCCGTGCGACCGCCCTCCTGCGTGCCCACGCCGGTTTGCTGCCATTCGGCATCGGTGTCGATGGCGTAAGGGACAGCGACATCCAGAATGCGAAGAGCGACCTGTACGTCTACGCCGAAGGCAATCGCGCACGCCTTGCCTACGTCACGTCGTTCTTCGTCGACCGCAACGGCGCGCCGACGCGCCCGATGGCGATCATCGACGCGAACACCGGTGAGGTGATCCAGGCGTGGGAAGGCCTCACCACCAAGGGCAAGCCTGGCGGTGGCGGCGGCACCACCGGCACCCCCGCTCTCGCCACCGGCGCCGGCGGTAACCTGAAGACCGGCCAGTACTTCTACGGTACCGACTACGCGGCGCTCGCCGTCACCCAGTCTGGCTCCACCTGCACCATGCAGAATCCGGACGTGAAGACCAACAACATGGCCGGCAGCACGCGCCGGGGCACGCTGTGGAGCTTCATCTGCCCGACCAGCAGCGGCGATGCCGCGAACGGCGCCTATTCGCCGATCAACGATGCGCACCACTTCGGCAGCGTCGTGCACGACATGTACAACAGCTGGCTCGGCGCACCGCCGCTGAGCTTCTCGCTGGTGATGAACGTGCACTACGGCCGCAACTACGAGAACGCGTTCTGGAACGGCTCGTCGATGAACTTCGGCGACGGCGCCAGTTACTTCTACCCGCTGACCTCGCTGGACGTCACCAGCCACGAGATCAGCCACGGCTTCACCGAGCAGAACTCCAACCTGCAGTATTCCGGCCAGTCCGGCGGCATGAACGAGGCGTTCTCGGACATGGCCGGTGAAGCGGCCGAGTACTTCGACCGCGGCAGCAACGACTGGCTGGTCGGTGCCGAGATCATCAAGAACGGCACCGCGCTGCGCTGGATGTGCACGCCGACGCTGGACGGTGGTTCGATCGACAACGCGGCGGACTACACCAGTTCGCTGGACGTGCATTATTCCAGCGGCGTCTACAACAAGGCGTTCTGCACGCTGGCGAAGTCGTCGAACTGGAACACGAAAAAGGCCTTCGAGGTCTTCGCGCACGCCAACGCGATGTACTGGACGGCGACCTCCACGTTCAACTCCGGTGCCTGCGGCGTGGAATCCGCTGCGGACGACTACGGCTACTCGCGCAGTGACGTGGCGGCGGCATTCAACGCCGTCGGCGTGACCTGCCAGTAAGCGTCCGGCAAGTACGCGACTAAGGAAGGGCCGGCCCGCCTGGGCTGGCCCTTTTCGTTGCCTTCGGAAAATCCCGCTCGCCCTCACCCAACTCGCCGGCGCCGCACGCATCCCTTCCGCGGCACGAAAAGATCCGCCCGGGATTGCAGTCGCGCGCCGCTTGCGGAACAGTGGGCGGATTCTCCTCGTGGATCGTGGCATGGCGCAGCAACCCATCACCCTCATCGGCGGCGGCCTGGTCGGCGCATTGCTGGCGCAGCAGCTGGCGCGGCGCGGCTTTGCGGTCGAGGTGTTCGAGAAACGGCCCGACCCGCGCCGCGCGGGCTTCATCGGTGGCCGCTCGATCAACCTGGCGCTGGCCGAGCGCGGGCTGCAGGCGCTGCGCACGGCCGGCCTGGCCGACGACGTGCTGCAGCGCGCGGTGATGATGCGCGGACGCATGGTGCACGACCGCGACGGCAACAGCGGCCTGCAGCGCTACGGCGTGGACGACAGCGAAGTGATCTGGTCGGTCTCGCGCGGCGCGCTGAACATGCTGCTGCTGGACGCGGCCGAGGCGGTCGGCGTGCGCTTTCATTTCGGCCAGTCGCTGGTCGGCGCCGACTTCGGGCGACAACGCATCCGGCTCGCCGACGAGGCGGGCGTAGAACGCGAACGGGGCGTCGGCATGCTGGTCGGCGCCGATGGCGCCGGCTCCGCGGTGCGCGCGGCAATGAACGCGCATGCGCCGCTGGGCGAGCGGATCGAATCGCTCGGCCACGGCTACAAGGAACTGGAGATCCCGCCGGCCAGCCAGCTGCCGGCCGCGGTGCTGCAGCTCAGCGGCGGCCACGACCAGTTCGCGCTGGAGCCGCACGCGCTGCACATCTGGCCGCGCGGCGGCTACATGTGCATCGCGCTGCCGAATACCGAAGGCAGCTTCACGGTGACCCTGTTCCTGCCGGCACAGGGCGCCGCGCCGAGCTTCGCCAGCCTGCCCGACGCCACGGCCGCGGCCGCATTCTTCCGCGAACAATTCGCGGGCCTGCTACCGCTGATCCCGCGCTTCGACGAGGATTTCGACAGCCATCCTGTCGGCACGCTGTCCACGCTGTACCTCGACCGCTGGCACCTGGACGGCCGCGCGCTGCTGCTCGGCGACGCGGCGCACGCGATCGTGCCGTTCCACGGCCAGGGCATGAACTGCGGCTTCGAGGACACCGTGGTGCTGGCGAACCTGCTGGCCGAGGCACCGGACGACAGCGCCGAAGTGTTCGCCGAATTCCAGCGCGTGCGCCAGCCGAACGCCGACGCGATCGCCGCGATGGCGCTGGAGAACTACGTGGAGATGCGCGACTCGGTCGCCGACCCGCACTACCTGGCCAAACGCGAACTGGGTGCCTTGCTGGCTGAACGCATCCCCGGCCATTACATGGCGCGCTATCGGCTGGTGACGTTCACCCACGTGCCCTACGCCTACGCGCTCGAACGCGGTCGTGTGCAGGACCAATTGCTGGAACAGCTGCTGCGCGACACGCCGAACGTGGCGGATATCGACATCGAGGCCGCCGCGCGGCTGTTCCAGTCGACGCTGGAGCCGCTGCCGAGGCTGCGCCATGGATGAAGCCCTGCTCGAGGCATTTCGCGCCACCGCCTACCATGTCTGCCTGGACACCGTGACCTGGGCGACGATACGCGTGGATCTGCCCCTGCCGGCCCAGCTCGCCGACGCGGTCGGTTCGCGCCCATGGGCTTTCATCACGGCATGGAATCCGCAGGCGCGCCGACGCCCGCCGGCAGAGAACCTGGCCGCACAGCGCGAACTGCTGGCCGCGCTGCAGAACCAGCCCGGTGTCGCCGTCCATCCGGCCCTCGGGGTGGGCACTTCCGGCTGGAGCGAGCCCAGCCTGTTCGTCGTGGGGACAAGCGTCCATGCGCTGGACAAACTGGCCAGGACCCACGGGCAGCTGGCCTACGTGCACGGTGAAGCCGGCAGCGCCGCTCTTCTGCGGGTGCTGGACTGAGCCGCTCAGCGGCAGCGCGCCGCATGGACAAGCGCCACCGGCATTGCGGACAATCACGGGAATGACTGCCGCCAGCACCGCTGCGCCCCTGCTCGAAGCACGCGCCTTGAGTTTCCATCGCCAGGACGAACCGGTGTTCGCGCCGCTGGATTTCCAGCTGCGCGCGGGCGAGCTGGCCCTGGTCGAAGGCGACAACGGCAGCGGCAAGACCACCTTGCTGCGCATGCTGGCCGGGTTGCTGCACATCGGCGCCGGCGAACTGTGCTGGCGCGGCGAACCGCTGCAGCGCGACCGCTGCGCCGGCGAAATCCTGTTCCTGGGCCATCAGCTCGGCCTCAAGGCCGACCTCAGCCCACGCGAGAACCTGCGCATCGCCGCCGGCCTGCACGGTGCCCGCGAGGGAGCCAGCGTGGCCACGGTGCTGGCCCGGATCGGCCTGCGCGGCTACGAGGACGAGCCGGTGCGCCGGCTGTCCGCCGGCCAGAAAAAGCGCGCCGCACTGGCCCGCCTGCTGCTGTTGCCGGCCACCTTGTGGCTGCTCGACGAGCCGTACGCGAACCTCGACCGCATCGGTATCGCGCTGGTGAACGACTTGCTGGAAAGCCACACCGATGCCGGTGGCGCGGCGATGGTCACCAGCCACGGCACGGTGAGTTTCCATGGCGGCGAGCCGCGACGGATCCGCATGCATGATTGAGGCACGGCACCTCATGCACGGGCTCCCCTCCCTGCCGGCGGGAGCAAAGCCATGAGCCGTCCAGGCCTGGCCACCGCCTGTGCCGCGATGCTGCGGCGCGACCTCACCCTCGCCTGGCGCCGGCGCGGCGACATCGCGATGCCGGTGCTGTACGCGCTGATCGTGACCATGCTGTTCCCGTTCGCGCTGGGGCCGGAAGACACCTTGCTGCAGCGGATCGCCGGCGGCGTGGTGCTGGTCACCGTGTTGCTGGCGATGCTGCTGGCGCTGGATGCGATGTTCTCCAGCGACATCGAGGACGGTTCGCTGGAGCAGTTGGTGCTGGCGCCGCAGCCGCTGGCGCTGATGCTGGGCATGAAGATCCTTGCCCACTGGATCACCACCGCGCTGCCGTTGATCGTGATCGCCCCGTTGATGGCCGCCATGCTGCACCTGCCCGGCGCGCTGATTCCGGTGCTGCTGCTGGCGCTGCTGCTGGCCACGCCGCTGCTCAGCCTGCTCGGCGCAGTGCTGGTGGCGCTGACGGCCGGCACCCGGCGCTCTGGTATGCTGCTCGCCTTGATGTTGCTGCCGCTTTGCGTGCCAGCCGTGATCTTCGCCGCCGGCGCCGTCGCGGCCGCCCAACAGGGTTTGCCGTGGCTCGCGCCGATCGCCTGGCTCGCGGCCGCGCTGGTACTGGCGGTGGTATTGGCGCCACTGGCCTGCGCGGCGGCCCTTCGTATTGCCCTGGACGCATGACTGATCATGGCTAACTGGATCCCGCTCTGGTTGCACAAGCTCGGCTCGCCGCCGACGTTCTACCGCTTCGCCGGCACGCTGCAGCCGTGGGCGCTGGGACTGGCGCTGCTGCTCGGCGCGATCGCGCTGTACGGCGGCCTGGTGCTGGCGCCGGCCGACTACCAGCAGGGCGACGCCTACCGGATCATCTTCATCCACGTGCCCAGCGCATGGATGAGCATGTTCATCTACGCGGTGATGGGCGTGGCCTCGTTCATCGCGCTGGTGTGGCGGATCAAGCTGGCCGAGGTGGTGGCGATGGAATCGGCGCCGATCGGCGCGGCGTTCACCTTCATCACCCTGGTCACCGGCTCGCTGTGGGGCAAGCCGATGTGGGGCACCTGGTGGACCTGGGACGCGCGGCTCACCTCCGAACTGGTGCTGCTGTTCCTGTTCCTGGGCGTGATCGGGCTGTACCACGCGTTCGAGGATCGCCGCCAGGGCGCACGCGCCGCGGCCTTCCTGGCGATCATCGGCATCATCAACGTGCCGATCGTGCACTTCTCGGTGAACTGGTGGAACACCTTGCACCAGGGCAGCACGGTCAACGTGTTCGGCCGGTCCAAGATGTCCTGGGACATGCTGTGGCCGCTGCTGACCATGATGCTGGCCACCAAGTTCTACTACATCGCCAGCCTGTTCCGCCGCGTGCGTACCGACCTGCTGTCGCTGGAAGGCGGCAAGGACTGGGTGCGCAGGATCGCCGAAGACGAGGCCGACCGATGAGCGCCCTGCAGCACTTTTTCGCGATGGGCGGTTATGCCGCCTATGTCTGGCCGGCCTACGCGCTGTTCTTCATCGTGCTGATCGCCGACACCATCGCACCGCGCGTGCGCCGACACCGCGTGCTGCGGGAACTCCGTGCACGGCTGGCGCGTCAACAGGTACGCCAGGGTCGCGCCAGCAGCACCCCCACTCCACCATCCCCTTGAGGGGGCGGCTCCCGACATGCCCATGAACCCCACCCGCAAACGCCGACTCACCATCGTGCTGTCGATCCTCGCCGCAGCTGCCGTCGCGGCCGTGCTGGTCGTGCTGGCGCTGCAGAACAACATGAACTACCTGCTCACCCCGAGCCAGGTGCAGTCGGGCGAGGCAGCCAGCTACAGCACGTTCCGGCTCGGCGGCATGGTCAAGGCCGGCTCGATCCAGCGTTCGAGCGACTCGCTCAAGGTCACCTTCACCGTGGTCGACGCCGGCGGCGCGATGCCGGTGGAGTACACCGGCATCCTGCCCGACCTGTTCCGCGACAACCAGTCGGTGATCGCCACCGGCCACATGGACGGCGCCCGCTTCGTCGCCACCGAGGTGCTGGCCAAGCATGACGAGACCTACATGCCGAAGGAGCTGAAGGACGCCATGGCGAAGGCGCATGAGGGCAAGCAGGTCAAGGAAGCGGGGAATGGGGAAGCGGGAATGGAGAATCGCTGACCCATGAACGCCACGCTCCGCCGCTTTGCGAATTCCGTATCCCGTATCCCGAATCCCGGCACACGACCATGACCCCCGAACTCGGCCAACTCGCGTTGATCCTCGCCCTGCTGCTGGCGCTGGCGCAGAGCATCCTGCCGCTGGTCGGCGCGTGGCGCGGCAATCGCGCGCTGATGGCCGTGGCACGCCCGGCCGCCGCCGGCCAGGCGGTGTTCGTCGCCATGGCCTTCGGCATCCTGGCGTGGGCGTTCCTGCGCTTCGACTTCTCGGTGCAGTACGTGGCCGACAACTCGAACCTGGCGCTGCCGTGGTACTACCGCATCGCCGCGGTGTGGGGCGCGCACGAGGGTTCGCTGCTGCTGTGGATCCTGATCCTCAACGTGTGGACGGTGGCGCTGGCCGCGTTCAGCCAGAAGCTGCCCGAGGTGTTCGCCTCGCGCGTGATCGCCGTGATGGGCCTGATCGCGGTGGGCTTCCTCGCTTTCATCATCTTCACCTCCAACCCGTTCGGGCGGCTGCTGCCGATGCCGGGCGACGGCGCGGATCTGAACCCGGTGCTGCAGGACCCGGGCATGACCTTCCACCCGCCGATGCTGTACATGGGCTACGTCGGCTTCTCGGTGGCGTTCGCGTTCTCGATCGCCGCCCTGCTCGGCGGCGAGCTGGAGCAGGCGTGGGTGCGCTGGGCGCGGCCGTGGACCAACGTGGCTTGGGCCTTCCTTACCTGCGGCATCGTCGCCGGCAGCTGGTGGGCCTATGCCGAACTGGGCTGGGGCGGCTGGTGGTTCTGGGACCCGGTGGAGAACGCCAGCTTCATGCCGTGGCTGGTCGGCGCGGCGCTGATTCACGCGCAGGCGGTGACCGAGAAGCGCGGCTCGCTGCGCGCGTGGACGATCCTGCTGTCGATCTTCGCGTTCTCGCTGTCCCTGCTCGGCACCTTCCTGGTGCGCTCGGGCGTGCTCACTTCGGTGCATGCGTTCGCCTCCGATCCGCGTCGCGGCGTGTTCATCCTGGCCTTCCTGACCATCGTGGTCGGCGGCTCGCTGCTGCTGTACGCCCTCAGGGCGCCCAAGGTGCTCGGCGGCAAATCGTTCCAGGTGGTGTCGCGCGAAACCGCGCTGCTGATCGGCAACCTGATGTTCGCGGTGGCCGCGGCGATGGTGCTGCTGGGCACGCTGTTCCCGCTGATCGGCGACGCGCTGAACCTGGGCCGGATCTCGGTCGGACCGCCCTACTTCGGCTTCCTGTTCCCGCTGTTGATGGCGCCGGTGGTACTGCTGTTGCCGTTCGGCCCGTTCCTGCGCTGGGGCAAGGGCGATGCGCCGATGCTCAAGAGCCTGCTGCTGCGCGTGGTCATCGCTGCACTGGCCTGCGCCATCATCGCGGCCTTCCTGGTCGACGGAAACCTGAAGGCGATCGCCGGCGTTGCGGCCGCCGTGTGGATCATGGTCGGCGTGCTGCTCTATGCCTACAAGCGCTGGCGCGAAATGCCGCGCGGCCGGCGCTATCCGGCCGAGATGGCCGGCATGCTGCTGGCGCACCTGGGCGTCGGCGTGTTCGTAGTCGGCGTACTGTTGTCCGAGTCGCTCAGCGTGACCCGCGACGTGCGCATGGCGCCGGGCGAAACGCAGCGCATCGGCAACTATGACTTCCGCTTCGACGGCGTGCACCACGCCACCGGCCCCAACTGGACCGCCGACCAGGGCGTGGTCACGGTGACCCATGGCGAAAAACAGATCGCCGTGATGCACCCGCAGAAGCGCACCTATCCGCGCGGCCAGGTGCAGACGGAGTCCGCGGTGGATGCTGGCGTCACCCGCGACCTCTACGTGGCGCTCGGCGAACCGATGGATGCGAACAATGTCGAAGGCGCCTGGGCGCTGCGGCTGTACTACAAGCCGTTCATCCGCTGGATCTGGGCCGGCGGCCTGCTGATGATGCTGGGCGGCCTGGTCTGCGCCACCGACAAGCGCTTCCGCATCAAGCGCGGCGCCAGGGCCGAAGCCGGCGTCGAAGCTGCCGACGGCGTGCAGGTGCAGGGAACGCGCGCATGAGCCGCCTGCTTCCGTTCATCGGCTTCATGCTGCTGGTGGGACTGTTCGGCTTCGGCATCTGGTGGAACACCCAGCACGACCAGAATGCGATCCCGTCGCCGCTGCTGGACAAGCCGGCGCCCGCGTTCAACCTGCCCAAGCTGTACGAGCCGACCCGGATGGTCAGCAAGGCCGACTTGCTGGGCAAGCCTTACCTGCTCAACGTGTTCGCCAGCTGGTGCATCGAATGCGGCGTGGAACACCCGGTGCTGACCGCCGAAGGCCCGACCCTGGGCGTGCAGTTGGTCGGCTACAACTACAAGGATGCGCCGGACGACGCCAAGGGCTGGCTGGCGAAACACGGCAACCCGTACGACCTGCTGATCGCCGACGAACCGGGCCACACCGCGATCGACTTCGGCGTGTACGGCGCGCCGGAAAGTTTCCTGATCGATGCGAAGGGCGTGATCCGCTACAAGCACATCGGCCCGTTGACGCCCGACGTGGTGGCGAAGGAACTGAAACCGGCGATCGCGGCGATGCTGAAGGAGGCGCCGTGATGCGCCCGTTCCTGCGCATGCTGTTCGTGGCGTTGCTCACGTTTGCCGGCGTCGCGCACGCGCAGGCGATCGAGCCGATGCCGTTCAAGGACCACGCCCAGGAGCTGCGCTTCCAGCACCTGACCCACCAGCTGCGCTGCCCGATGTGCCAGAACGAGACGCTGGCCGATTCCAACGCGCCGATCGCGCGCGACCTGCGCAACCAGATTTTCCAGATGATGCAGCAAGGCAAGAGCGACGAGGAGATCAAGCAGTACCTGGTCGCGCGCTATTCCAGGTTCGTGCTGTACGACCCGCCGCTGACGCCGGGTACCTGGCTGCTGTGGTTCGGCCCGCTGCTGATCCTGCTCGGCGGTGCCGGCGTGGTACTGGTGGCGATCCGCAAACGCAGCCGCGCCGGCAGCATCGCCACTGAAGCACCGACCGACAACGGGGACGACTGGTGAAGACCGCTTTTTTCATTGCCGCCGCCGCGATGGTCGCTGTGGCGCTGGCCGTGTTGTTGCTGCCGCTGGTGCGCCAAGGCCGCAAGTCCGGCCAGCCGCGCGGCGTATTCGCCGTGACCCTGCTGATCGCGCTCGTGCTGCCGCTGGGCACCGGCGCACTGTACCTGCTGGTGGGCACGCCGGCCGCGTTGAACGGGGCGACCGCCGCGGCCGCCGCACCGATCAGCATGCAGCAGGCACTCGCCGAGCTGCGCACCCATCTGCAACAGCAACCGGACGACCTGCAGGGCTGGATGCTGCTGGCCCAGACCAGCAGCATGCTGCGCCAGCCGGGCGAGGCGCGCGACGCGTTCGACCATGCGCTGAAGCTCGCCCCGAACAACGCCGAAGCGATGATCGGCTGGGCCGAGAACGACTCGATGACGCGCAGCGACCACCGCATCGAAGGCCGCGCGCTGGAGTTGCTCAAGCGCGCCGTGCAACTGCATCCGGACAGCCAGCGCGGGCTGTGGCTGCTCGGCATCAGCAACTTCCAGCGCGGCGAATACCGCGAGGCCGCGGCCACCTGGCGCCTGCTGCAGCCGCAGCTGGAACCGGGTTCGAACGTGGCCAAGGCGGTCGCCGAACAGATCGCCGTGGCCAACGCCCGCGCCGGCGGCGCACCCGCCGGTGCGTCGGGCAGTGCCGCCGCTGCCGCCCCGCAGGGCGCTACGTTGCAGGTGCAGGTAACGCTGGCGCCGGCACTCAAGGACAAGCTCGCCCCCGGCGATGCCTTGTTCGTCTACGCCCGTGCGGAGAACGGGCCGCCGATGCCGCTGGCGGTGGCCAAGCTCGATCCCGCCCAGTTGCCCACCACCGTCACGCTGACCGATGCGATGGCGATGACGCCGGCGTTCAGGCTGTCCTCGGTCGAGCGCGTCTTCGTCGGCGCACGGATCAGCCACAGCGGCCAGCCGGTCGCCCAGCCCGGCGACCTGGAAGGCGATGCCGGCGTGGTCGCGGTGGACCACAAGACGCCGGTCAAGATCAGCATCGACAAGGTGCATTGACCATGGGCGACGCGCGCCGCTATTTCGCCCTGCCCTCGCCGTTCCCGATGAAGCGCGGCGGCGAGTTGCACGGCGCGCACGTCGCCTACGAAACCTGGGGTACGTTGAACGCGGCGCGCGACAACGCCGTGCTGGTGCTCACCGGCCTGTCGCCCAGCGCGCACATGACCTCGTGCGCGGAAGATCCCGCGCCGGGCTGGTGGGAAGGCATGGCTGGCCCCGGCAAGGCGATCGACACCACACGCTGGTTCGTGATCTGCGTGAACTCGCTGGGCAGCGACAAGGGCTCGACCTGCCCCGCCTCGATCGACCCGGCCAGCGGCGAACCGTACCGGCTGGCATTTCCCGAACTGGCGCTGGAAGACGTCGCCAACGCCGCGCATGGTGTCGCCGGCAGCCTCGGCATCAGCCAGCTGGCCTGCCTGATCGGCTGCTCGATGGGCGGCATGAGCGCGCTGGCCTACATGCTGCTGCACCCGCACAGCGTGCGCGCGCACATCAGCGTGGACACCGCGCCGCAGGCGCAGCCGTTCGCGATCGCGATCCGCTCGCTGCAGCGCGAGGCGATCCGGCTCGATCCGCACTGGAACGAAGGCCGCTACGACGACGCCAGCTACCCCGACATCGGCATGAGCATCGCGCGCAAGCTCGGCGTGATCACCTATCGCTCGGCGATGGAATGGAACGGCCGCTTCGCGCGGATTCGGCTCGACCCCGAGCAGCGCGAGGACGAGCCGTTCGGCCGCGAGTTCCAGGTCGAGTCCTACCTGGAAGGCCACGCCCAGCGCTTCGTGCGCCACTTCGACCCGAACAGCTACCTCTACCTGTCGCGCGCCAGCGACTGGTTCGATATCGCCGAATACGGCCACGGCAGCGTGCTGGAAGGACTCAAGCGCATCCGCATCGAACAGGCCATGGTGATCGGCGTCAGCACCGACATCCTGTTCCCGCTGCAGCAGCAGGAACAGATCGCCGAAGGCCTGCAAGCGGCCGGCGCGCGGGTGGAATTCGTGGCGCTGGATTCGCCGCAGGGCCACGACGCCTTCCTGGTCGACATCGACAACTACAGCCGCGCGATCGGCGGCTTCCTGAACAGGCTGGCGGCCGCATGAATGCCGCACTGCTAAGATAAGCCGCATCACGCATCACACCGAGATCATCATGCTTACCCTGGATTTCCCCGGCAGCCGCACCCTGATCGACGCGATCGACGCCGCCGTGGCCAAGCCGACCACCCACGAGCTCACCGACAGCCTGCGCAACAGCCTGTGCAAGCTGATCCGCGAGAATGCGGTGACCCTGCCCGACTGCGTGTTCGAAGCAAACGCCGAGCACTACGCCCGCCGCGAGCTGTACCGCAGCGAGGAGCACGGCTACTGCGTGGTGGCGATGACCTGGGGGCCGGGCCAGGGCACGCCGATCCACGACCACGACGGCATGTGGTGCGTCGAGGGCGTGTGGAACGGCGCGCTGGAGATCGTGCAGTACGAATTGCTGGAACACGACGCACAGCGCTACTGCTTCCAGCCGGTCGGCTCGATCCAGGCCGGCGCCGGCTCGGCCGGCAGCCTGATCCCGCCGCACGAATACCACAGCATCCGCAACCCCAGCGACAGCGCCGTCACCGTCAGCCTGCACATCTATTCCGGCCCGATGACCCGCTGCTCGGTGTTCCAGCCGCTGCCGGAAGACCGCTGGTACGGCCGCGACGTGCGCCAGCTGGGTCTCGACCGCGTGCACTGAACCCGGCATAATCCCCTGCTCGCACATGCCGGTGTGGCGAAATGGTAGACGCGGCGGACTCAAAACCCGCTAATGCGTGCGAAAGTAGTTCAAAATCAAGCATTTAGAATGAATATGGTGTTACTTACACCTTACTTACTTTCCGCCTCCGCCCTCAGCTAGTATTGGTCCCGATGCCCCGGGACACTAGCCAAACCCCCTACGAACTCCGACGCGTTTCGAACTGCGAATCGCTGACGCTTTACCGTATTCGGCGATCACGCTACTGGCAGTACCGTTTCCGCCTCCTCGGCGAAGGGCGGTACAAGCGAGGCTCCACCAAGAGCGAAAACCTCCGTGACGCGACGGAGCAGGCAAAAGCAATTTGGATGGCACACGTCGTCGCCCGCGAGACGCTGACCATCCCACGCGAGAGGCAGTTTGGGCATCACGTCAAGCAGCTCCAAGCCGAGCAAGAAAAGAAGGTCACGCGCAAGCTACGCAACCCGCGCTTCGCGAAGTCAGACAATCCAAGGCTCAAGGCACTTGAGGAGTTCTTCAAGAACGACCCCATTGACGCTATCGACGGTCAGCGTATCGGTGACTTCCAGGATCACCTATACGAGCAAAATCCCAAGATATCCAGAGCAACCGTCCGCCACTATTTCGTTGTGCTGCGGAAGGTGTTCAAGCAGGCTGCCATGACTGGCGTGATCCAATCATTGCCTCAGTTCCCCGATGCTGGTGGCACCTCAGGCATCAATCCGCGCACTGGGTTCTCGATTGAAGAATACAAAACGCTGCGCGACCATCTGAAGAAGAAGGCAGCAACTGACCCGAAGTATGCGGAGGTCTATGACGTAGTTCTCTTGCTCACCAACAGTTTGCTACGCCCTTCCGAGATCAAGTATTTAACTCATCAGCATGTCAAGGTCAGTAAAGACGCAGCAGGGATAACGTTGCTCATCCGCCCTCCGAATCCGAAGGTCAAGGCATACGACTACGAAACCTTCACCATGGAAGGCGCCGTAGAGGCTTATAAGCGGATGCTGCAACGCTACCCAACGAAGGACAGTTTCATCTTCTTCGCCAAGACAGAGAACCGAAATTACGCGATTGAGATGCTTGGCAAATTGTTCGGGAAGGCGCTTGTCGAGCTGGGTATGAAGCAAACGCGGGATGGTAGGCGAACGCTGTACTCGCTCCGGCACAGCGGCATCAGCTGGCGTCTTCTGCGGGGCGAGGGAACGGCGTTCGACATCGCACGATGGGCACGAACTAGCGTGGAGATGATCGAGAAACATTACTCCAGCGTCTACAAGCTTGGGGCGGTTGCGCCACAGCTTCGGTCCCAAGGCAGGAAGAGTGCAAAACGGTGACTAGACACGGTATGATACCCGGATGCCGGCGTGGCGGAATGGTAGACGCGGTGGACTCAAAATCCACTGGCAGCGATGTCGTGGAGGTTCGAGTCCTCTCGCCGGTACAACTACTCTCATATAGTTGGCATCGAGCGCGCGCAGCGATCGACGAGCTGACTCGTCCTGAATCTCAACCTTTGAAACACCCGATACGCATTATGCGTAGACTCGGGCGAACGACGTTGCTACCTTCCTGCCGGAGAACAAACCGGAGAACAGGGATGGCAGCGCTTTCAAGTACCGCACCTACACTTGCATTCGACACTGACGACATACGCAAGTGGGGTTTCATATGGCGCATCGGAACCAAGCCTCGATCTGCAAGGACAGAAGGCGACGAGAGCAATGGGGACGAAGGCATCGGTGAACTCGACTCCGCTGCAAATGCGGACACTGACCAATTGCTCGAAGCCGACACCAACGCTCCGACCGAAGCCGCAGAAATTGCGCCTTCACCAGCTGGATTAGCTAACAACGGCACTTTGACTGCTGAAGAAGCAGGGTTGCCTGCCGAGTGGGCAGATATCGTCAGACAGGACAAGAAGTTCGCGTCCGCGTTCGACAAGAAACAAGGCATGGACTTCGGGCTTACATTCGACCGTGCCGTCGGGAAAGCCCTCTCGACTATGCTCGGAAATATCCCAGTAGCTGAATACAAGACAGCCTCCACGCTCTTACCACCTCAACCGGATTGCGTCGAGGTAGGACCCGCTCGGGTAATTGGTGGTGTACGTCCGCAGAATTTCGATGTCGCATACAGACCTGACGGCGTCCGAATCGCGTATGACAGCAAGACACTGAATGACCAAAAGAGTATTCAGAAGAACTGGCAGAACATGGTTAACGATCTCGGTACGGAGGCGACCACAGTTCACACGCGGTTCCCCTACGCGATTGTTGGTTTCCTTATCGCGGTTCCCAAGCCTGCCCTTCGTAGCTCTCAGCAGTTAGACATCATAAGGACACTCGAACGCCTAGCGACGCGTGAGTACGTGATAGATCAAAGTCATCTCGCAGAAGCGATTGCATTCGTGGTCTGGAACCCGGAAACGGGGGAAATTGATCCCGAAGTCCCGGCTGCTGACTCCCCCTTGAGATATGAAAAATTCATGAGCAAAATCCACCGCTGCTACGTAGAGCGGTACAAGGGTTTGCCACCGCACGACAAGTGAGTAATTTTGAAGAACCAACCGAGCCACGACAAACTTCGCGGTGGCTACTACACCCCGCAACCTATCGCTCACTACCTTGCAGAATGGGCAATTCGGAGCAAGGCAGATACGGTTCTTGAACCTTCGTGCGGCGACGGCAACATACTCATCGAGGCTGCAAAACGACTTCGCTCACTCCGGTCGACGACGACATTGACAGGGGTTGAGCTGTTCGACGAAGAGGCAAAGAAAGCTCGCGCCCGCCTGAAGGACGTTACCGGCAACGTAAAGACAAAGGTCCTTCACAGCAGTTTTTTCGATCACGCGGAGAAAGCCTTCGCCGATGGGACACGCTACGACGTCATCATTGGCAACCCACCCTTCGTTCGCTACCAAGATTTCCCAGAAGAACAACGGCAGCAGGCATTTGGTCTGATGCGTCGCATCGGGCTCAATCCAAGTCGACTATCCAACGCATGGTTGCCCTTCTTGGCAATTTCAGCGGCGCTGCTAACAGAACACGGTCGTTTGGCGCTCGTGATACCAGCGGAGCTGTTCCAAGTGGGATATGCAGCTGAAGTGCGACAGTACCTCGCAGAGTACTTCCCGCAAATCAATATAGTCGCTTTTGAGCGGCTGGTATTTCCTGATATTCAACAGGAAATCGTGCTAATTCTGGCAGATCGAGCGGTTACCCGGCAGCGCGGCATTCGTGTGCACGAAGTCGAGAACGCGTCCATGCTAAGCGACATTGATCTCGGTCGTTTGGCTAAGCGACCGATCAAGCCTGTCGACCACGCATCTGAGAAGTGGACCAAGTACTTTCTCGACAAGAGCGAGATTCTTCTCCTGCGCGAGCTACGGGAAAGAACAGATGTGCCTCAGTTGAGGAACTTCATCGACATTGATGTCGGTGTAGTAACGGGAGACAACGACTACTTCCTGCTTGATGCCGAAGATCGTTCTGTGCGCAAACTGGACGAATCGACGATTCCTATTGTCGGGCGATCTGCGGCGCTAGCCGGGATCGTTTTTGAAGAGAACGATTTCGATGCGTGGGTGGAATTGGGGAAGAAGGCACACATGTTCCTTCCGACACCGCCCCATGGTGCAGCTGTGAAGCGGTACATAAAACACGGAGAGGAGAAAGGTGTAAACACCGGATACAAGTGCGGGATACGTAAGGAGTGGTACGTCGTTCCATCTGTCTGGACACCCGACGTATTCTTCCTGCGACAAGCTGATCACTGCCCAAGGCTGGTCGCTAACCGGACGCGGGCGATCTGCACCGACACTTTACATCGGGGTCGGCTAGTGGATGGTGTCGCGGCGGATGTACTCGCGGCAGCGTTCAATAATTCGCTGACCTTCGCCGCATCTGAGGTCACGGGACGCAGCTATGGCGGTGGCGTCATGACATTTGAACCATCTGAGGTCGAGAAGCTACCACTGCCGATGGCTGGAATCGAAGCAGTGAATGTTCGCATCATCGATCGGCTGATTAGGAACAAGGAAACTGCGGCAGCACTTGATCTTGTTGATCGAGCTACTCTAATGGATGGGATGGGTCTGAATCAGCGCCAGGTCACTGCACTCCGTGGCATCTGGATGAAGCTGAAGGAACGAAGGCGCGGTAGAAAAAAGTGACCCGCTACCAGTTGCAATCCTAGATCAGATCGACAACACGCTTTTGTGCATCGGTGTTGTGCGCGATATACAGCTGGGTCGTCGACAGCGCTCGATGCCCGGCTAATTCTTGTATATCACGCAGTGACCCACCTGCTTCTGATATTCGCCTAGCTGCCATCGTGACGAAGTGCCGGCGACCGCTGTGGCTACTAGCGCCGGCGATACCCAGACTCGCGTAAACCTCCCGAAACCAGTTCACGATCGACTGCGCACGCATCCGTCCACCGCGCTCACTGCGCAAGATGAAGTCCTCTCGACTTGGCGACTGGTCAAACGTCGTCAGATATTCAGCTAGTGCTTCACGCGTCTCCGCCTTCAATGGAATTACCCTTCCGCTCAGCTTCTTAGCCGCCTCGTTCTCTAGACGAAGGGTTTCGCCGACCTCCCCTTCAGCGTCCAGCACCATTCGCCATCTAGCTTGGGCGATCTCGCTCGCACGCAGCCCGGCGAAGAAGCTTAGGCATGCGATGACCCGGTTTCGCTCTCGATGGCGTCCTTCGATGGATACCCAGCGAAGGAACCGCTGTACGTCTTTTGGGCTGACGTCGCGGGCGTGGCGGCGGATAGAACCAACCATGATTAACTCAGTATGAAATAGGTCGTCTCATTGATTTTGATACTTAGCTGCGCCGAAGTAAAGCGCCATAAGCAATTATTTGTCAATAAATATCAATAGCTTGTGCAAGCTTAGTATGAAACCCTGATTTCATACTAAGTTCTCAGGCGGAGCGAGCTTGATGGTCAGGGTTTCATAGCGTCCTACCCCATGCATGGCAGCGGCGCACGTCCGGCGAGGCAGCAAGATTTACACGGATCACAGTCGGAACCGCCATAACATTTCGGATTACACAACCTCCACAGTAAAATAGCCGCGCACTGGCGAGCCGCGAAACACCTCATCAGGGCGCACCAACCTAACAGGGGAAAACGAATGCACAAAATCGTCGCGGTATTTGGAGTTTTTTTGCTTTCACTAAGCGCAAACTCACATGCACAACAGGATGACCTACAGGAAAAATGCACTAAGGTGGGCGGCTACGTATCTAAGGCAGCTTCGATCCGACTTGACACGTCAACCACTAACGAAGAGAAGATAGTAGAGTTGATGCAAGAAGGATTGACCGTTAATCAAGCTATGTCTTTCCTCAATTACGTCACCATGCGTCCGACTGATTCTTCCGGATTGCTGCAAAAAGTCGCAGTAGATCATTGTTTAAAGAACGATTTTGAAGGCATAGATACCGACACGCGACTTCATCCGGTTGACGGTGGTGCCAGACCTTGACCTAACCAGAAAAGCCCAGCGCATGCTGGGTTTTTTGTGCATCCCAAGCGATATTTTGGGTTACGGTTAGAGTCTACCGTGACCAGTTCGAACTAGCCGTCAGTTTTTCACAGCAGGACGGAACCGGAGTTCGGCATTCACTGGCCACCTTCGCTCTCGGATGGTTCCCCTCTGCTCTTTTCTAATACTATTGTCCCAGCCGAGCGCCAGCGCACCTGAATTGCTGTCAATGCCAAGCCGCATCGCCCGGTAGACAACGCTTTCCGGCAACACAGTGTGCCGTGCTCCAGCAGCCGAGCGTCAGCTGTTCCGTTTATCGGTCGACGCTGTAACCATAGTCAGCGATAGTAGCCAGTAATCACCAGCCCAATGGCAAAAGATTTCGCCGAACTCAAGAGCACCAGAGCTGACCAGTTTGCATATCTGAGGCGGGTCGCTCCCGTTGATGGAAGCAAGCGCACAAAGACGGTCGTCCAACAGGCGTTGCGAGCATCCGGCGACAACGTGCTGGCAGACCGCATTGAGAACTGCAGGCGAGGAGCTTATTGCTCATCCATCTATTGCAAACTATGCAGAGATCGTTACGCGCATGCGCTGCATCAGCGGCTAGCGGTGCGGGCTGAGGAGCGACATCACAACCAGCACGATAGCGTGCACAGGACGTTTCGACACCTAACCGTAATCTTCGATGTAGTCGACCTACGCAGCCAAGAGTTCGGCGCTGCGATAGCCGCGACGAGAGGACGCCGGGCAGAGATAGCGGGATTGACTGCCGTTAAAAGCGCACTTGAACAAGCACGACGGGAAACCAAGGCGATGCGCCGACGATTTCCGCAACTATGGATGCAAGGAGCATTCGAGATCGAGGTGATCGACACGGGCACCCTGTATTCGATGGCATCGGACACTCGGAAGGCAAGACTGATCCGCGCTCTTATCGCTCGACGGCAGAACCCCGAAGAAGCCGCCAGAACGCAGGTGATAGTTCACTGTCATTGCGCCGTCGATGTCGCGGATGTCGATGCCGACGAGTTCCATCACTGGGTTCATGAACGGTGGTCATTACCCCATCAGGCACGCCTGTCGATGACCTATCACCCAGACAAGCAGAGCCTCGAAGCCAAGCTTTACAAGCTCGCCAGCTATTGCTTCAAGAATCGTCTGGCATACAACTTCAGCGACGAAACTAGCGGCTGGGAAGATGGCGAACGCATACCCTACGGCGAACTAGCCGACATGGTGCGAATCTATGAGCGACTCAGTGGCAAAGGACTCAATGGGTGGCTGCTTGGATGCAAGCCGGGAAGCTCGACCAACTCCCCTCTGCTACCGGTCAAACGCCATCATGACGCTTGATGAAAAGCCCAGTCGTCAGACTGGGCTTTTCATCAGTCACTGTCCAAGGTGAAAGCAGAACCCCAAAGGAGCCTGCTTCCACGCGCATTCATCAGCCGGATCATCCCGCAGAGGAGACGTCGCAGCGCCTCGCTTTCTGAGAGGTTGTTATATGCAGCGAACTGCTGAACTTCAGCGACAAGCTCACTTGGTAGTCGGTAGTTGCGATGACAGCCATAGCGTGTAGTCACCATTCTCCTCCCTCCGTTCGTAGACCACGCCACATGGTTGTTCCAGTCGCGGGGCATGCGCCGCCGCGAAGTCCATAACGGCATCACGCACATCCTTGAACCATGATTCATGAATTGCACCGTACGGATCACCCAGCACCTTCATCAATTCAATCCATTGCTCGAACGTCATCATTGATTGCTCCTCTTCTTTTCCAGTAAAACGACATGAACACTTTTCTTGTTTCTGATCATTGTTTTCAGTTCTTTGGTAACTCGTCGAAGACCCATCTCGTCTGACGCATCATGCTCGCCAACAAATTCGATCATCGTGTTAGCAAGCACTTGGACCAGTTCCGACTTCGTCTTCACCTTTCGCGGTTCAATCAAACTCATTCTTCTTTCTCTCCTATCAACAAGCGGGCACAGCCCGCTCGGCGCTAGCGCCGAGGTTCTATTTGGTTATCCCATTCATTACGGAAGGGTTCGTTGGACGCACTTTCCCTTGCACGGGGAAAGTGCGACCGGTCGTTACGTCTAGGGACGTCGTCGGCAGCGCGCTACAGGAACCTGCATTGCAGGAAGGGGCGGTTGTCCGATCTCCCTTTACCCAGTGCCTTCAGACAACGGGAATCTACGCAGGCAAGCGCGCCTACATCGCGTAGATACGAAGGTTGAGGTGTCACTCAGCGCCTTCATCGTGACGATAGGTTTAAGCACCCCGTTCGCCTTTGGTGCATCATGGTATGAAGTCGGGGATACTAGGTCTGATCACCGTTGGTGACCTCAAAGCAGAGCCATCGCGCACAAGTGGATTGGCGACTTCGTACCGGGCAGTGCTCTATGCACCAATCGTGTACGGGAGCGAAGTTCGCCGTACTACTATGTAGCTAACCGCGATCCCTGCCCAGCTAGGAACTGGCGTCATCCGCAGTACTTGGTTACCTTTGGTTTAGCTAATTTAGTTACTTACGTTGTTACTTACGTCATTCGTAAATTGTTGTTTTTCAACAAAATTCATTGACATTCGACGTACTCAAAATCCGCTTGTGGTGACACAGTGGAGGTTCGAGTCCTCTCACCGGTACCAATGACCAAGGCCCCTTCGGGGCCTTTGTTTTGTTCCGCAAATCCTGTCCGCGGCTGAGCCTGCCCCAGGTTCAGCCTCGGCCCGGGCCGGGCTTGCGCATCGAACACACCACCCACACGATCATCTCAGCGACGAGTTCATCGTCGGTCCCGCGCAGCGGGCCTGGCAAATCAAGCTGAACATGGAGCGGCGTGCAGCATCCGGGCCAAGTCATGCTGCACGCAGTCGCGGCATCCACTTCATGGCATCTGCCATACGCTGCGCTCCGGCAGGATGACGCCGTAGCGGCTACGGCCGGCAGGTCGCACCCGGCTTATGGAGCCGCCCGCGCGGCGTTACCGCGCAGCGCCTGCTGCCAGACGTGCTGATAGATGTGATCGGCTGCCGCTTGCTTGTCGGCTTCAGTGAAGGGCGGCGCCGGCAAGTCGGCGTAGACCTTGTCGAGAATGAAGGTCTCGACATCCGCCTTGGTCTGTTCCTTTTCCCAGAAGCGGTCGAGTTGCCCAAGGCGCTGCTGAATCGCGGCCAGCAGGTCGCGGCTGGCCTGCTTCACGCGTTCACGGTCCTTCTTGCTCAGGTCGTCGCGCCGGATCAGGTCGAACAGCGCCAGCTCCTCTTCGCTCAGCCCTTCGCGCAGGTGGCGGTCCTGCTCTTCGTCCAGGCTGTCGGCCAACTCCATCAGACGGCGGAAGGTTTCCTCGATGGTGATGCGGTTCTTGTCGTTGTTGTAGTCGGCCACGATGTCTTCGTAGCGCTGCTGGTAGTCCATGCGCGTCGCGTTCTTGCCCAGCATCTGCGCGAGCTTCGCCTCCACGATGTCGCGGATGTCCTTGAGCACCGTGGCCTTGTGCTTCACCTTTTTGGCGAACTCGTCGCGCAGCCTTTCCATGTTGATTCTGGACAGGTCATAGGTCCGTCCGGCAGTCTGGTCGCCACCCGGCGTTTCGGTGCGGATGGCGGCGTTGACGATGCGGTGCAGTTCCTTCAGCAGCGCCGTCACGTCTGCGGTGTCGCGGCGTTCGATGAGCTTCTTGTAGATCGCCTCGATGTTGTCGTGGCGCTCGGCATATTGCAGCGCGGTGGGTTCGGTCAGCAGCGCCTTGAAGCGGGTGAACACCTGCCGCGCCAGCACCTCGAAGCGGCGCTTGGCGCTGTCCGAGGTGTAGACGGCTTCCACGGCATCGCCGAACAATCCCGTCCGCACAAAACCGGTCGCGCCGGTGAATTGCGCAGGATCGAAGCCGAGGCTGCGCAAGTGCGCTTCGGTGGCTTCCAACGCCTCGATCAATGCCTGTACGCGCTCCTCGATGGGCACCACGATGTCATCGCCGCCCTCGCCGTCATCACCCAGCGCGTACTGCGCCAGCGCCTCGCGCAGGCTTTTCAGCATGCCGTTGTAATCCACGATCAGGCCGAAATCCTTGCCCGGATACACGCGGTTGGCGCGGGCGATGGCCTGCATCAGCGTGTGCGCCTTCATCGGTTTGTCCAGATACAGCGTGGACAGGCACTCCACGTCGAAGCCGGTCAGCCACATCGCGCAGACGATGGCGATGCGGAACGGGTGATCGGGCTTCTTGAACGCCTGCTCGATGTCGAGCCGCTCGCCGCCGGCGGTCTCGAAGCCCTGCTTCATCCGCGCGCGGTGCGGCACGATGTCGAAGTCCCAGCGCTTGAAGTCGGCCACCTCGTTTTGCGCCTCGCTGATGACGATCTCGATCAGCGTGGACTCCATCCACGCGGCCTGTTCGCGCAGGCGGTCGGCCTGCGCATTGAGCTGCGCGGCGGTGTCCGCATCGGTGGCGGCCTGCGCCTGCCGCTTGCGCACCTCGGCCTCCGCGCGGATGGCCGTGGCCTTCGCCTGCCAGCGCGGCGCGATGCGCTGGTACATGCGTGCGCAGGTGATCTTGTCCACGCACACGAACAGCGCCTTGCCCGATTGCCAGCGCGTCGCGCAGTGCTCCACGAAATCGGCGACGATGCGGTCCAGCCGCTCGTCGGCGGTGATGATTTCGTAATCCTTGCCCAGCAGCCTTTCCAGCAGCGCCTGCTGGTCGGGGTCCAGCTCGGCCTCCTCGATCTTGTCGGCGATGCGCGCATTCAGATCGGCGCAGGCCACGCCCAGCTTTTCGCCACGGTTTTCGTACACCAGCTTGACGGTGGCGCCGTCTGCCTCCGAGCGCTTGAAGTCGTAGCGCGACACGTAATCGCCGAAGATGCGCCGGGTCAGCTCGTCCTGCTTGAACAGCGGCGTGCCGGTGAAGCCGATGAAGGCCGCGTTGGGCAGCGCCAGGCGCATGTTGCGCGCGAGCCGCCCGGCCTGCGTGCGGTGCGCCTCGTCGGACAGCACGATGATGTCGTCGCGCTCGCTGTAGGGTTCGCCCGGCTTCACGTCCTGGTTGAACTTGTGGATCAGGCTGAATACATAGGCGTGGTTCTCGGCCAGGATGGTCTGCAATTCCTTGCCGCTGGCCGCGCGCGGCGTGGTCTTGTCGGCCAGACCGCAACCCGTGAAGGTCTGGTAGAGCTGATCGTCCAGATCGTTGCGGTCGGTCATCAGCAGGAAGGTGAAGTTGCCGGGCAGCTTGCGCCGCACCTTTTCGGTGAAGAACACCATGGAATACGACTTGCCGCTGCCCTGCGTGTGCCAGAACACGCCGAGGCGCCCGAGATCGGGATGCGCGCGCTCGATGATGTCCACCGGGCCTTGCGGGATGTAGCTTCCCGCTTCTTCCGCCGCCCTGGAGTACTTGTCTTGCTTGCGCCTCCGGGGCGCCTTGCGCGCCAGCGGCAGTTCGATCACGCGATGGCGCAGCCGTTCGCCGGGTGGCAGCTCGGCCTTGATCGCCTGCTGCCGCGCTACCGAGGCCACGGCGCGGTTCACGCCCAGCAACTGATGGTTGCGTGCCACCACCTTGCGCGTCGCGCCGGCGCGGCTGTCGTCGAACAGGATGAAGTTTTCGACAAGGTCCAACAGCCTGTCGTGCGCCAGCATGCCATTCAGCAGGCGCTCGGCATCCACGCGGCCGGCGTCGTCCTCGTCCAGCCGCTTCCACTCGTAGAAGTGTTCCCAGTGGCTGGTGATGGAGCCGTAGCGCGCACGGTCGCCGTTGGACACGATCAGGAAGGCGTTGTGGTGGAAGGCATGGCCGATCACCTGCTCGTCCATGTAGTCGCGCAGGTTGTTGTCGAAGCCGCTGCGGATGTTCTTGTAGACGGCCTTCAGCTCGATGAACACCAGCGGCAGGCCGTTGACGAAACACACCAGATCGGCGCGGCGGTTGTAGTGCGGCGTACGCAGGCCGGTGAGCTTCAATTCGCGCACGGCCAGAAAACGATTGCTGCCGGGCGCGTTATCGAAGTCGATCACGCGCGCGCGGCCGTTTTTCTGGTGGCCACTGGCGTCGCGCCAGGTCACCGGCACGCCATGGCGCAGCAGGCGGTAGAACTCGTGGTTGTGTTGCACCAGCGAGCGGCTGGCGTCGAAGGCGGTGAGCTGTCGCAGCGCGGATTCGATGGCGGTGTCCGGCAGCTCGGGATTCAAGCGCATTAGCGCCGCCCGAAGGTCGCGCGTCAGCACGGCTTCGGTGGTGTCCTTGCGGCCCAGCGTGCCGTCCGGCCCGAAGGTTTCGTGGTTGAAGGCATAGACGGACTCCCAGCCGAGCTTGGCCAGATGCTCGGCGAAGGTGGCCTGCACCAGCTGGTCCTCGCTGTTGATGCCTGTCGCCGCCATGCGCTACCCCCTGTGTCGCCTCATACGGTCAGCTCGCCGCTCATCAGCCGTGGCAGCAGCAGGTCGCGGGCCTTGGCTGCACTCGCAGACTGATCGACAAGCTTCGTGATCATCTCTCGCATTGGTGCAACTTGCTCAGCGAACTGCTCGCGCAGCATTCGTGTCGGAAGCTCGAAATGGAAGTCCGTGAGGAGCTTTGCACTTGCACTCTTCCTTGTTGAGCCTCCGCTCGATGAGCCAATGAACGACTGGTACTTGTCAGAGCTGAGAGTCATGAACAGGAAGAGCGGTGGAATTTTCTGCGGTTCGTTCACCATCAATCGAACCAGATACGACGCAAAAACCGCTTTCACGTCCTTCTCTACCAGCGCCACCTTACCGGGATCGGCCATCCTGATGACAAGCAAATCGCTGGGTGACAGCGCATATTTTTCGTAATCAAGTCCCTGTTCCGGGCAATACGGAACGGTGGACCAGTCGATGAAAGAGTGCTTGTTTATGTCAGTACCACGCAGAAACTTTGGCCCAACTTCCTCCACCGATGCGGAAGCCGTATAGCCGTATTGGGTTGAAACAACATCACCGAGATAGCACCGCTGCCACCCTTCGGGCAGGCCGTCGATGAACTGGGTGTGTTCGTGGCCGGGGAAGCGGAAGTGGACGAACCACTCGCGGTAGAGCAGCCGCGCCGCCTCTTCCAGCAACGCGATCCGCCGCCGGTTGTTTTCAATCAGGTCATCGTAGGCGGACAACGCGGATACAATCTTGCGCTGTGTTTGCAAATCAGGAACCGATACGTCGAGCGTGTGCAATACGTTCCGATTCACACCGGGCACGGCGGCTTTCTCCGAACGGTAGTTACGGAGCGTATTCCTCAAGAGGTACTCCGAAAATTTCGGATCGTTGCCCTTGAAGTCGATCACATAGAGCGACGTATTCAGCGGCCAATACGGTTCATCGAGAAAGAAAACCTCGCCAATGGTTCCATATCGCCCGGTGACGACACCGGGCGGATCGGCCATCGCCGTGTTGTGCCATCCGGTAATCCCCGACGACGAAACAACCGGCACGTCACCGGGCACACGTGCGCCCTCCGGCAAATCGTGACCACGCTTCAGCGTCAACACGTCACCAAGCGTGCTTGTGCGCCAGCTCACGCCCCCAACTCCTCAAAGTTCTTCGCAATCGTCGTCGCCAGCTTCGCCGCTTCCTCGTTCAAATCCCTGAGGTCGATGTGGATGGCGCGCAGGGTTCCCTCGAAGTCGAAATCCTCGTCCACTTCTTCCGGCGCCACGCCGACGTAGCGGCCGGGCGTGAGGCTGCCGTCGTGCGCGGCGACTTCTGCGCGGCTGACGCGCTTGACCAGGCCGGGCACGTCCACCAGTTCGGCATCCGGGAAGCGCTCCTGCAGCCAGTCGGCCTGCTTCACGAAGTAGCGGGTCAGGCGCAGGGCTTCGGCGGCATTGGCGCGCGCGGCCTCCAGCGCCTTCTTGCCCTTGTTGATGGCGGTGTTGTCCCAGTTCTCCGCATCCTTAGCATCGAGTTCCTTCACCGCCGTGTCGGCCGCGCGGGCGGCGAGCTTGGCTGCAAGGTCGATCTGTTTGGTGAGGTCGCGGCAACGCGTGGCCACGTCGTGCAACGCTTCGCGGGCCTTGTGCAGCTTGGCGTTGTCGGGCTTGGCGTTGGGTTTCCACGCCTTGGCGCGGGACTGGACTGCATCCGTCAGTGCTTGCGCATCGGCGGCCAAGGTGCCGCGGGTGGCGGTGAGTTCATCCCACGCCGCGTTGAAGCTCTCGGCCTGCTTGTTCTTGCGCTGTCGCTTGGCGAAGGGCTGCATGCGATCAAGCTGCGCGTTCAGTTCTTCACGGAAGGCGGTGAGCGGCGCGCGCACGACCTGGCCGTTGTCGAGCGCGCCTTGCAGGTAGCGCTGCACCAGGGCAAGGAAACGTTCGCGCTGCCCGCGATACAGCCAGACGATGGCGGCGATGTTCTGCTGCTGCTCAGGGCTGAAATCGACAATGGCGCGGGTGACCTTGTGGTAGATGCCGCGCGCGTCGAGCATCAGGATAGCGTCGCGGCGCTTTTTGTCGCGCTCCTTGGCGCGGTCGAAAAACCACAACTGGCACGGCACGGTGCGGGTGTAGAAGAAGTTGCCGCGGATGTCGATCATCACGTCCACGGCGCCGGTGTCTACCAGCCGTTGCCGCACGGCGGCTTCGTCGCGCCCGGCGCTGGAGGCCTGCGAGGACATCACCACGCCGGCACGGCCGTTGGCGTTCAAGTAGCCGTAGAAGTAGCTCAGCCACAGGTAGTTGGCGTTGGAAACCTTCTTGGCCTTGTTGACGCCCGGCAGACCAAACGGCAGGCGCGGGTCGCCCTTGATCTTGTCGGCGTCCACCTCGTCCACGTTGAACGGCGGGTTGGCCATGACGAAATCGCACTTGCCCACCAGCTCGTGCGGATCCTTGTAATAGGTGATGGCGTCGTTGCCGGCGCGGATGGAACCTTGCAGCCCGTGCACGGCCAGGTTGATCTGCGCCAGCTTCGCCGTGGTTTCGTTCTTCTCGTGGCCGTAGAAGGTGACGCGGGCCATGGGGTCGGCGCCTTCGGCCTCGATGAAGTGGCTGGACTGCACGAACATGCCGCCCGAGCCGCAGGCGGGGTCGAGCACGATGCCGTGGTCGGGCTCGATCACGTTGACGATGGTCTGCACGATGGAGGGCGGGGTGAAGAACTCGCCGTTGTCGTGCGCGCCCTGCTTGGAGAACTCGGCCAGGAAGTATTCGTAGATGCGGCCGAACACGTCGCCGCCCGCCGTGCGCAGGGCTTCGGTGTCGAACTTGCGCATCATGGATTCGAGCAGGTCGTCGTCGAACTTCTCGTATTCCTTCGGCAACTGGCCGGCGAGCGGCGGGAAGCGCGCTTCCACCGCTTCCATGGCGGCGACCAGCGCGTGGCCCAGGCTGCCGTCCTTGGGCTGTTCCAGGATCACGTCGTAGCGCGCGGCCTCGGGCAGGTTCATGGCGCGGCGCTGGGTGAAATCGGCATCGCGCAACGGGCGCTTGGGCATGCGGCCGGCCGCCTGGTCGGCGGCGATGGCCTTGCGCGCGGCGTAGTAGCGGTTGGTGGCGTGGCGCAGGAACAGCAAGCCCAGGATAGGCATGAAGTATTCGTTGGAGGCCAGCCCCGAGTTGGCGCGCAGCTGGTCGGCCAGCTTCCACAGGTCGGCGCCGAATTGGTCGAGGTGGGCGAAGTGATCGGCGGTCATGAATCAGTCTTTCCGGCTTGCTGTACTGCCATACGGCAGCACGGGATGGTCGTCGCTGGTGAGCAGGCGGACGAAGTTGGGATGCAGGAACAGCTTTTCGCGCCCGACCTTGACCTCCACCAGCATGCCCAGATCGGCCAGCTGCTTGAGGTAGACCGAGGCGGTCTGGCGCTTGGCGATGCCGCCGTCCACCAGGTTCTGGATGCGGCAGTACGGCTGCACGAACAGGGCATCGACCAGCTCGCGGCTGTAGATTTTCGGCGCGTGCGTGCGCACGAAGTCCGTGGCCTGCGCGTGCAAGGCCTGGATGGCGCGGATCTTGTCGCCGGTCCAGCGCGCGGTCTGGGCGACCGCATCGAGCATGAAGGCGATCCAGTCCTGCCACGCGCCGTCGCGGGTGACGGCAAGCAGCCGGCGGTAGTAGTCGATGCGATGGCGCAGGATGTGGCGGGACAGGTACAGCACGGGCTGATCCAGCAGTCCCTGCTCCACCAGCAGCAGCAGGTTGAGCACGCGGCCGGTGCGGCCGTTGCCGTCGAGGAACGGATGGATGGCCTCGAACTGGTAATGCGCGACGGCCATGCGGATCAGCGGATCGACGTCCGTGGCGTCGTGGATGAAACGCTCCCAGTTGGCGAGCTTGCCGCGCAGCAATGCCTCGCCCTGGGGCGGGGTGTAGACGACTTCGCCGGTCGCGGCATTCTTGAGTGCGGTACCGGGGACGCGGCGGACATCCATGTCGCGGTTCTTCAAGCGGCTGCACACACGTACGGCGGTGCCGGTGCCGAGCGGGCGCTCGGCCAGCGATTCGAAGCCTTCACGCAAGGCGGCGCGATAGTTCAGCGCTTCCTTGGTGGCCGGATCGGCGGCCTGCTCGTCCTGGGCGAAGCGGAACAAGGCATCACTGGTGGTGACGATGTTCTCGATCTCGCTGCTGGCCTGGGCTTCCAGCAAGGGAATGGTGTTGATGAGGACGGCCTGGTTGGGGATGGCGGCGCCGACGCTCTTGAGCTCGGCCAGGGCGGCGCGGGCCTCGATGCAGGCCTTGAGCAGGGGCCGCGATTCGATGTCAGCCGCCGGTGGCAGCGCCGGCAGGTCGTCATGGGGCCGCAGTGGATCAAAAGGCATGTCGATGGTTCCCCTAGGTCATCGACACGTTTTGACAACATGTCGAAGGCGTCGACATTAGCCTACAACACGTCGAAAAACAAACCATTTATCGACACATTAGACTCATGTGTCGACGAAAGGCTGTCCCTTCCCACCCCATCACAAACCAGCCCGACTTTTCTTGTCTACAGCTCCCGCACCACGCGGAAGCCCACGCGGCCGCTGCGCAGGTCGCCGTTGGCGCCCTGGCGGTAGGCCGAGTCCACCTGGTCCGGCGAACTGCCCCACGAGCCGCCACGCACCACGTGGGAGCGGCAACCGGGGTTGATCCAGGCGCTGCCGTCGTTTGGCGCACGGACATAGTTGTCGTGCCAGCAATCCTGCGTCCACTCGGACACGTTGCCGTTGATGTCGTACAGGCCGAACGGGTTGGCGGCGAAGCTCATCACCGGCGCCGGCCCCCAGTAACCGTCGCGGTAATTGCGGAAGGCATGGCTCCAGCGCCGGCCGCTGCGCGAGCGGTCGCCGGAGCCGGTCAGGTTCTCCACCTGGCGAGTGGGCACGTCGTCGCCCCACCAATAACGGCTGCTGGTGCCGCCGCGCAGCGCGTACTCGAACTCGGCCTCGCTGGGCAGCCGGTAGGTCTTGCCGGTGCGCTGGCCGAGCCAGTCGGCATATGCCTTGGCATCGTTCCAGGAGACGTTCACCACCGGCAGTCTGTCGTCGGCCTTGCGGCCGGCGTAGTCGTCCTGCCAGGTCGCGTCCGAATCGTCGTGCAGCGCGCCGCTGCGCTCGTCGTACACGCTGGCGCCGCCCAGCTTGACCGAGTCGGGCACGTAGCCGCTGGCACGTACGAATTCGCGGAACTCGCCCACAGTCACCGCGGTACGTGCCATCGCGAAACCCTTGCTGATGGTGACCGTGTGCTGCGGCATCTCGGCATCGGTGTGGTCTTCCCCGTCGGCCGGTGCGCCCATCCGGAAACTGCCGGTGGGAATCACCACCATCGTCGGTGTCTTGCCCGGCAGGTCGATGTAGCGATCGGCGAATACCTGGCCGGGCTTGTAGCTGGCGTACAACCGCGCATTGGTCAGCTGTTCGTCGAACGCCGCCAGCGCCGCCAAGCTCGGGGCGATCGCCCGCACCTGCGCCGCCAGCTTCGTCGCCAGCCCGACATTGCCGGCATCCAGTGCCGAGTGCGCCTGCGCCAGCACGCCGTTCGCACGCTGCTCGCGCATGTCGTCGACGCGCTTGTGCACGTCGATCATCTGCTGCGAACCGGGGCGGATCGCCTGCGCCCTGGCCAGCTCCCGGTCCGCGCCGGCAAAATCGTTCTGCGCCACTGCCGCCAGCGCACGGTCGAGCACCGCCCGCTGCACCTGGAAGATGCCCTGCTCGGCCACCGCATTCTGCGGGTCCAGCGCCTGCACCTCGCGGTACAGGTCCAGCGCACTGCCGCCGGCGGGCCGGTCGGCCCGGCCCTGCTGCAGCAGGCCGGCGGCCTTCGCCAGCATCGGCCGCACCTTCTCCAGGACCTTCAAGCTCGCTTCCAGCTGGGTCACTTCCGCTTCGGCATTCGGCAGCGTGCGCAGCGCGCCGAGCAGGTCCTGCGCCGCGTCGACGTCGCCCACCGCGATGTCCTGGTCGATCTCCGCCACCAGCCGCGCGCGCACGTCGAACAGGCCCTGCGCCGCGCGACGGCTGTCCGGCTTGTCCTTCAGCGCCTGCTGGAACAACGCGGCGGCGCTGTTCCCGTCGCCGACCAGTTGGCCGGCATGCAACGCCCTGGTCGCCCGCTCCAGCAGCGCCTGCACCTCGGGCGGGTCCGCACTCAACTGCTCGGGCAGGTTCGCGTTCTTGCTGCTGCGCGCGGCAATCACCGCTGTCGGCGCCAGCGTCAGCGGTGGCCCGGCATTGAGCTCGCCGATCGCCGACACCCGCTCCGGCTGCAGGCCGCTGCCCGGCGTGGCGGCCCCCAGCGACATCGAACGACGCGGTGCCTGGGTCGGGTTGACATGAAACAGCCGCGGAAAGAAGTGATACGTCAGCGCGAACCCCAGCACGATCACCCCGAGCGCCCCACCGAGAGTGCGCTGACGGCGCAGGGTTGCGTTGTTCGGCATAGATGGGCGTCCTTGGTGCGGCCTGTTATCGTGCGCTGCTCACCATAGGCACAAACCGCCGACAGGGCAATCCGCGCCACGCGCCTTTCCAAGGAGTACTGATGTCACCACCCGAAACCACTGCCGCCGACTGGATCGACCGCCCCGATGCGCTGCAGGCGTGGTTGGCCGCGATACCCGCCGACGCCGCCGTCGGCCTGGATACCGAGTTCATGCGCCGCAATACCTTCTATCCGCAACTGGCGCTGCTGCAGCTGGGCTGGAATGGGCGCTACGCCCTGATCGATCCGCTCGCGTTCGACATCGGCGCTGCGCTGCAGCCGCTGCTCGGTGCCGGCCCGGCGATGACCATCATGCACAGCGCCGGCGAGGACCTGGAAACCCTCGCTCCGCTGCTGCCGGACGGTCCGCACATCCTGTTCGACACCCAGATCGCCGCCGCCTTCGCCGGCATGGGCCTGGGCATGAGCTACCGCGCGCTGGTCGCCGAGTTGGCCGAGGTGGACCTGGACAAGGGCGAGACCCGTTCGGATTGGCTGCAACGCCCGCTTACCGACTCGCAACGCAGCTACGCCGCGCTGGATGTCGTGTACCTGAAAACCATCCACGAGCAGCTGGCCGAGCGCCTGCAGCAGCGCGACCGCAGCGCCTGGCATGCCGAAGACTGCGCGCGCCTGAAGCAGCGCGCCAGCCACCGCGGCGGCGACCCGCAGCCGCAACGCGCGCTGCGTGGCGCCGCCGACTGGCCGGTCGCGCAACAGGCCCTGCTGCGCCGCCTGCTGCTGTGGCGCGACCGCAGCGCGCGCCGCCTCGACGTGCCGCGTCCCTGGCTGCTCGACGACGCCCTGGCGCTGAGCCTGGCGCAACAGCCGCCGGCCAGCCCCGGCGATCTCGAACAGCGCAGCCGCGGCCAGCGTGCGCTGCGCGCCGCCCAGCGCAGCGAACTGTTCGAACTGCTGGCACCCGCGGTCGGCGCCGAGGAAATCGCCGCCACCGCGCGCATCCCCGGCCATCCGCAAGGCGAGGCGAAGAAAGCCCTCGGCGACATGAAACAGCTGATCGACACCCTCGCCGGCGAACTCGACCTGCCGCCCGGCCTGCTGTGCCCGCGCAAGGTGCTGGAGGAATACGTGGTCACCGCGGAATGGCCCGACTTCCTCGAAGGCTGGCGCCGCGACGTGCTGCACGGCCGCCTGGCCAGCCTGCTGCCCGGCTGAGCCTGGCACATCAGGTCTTGGCGAACCCCCACGCACGCTGCTAACATTCACTGCTTCCGTGGGGCGGTAGCTCAGCTGGGAGAGCGCCACGTTCGCATCGTGGAGGTCGTGGGTTCGATCCCCATCCGCTCCACCACGGATTTTACGATCGACGGAAAGCCGGCCTTGCGCCGGCTTTTTCGTGCGCGCAGGAAACCTGCGATTACCTCAGTGCGCGCTGCCGGCCGCTGCCCCGCACAGCTTCTCCATCAACTCGGCCTGCACATCGTGGACGGCCTCGTTATCGGCGGGTGCCGGATGAAGATATTCACCATCCGGCTGCAGCAACGACGCGCCGACGTTGTCCTCGAGGTACCGCTGCAGGGTGTTGCGCACGCGGTGCTGCAGCTTCTTGCCCTCGATCGGGAAGGCGGTTTCGACGCGGCGGTCCAGGTTGCGTTCCATCAGGTCGGCGCTGGACAGGTACAGCTGCGGCTCGCCGTCGTTGGCGAACCAGTAGGCGCGGCTGTGTTCGAGGAAGCGGCCGATGATCGAACGCACGCGGATGTTTTCGGAGACGCCTGCCACGCCGGGGCGCAGGCAGCAGATGCCGCGCACGATCAGGTCCACCTGCACGCCGGCGATGCTGGCCTTGTACAGCGCGCGGATGATCTTCGGCTCGGTCAGCGCGTTCACCTTGAGGATGATCTGCGCCGGCTTGCCGGCGGCGGCGTGCGCGGTTTCCTGCGCGATCAGTTCCAGCAGGGTCTTCTTCAGCGTGAACGGCGCATGCAGCAGCTTCTTCATGTGCAGCACCTTGCCCATGCCGGTGAGCTGGCTGAACAGCTTGTGCACGTCCTCGCACAATGCCTCGTCGGAGGTGAGCAGGCTGTAGTCGGTGTACAGGCGAGCGTTGCCGGTGTGGTAGTTGCCGGTGCCGAGGTGGGCGTAGCGCACCAGTTCGCTGCCCTCGCGGCGCTGGATCAGCACCAGCTTGGCGTGCGTCTTGATGCCGACCACACCGTAGATCACCATCGCGCCGGCCTGCTGCAGGCGCGAGGCAAGCGTGAGGTTGGATTCCTCGTCGAAGCGCGCACGCAGCTCCACCACCGCGGTCACTTCCTTGCCGGCGCGGGCGGCATCGACCAGCGCGTCGACAATCTCCGAATTCGCGTTGGTGCGGTACAGCGTCTGCTTGATCGCCAGCACCTGCGGGTCCTTCGCCGCCTGGCGCAGCAGATCGACCACCGGCGCGAACGACTCGTACGGGTGCAGCAACAGCACGTCCTGTTTGCCGATCACCTCGAACAGGTCCTCGGCATGTTGCAGCGCCTTCGGCAGCACCGGCGTGAACGGCAGGTATTGCAGTTGCGGATAGCTCACGTTGTTGGCGATGCGGAACAGCCGCGCCAGGTTCACCGGGCCGTTCACTTCGTATAGTTCCGACTCGGCGAGGCCGAACTGCCTGAGCAGGTGGTCGGTCAGATCCTTCGGGCAGTTGTCGGCCACCTCCAGCCGCACCGCGTCGCCGAAACGGCGCGAATACAGTTCGCCGCGCAACGCCAGCGCCAGGTCCTCGACGTCCTCCGGATCGAGCGTGAGGTCGGCGTTGCGGGTCAGCCGGAACTGGTAGCAGCCAAGCACCTGCATGCCGGGGAACAGCTCTTCCGCATGGGCATGGATGATCGAGGACAGCAGCACGTAGTTGTCGCCGCCCTCGCAGATTTCCAGCGGCATGCGGATCAGCCGCGGCAGCACGCGCGGCGCCGGCACGATCGCCAGGCCGGAGTCGCGGCCGAACGCATCCACGCCATCCAGCCGCACGATGAAGTTGAGGCTCTTGTTGACCAGCAGCGGAAACGGGTGGGTCGGGTCGAGCCCGATCGGGGTGACCAGCGGCGCCACCTCCTCGCGGAAATAACGGCGCACCCACAGCTTCTGCTTGTGCGTCCACTGCGTGCGCCGAACGATGCGGATGCCGTGCGTGACCAGTTCCGGCAGGATGCGCTCGTTGAGGATCGCGTATTGCCGTGCGATCTGCCGGTGCGCGATCTCGCTGATCTCGGCCAACGCACGCTTGGGCGGGATGCCGTCCGGGCCGATCATCTCGTGATCCAGCGCGATCTGGCCCTTCAGGCCGGCCACCCGGATCTCGAAGAACTCGTCCATGTTCGCGGAGAAGATCAGCAGGAACTTCAGCCGCTCCAGCAGCGGCGTGCGCTCGTCCAGCGCCTGGTCCAGCACGCGGATGTTGAACTGCAGCTGCGACAGCTCGCGGTGGATGTACAGCCGGCTGTCGGTGAGGTCCGGCCCTGGCATCGACGGCGCGGCATCGTTGGCGGCTGGCGCGGCAGCGTCGGTCGGCAAGGTTTCGCGAATCAGGCGGCTGCTCATCGGTACACCGGGTCCGGCAAGGGTGGATACAGCGTTCCCGCATGGTAGCCCGCCACGGACAAGGCGGGGCGGGCACGGCGCCAGCAGGTCAGGCCGCACTCAGCCTGCGGTATTTTCCTGACCGCAGGATGACACTTGCACCCGCGGCCAAACGACCGGCACATGCAGGCCGACGGTCGTTTGCCCTATGGTTGGCGCTCCCCATCGGTCCTGCCGCCGAACCCGCCCTGTCGATCGAACGCCCATGCAGACCCGCGTCGAAAGCGCCCCGCTGTCCCCCGCCGCCATTCCGTCGCCGACCGGAACACCCGCCACGGAGCGCACCCAGTTCGCGGTGCTCGGCGGGATCAGCTTCGCGCACATGCTCAACGACATGATCCAGTCGCTGATCCTGGCGATCTATCCGATCCTGAAACACGACTTCCAGCTCAACTTTGCGCAGGTCGGCCTGATCACGCTGACCTACCAGCTCACCGCCTCGCTGCTGCAACCGCTGGTCGGCACGGTCACCGACCGCCGGCCGATGCCGTACTCGCTGCCGGTCGGCATGGGTTTCACCCTCGGCGGCCTGCTGCTGCTCGCCACCGCGCCGAATTTTCCGGTGCTGCTGCTCGCCGCCGCGCTGGTCGGCACCGGCTCGTCGGTGTTCCACCCGGAATCCTCGCGGGTGGCGCGGATGGCGTCCGGCGGACGGCACGGCCTGGCGCAGTCGCTGTTCCAGGTCGGCGGCAACACCGGCTCGTCGCTGGGACCGCTGCTGGCCGCGTGGGTCATCGTGCCGCACGGGCGCGGCAGCGTGGCGTGGTTTTCGCTCGCCGCGCTGCTGGCGATCGTGGTGCTGCTGCAAGTGGGCCGCTGGTACAGCCATCACCACACCACCCGCGGCAAGTCGGCGGCGCGGCACCTCGCGGCGATGGCGCTGTCGCGCAGGCAGATCATCGGCGCGCTGGCGATCCTCGGCCTGCTGATCTTCTCCAAGTATTTCTACCTGGCCAGCCTCAGCAGCTATTACACCTTCTACCTGATCCACAAATTCGGCGTGTCGGTGCAGAGCGCGCAGGTGCACCTGTTCGTGTTCCTGTTCGCGGTGGCCGCCGGCTCGCTGATCGGCGGTCCGGTCGGCGACCGGATCGGGCGCAAGTGGGTGATCTGGGTGTCGATCCTCGGCGTGGCGCCGTTCACCCTGCTGCTGCCGCACGCGAACCTGATGTGGACTGGCGCGCTGACGGTGATCATCGGCCTGGTGCTGGCCTCGGCGTTCTCGGCGATCCTGGTCTACGCGCAGGAACTGCTGCCCGGCCGCGTCGGCATGATCTCGGGGCTGTTCTTCGGCCTGGCCTTCGGCATGGGCGGCATCGGCGCCGCCGTGCTCGGCGGACTGGCCGACGTGCACGGGATCGAATACGTCTACCGGCTGTGCGCGTACCTGCCGTTGATGGGGTTAATCACGGTGTTCTTGCCGGATATCGAGAAGCGGGCTCACGCGTAGCTTCGCTTTGCCTTTTGTTGTTCCAAAGCAACAGCTTTCGTCCTCCTTCGGAGGGCGAGTCATTAAGTAACTCGGGCGCCACCGGCGCACGAAAGCTCTTCGCTCTGAACACAGCAAGAGCATCGCGCACGGAGTGCGCTCCTACAAAAAAACCGCGCACGCCAACAGAAACTCAGTGCGCGCCGACCACGACCGGCTCCGGCTCCAGCTGCACGCCGAACTTCTCGCGCACGCCGTGCATCACCCGTTGCGCCAGCGCCCACAGCTGCGGCCCCGTCGCCTTGCCGTGGTTGACCAACACCAGCGCGTGGCGGTTGGAGATGCCGGCGTCGCCGTCGCGCAGGCCCTTGAAGCCGGCCGCTTCGATCAGCCACGCGGCGGACAGCTTGCTGCGGCCATCGGGCTGCGACCAGGCGGCCAGCGCGGGGTATTCGCGCTTCAGCGCGTCGGCCAGCGCCGCATCGACGATCGGGTTCTTGAAGAAGCTGCCGGCATTGCCGATCACCGCGGGATCGGGCAGCTTGCGCGTGCGCAGGTGCACCACCGCCTCGGCGACGTGGAACGGCGCGGGTTTGTCCACGCCCATGCGCGCCAGCTCCTCGGCGATGCCTGCGTAGTCGGTGCGCAGCGGACGGCTGCGCGGCAGCACGAAGCGCACGGCGGTGACGATGTAGCGGCCCGGTTCGTGCTTGAACAGCGAATCGCGGTAACCGAAGGCGCAGGTGGCGCGGTCCAGCGTCACCACGCGGCGTTCGCGGGTATCCCACGCTTCCACACTCTCGACGAATTCGGCCACCTCGCAGCCGTAGGCGCCGATGTTCTGGATCGGTGCGGCGCCGACGGTGCCGGGAATCAGGATGAGATTCTCCAGGCCGGCGTAGCCCTGCCCGAGGGTCCAGCGCACGAAGTCGTCCCAGCGTTCGCCGGCGGCCACCGCGATGCGCGCGCTGGCGCCGTCGCCTTCCACCTGCACGCCGCGGGTGGCCATGGCCAGCACGGTACCGTCGAAGTCGCCGGTGAACAGCAGGTTGCTGCCCTCGCCCAGCACCAGCAGGCGAGCGTTGCGCAGCGCGGGAAAGTCGAGCAGCTCGGGCAGCTTGCTGGCGTCGCGGATCTCCGCCAACAGCTTCGCCCGCGCGTCGACGCGCAACGTGTTGCGCGTCGCCAGCGAGGCGTTTTCGGTGAGCGTGTAACCGCCCATGTCCGTGCGCTCTGCAGGCATGTGAATACGTTCAGACGGCATCGGCGTCCTCGCGCTGGCGGCGGATTTCGTTCACGCACTCGGCGACCAGCCGCGGCCCGCGATAGATCAGGCCGGAATAGAGCTGCACCAGCGAGGCCCCCATCTCCATCTTCTCGGCGGCATCGCTGCCATCGAGGATGCCGCCCACGCCGATCAGCGGAACGCGGCCCTGCAGGCGCCGATGCATGCCGCTCAGCACCGCGGTGGAGCGGTCGAACAACGGCTTGCCGGACAACCCGCCGACTTCGTTGCCGTGCGGATCGTCGGCCACCGCCGCATGGTCGATCGTGGTGTTGCTGCAGATCACCCCGTCGATGCCGGTATGCAGCAGCACTTCGGCGATCGCGTCCAGTTCCGCCTCGCCGAGGTCCGGCGCGATCTTAAGCAGCATCGGCTTGCGTCGGCCATGCTGCGAGCCGAGCCGCTCCTGCGCCTCGCGCAGCACCGAGATGAAGCGGCGCAGCGTGGCCTCTTCCTGCAGGTCGCGCAGGCCCTGGGTATTCGGCGAGGAGATGTTCACCGTGACGTAGCTGGCCAGCTCGTACACGCGGGTCAGGCAGAGCAGGTAGTCGCTGACCGCCTTCTCGTTCGGCGTGTCCTTGTTCCTGCCGATGTTGATGCCGAGCACGCCGTGGTAGCTGGACTGCTGCACGTTGCGCACCAGCGCGTCGACGCCGGCGTTGTTGAAGCCCATGCGGTTGATGATCGCCTCGTGCCGCGGCAACCGGAACAGGCGCGGCCGGTCGTTGCCCGGTTGCGGCTTCGGCGTCACCGTGCCCACCTCGATGAAGCCGAAACCCAGCGCGTCGAGCGCGTCCAGGTGTTCGGCATTCTTGTCCAGGCCGGCGGCGAGCCCGACCGGGTTCGGAAAGGTGATGCCGAACACCTTGGTCGGCAGGTCCGCCGGCGGCCTGGCGATCCACTGCGAAAAACCGCTGCGCTGGGCCACGCCCAGCGCATACAAGGTGGCGCGATGCGCGGTCTCGGCATCGAGCTTGAACAGCAGCGGGCGCAGGATGTCGTACATGGATCAGGCCAGGTGGCCCGCAAAGATGCGGGTGTCGTAATCGAAGCTTACCGTGCCGTTTTCGGCACAGCTGTCGAACAGTTCGCGCAGCGCGCGCAGCATCGGTTCGTGCCGGGGATGGCCTGCCTTCGGCGCATACGAAGACGACATCAGGCGTCCGCGCAAGGCCTCGAAATCCAGCTGCTGCGCGTGTTCGAAACGGGCCGCGCCACGGAAGCCTGTACCGAACCAGGCGCGCATGCGCGCGTCGTCGGCGTAGCGTTCGGCCACGCTGGTGTAGTCGGTGCCATAGGCCAGCAGCAGCGCCTCGTAGCCTTCCAGGAAACGGGTGCCGGTGAGCCGGCGCGAGTTCCACCAGATCGCCGCCAGTCCATGCGGGCGCAGGATGCGGGCGAACTCGCGCCGCGCCGCGTCCTCGTCGAACCAATGGAACGCCTGCGCCACGGCGACCAGGTCCACGCTGGCGTCGGGCAAGCCGGTGGCGTCGGCGCCGCCGTCGACCGCATCGAAGCCCGCGTACGCCTGCAGCCAGCGTTCGGCGGCGGCACGCATCGGCGCATTCGGTTCCACCGCGGTCACCCGATAGCCGGCGTCGAGGAACAGCTTCGAGGAGATGCCGGTACCGGCGCCTATGTCCGCCACCCGCCAGCCGCTGTCCACGCCCTGCTCGCGCTGCAGCCAGTCCAGCAACGCTGCCGGATAGTCCGGCCGGTAGCGCACGTAGTCGTCCACGCGGTCGCTGAAGCGCGCGGTGGACTGCAGGGAAGCACTCTTCTCGTCAGCCATGGAGCATCTGTCCGCCGTCGACGACCAGGGTGTGGCCGGTGATCCAGCCTGCCCACGGCGAGGCGAGGAACAACGCGGCGTGGGCGATCTCCTCCGGTTTGCCGAAGCGGCCGAACGGGATCTTCGCCAGGGTGGCGCTGTAGAGCTCCGGCTGTTCCAGCTTGCGGCGCTCCCACAGGCCATCGGCAAACGCGATCGAACCCGGCGCGATCGCGTTGACGCGGATGCGATGTTCCGCCAGTGCCAGCGCCTGCGAGGTGGTGTACTGGCTCAGCGCCGCCTTCACCGCCGCATACGCCGCGCCGTTCGCGCGCGGGCGGAACGCGGCGATCGAGCTGGTGTGCAGGATGCATCCGTGCGGCGAGGCCTTGAGGTGCGGCAAGGCCGCGCGCGACGCGCGCACTGCGGCCATCAGGTCCACGTTGAAACCGGCGCTCCACGCCTCGTCGCCGTCGTCGAAACCGTAGCCGCTGGCGTTGTTGACCAGCACGTCGATGCCGCCCAGCGCGGCAGCCGCATCCGCCACATAGGCGTCGATGGCGCGGGCGTCGGCCAGGTCGCAGCTCTGCGCATGCACCGGCACGCCGTGGGCAGCGAGCGCCTGGCGGGTTTCCTCCAGTGCCGCCACGCCGCGGGCGCAAATCGACACGGCCGCGCCAGCTTCGGCGAAGCCCAGTGCGATGCTGCGGCCGATGCCGCGGCTGCCGCCGGCGACGACGATGCGATACCCGGTGAATTCAAAAGGCATGCGCGGCATCAATGCCAGTTCGAGAAGGCGAAACCGAAGATCAGTGCAGCAATGACCACGAACATCAGCAGCACGCCCAGCAGCAGTTGCACGTAGCCGAGCACCAGCCCGGCCACGGCCATGCCGTCGCCCTCAATGCGGGCATCGGGCGGACTGCGGCGGATCTCGCTGCGCGCCAGGTGGCCGCAGATGATCGCCACGATCGCGCCCACGAACGGCAGCACGCACCAGGCCAGGATGCCGAACACCAGGCTCACCACGGCCAGCGAACTGGTGCCGGTGCCCGGACGGTAAGACGGTTGATAGCTCATCGGATCGCTCACTCATGTCGAGGTGGTGGATCAGCGCCGTCATGCATCGTCGTCAGCTGCGGGCGGCGAACCGCCCGCAGCCGGTTCATCAGAAGTCGAACTTGATGCCCTGCGCCAGCGGCAACGCGTCCGAGTAGTTGATGGTATTGGTCTGCCGGCGCATGTACACCTTCCATGCATCCGAACCGGACTCGCGACCGCCGCCGGTTTCCTTCTCGCCGCCGAACGCGCCGCCGATCTCCGCACCGGACGTGCCGATGTTGATGTTGGCGATGCCGCAGTCGGAACCCGCCGCCGACAGGAACTGCTCAGCCGCCTTCAAGTTGGTGGTGAAGATCGACGAGGACAGGCCCTGCGGCACGTCGTTCTGCATCGCGATCGCCTCGTCCAGCGTCTTGAACGGCATCACGTAGAGGATCGGCGCGAACGTCTCGGTCTGCACCACCTCGTCGGCATTCTTCAGCCCGGTGACGATGGTCGGCAGCACGTAGTGCCCTTTCCGATCCGTGAGCGCCTTGCCGCCGGTGGCGACGGTGCCGCCGGCCGCCTTGGCCTTCTCGATCGCGGCGAGATAGCCCTGCACCGCTTCCCGGCTGTTCAGCGGACCCATCAGCGTGGTGGCCAGGGTGGGGTCGCCGATCTTGCCCTCGACCTGCTTGTACGCCTTGACCAGGGTGTCGACCACGCTGTCGTGGATCGACTCGTGCACGAACACGCGACGGGTGGTGGTGCAGCGCTGGCCGGCGGTGCCGACCGCGCCGAACACGATGCCCGGGATCGCCAGCGCAAGGTCGGCCGTCTCGTCCACGATGATCGCGTTGTTGCCGCCCAGTTCGAGCAGCGAGCGGCCCATGCGCTGGGCGACGCGCTCGCCGACCATGCGGCCGACCTTGGTCGAGCCGGTGAAGCTGATCAACGGAATGCGCTTGTCGTCGACGAACGCCTGCGCCAGGTCGCTGCCGGCGTCGTTGAACAGGAAGAACAGGTCGGGGAAGCCACCCGCCTTCAGCGCCTCGTTACAAATGCGGATGGTGGCGATCGCCGACAGCGGGGTCTTCGGCGACGGCTTCCAGATGCAGATGTCGCCGGCGATGGCGGCCAGCATGGCGTTCCACGCCCACACCGCGACCGGGAAGTTGAACGCGCTGATGATGCCGACCAGGCCCAGCGGATGGTACTGGTCGTACATGCGGTGGCCCGGGCGCTCCGAGTGCATGGTGTAGCCGTAAAGCATGCGGCTCTGGCCCACCGCGAAGTCGGCGATGTCGATCATCTCCTGCACTTCGCCGTCGCCTTCGGGCTTGATCTTGCCCATCTCCAGCGCGACCAGCGAACCCAGCGCATCCTTGTGCCTGCGCAGCGCCTCGCCGCACAACCGCACGGCTTCGCCGCGACGCGGCGCCGGGGTGGTGCGCCACACCTTGAACGCTTCCTGCGCGCGCTGGACGATCACTTCGTAATCGGCGGCGCTGGACGCATGCACGGTGCCAAGCACTTCGCCGGTCGCCGGGTTCACCGGCTGCAGCGCGCCGGCGTCGGTGGTCTTCGACCATTCGCCCTGGCCGAGGTAGCTGCCGGACTGCTCGCCAGCGAGGCCAAGCGCATTGAGGATTGCATGGGACATGGATGTCTCCTGGACTTGCGGCGCCCGTGGGCACCGTGAAGGGAAAGCGGGAATTGCCCATTCTAGCAGGGGCGGGCAAGGGACTCCCTCCCCTGCAACGCAGGGGAGGGTCGGGGTGGGGTCGCTTTTGATCTTTATTTCCGGCAACCCTGCGCAACCCCCTCCCAGCCTCCCCCTGCAAGCAGGGGGAGGGGCAACAAAATCGCACCGCCGCGTGATCCATGCGAAAATCCCGCCGCTGCCCTCGTAGCTCAGTTGGATAGAGCGGCCCCCTCCTAAGGGGCAGGTCGGACGTTCGAATCGTCTCGAGGGCACCAGTTCCGTAACGCGAGGGCCGGCCATGCCGGTCTTCGTGTTTTCAGGAACTGCACGACAGCATCGAGCAACCGGCCTTGTGCCGCGCCCAGTCCGGGCGCTTCTGCGCGAACGCCTCGCGGCCGGGCTGGTCGTCGTAGGGGTGGCGCATCACCTCGAGCAGCTCGGCGATACCGCTGGGGTCACCCTGCTCCGCGCGGTCGATCGCCTGCTGCGCCAGGTAGTTGCGCAGCACGTAGCGCGGGTTCGCCAGGCGCATCCGCTCGCGGCGCTGGGCCGGCGACAGCGGATCGTCGGCCAGCCGCGCCGCGTAGCGGGCCAGCCAGCCGTCGAGCGCCGGCTCGGCCACGCGCCGCTTCGCCTCGTCGTAGAACGCCTCGCTGAACGGCGCCAGCGTGGGCGCCTGCACGTCCACCTCGGCCAGCGCGCGGAACCACAGCGTCATGTCGATCTCGGCCTGCTGCATCAGCGCCTGCAGCGACTGCATCAGCGCCACGTCGTCGTCGCGGCATTCGGCCAGGCCCAGCTTGGCGGCGGTGTTGGTGCGGTCGGCGGCGGCATACACGGCGGCGTAATGCTGCAATCCGGCTTCCAGCGGCTCGACGCCGTCGAACAGCGGCGCCAGCGCGCCGGCCAGGCAGCTGAGATTCCACCACGCCACGTTCGGCTGCTGGCCGAAACGATAGCGGCGGCGCTGCGCGTCGGTGGTGTTCGGGGTCCAGTCCGGGTCGTAGTTGTCGACCCAGCCGTACGGACCGTAATCGATGGTGAGGCCGAGGATCGACATGTTGTCGGTGTTCATCACCCCGTGCACGAAACCCACGCGCATCCAGTGCGCCATCATCGTGGCGGTGCGCTCGCACACCTGGGTGAACCACGCCGCGTACAGCGCCTCGCCTTCCCCGCCGAGCTCCGGGAAATCGCGGCGGATGGTGAACTCGACCAACCGGCGCAGCAGCGCGATGTCGCCGCGCGAGGTGGGCAGCTCGAAATTGCCGAAGCGGATGAACGACGGCGCCACGCGGCACACGATCGCGCCCGGTTCCGGCGCGGCATGGCCGTCGTAGAACATGTCGCGCAGCACCGCCTCGCCGGTGCCGACCAGGCTCAGCGCGCGCGTGGTCGGCACGCCCAGGTGATGCATCGCCTCGCTGCACAGGAATTCGCGAACCGAGGAACGCAGCACCGCGCGACCGTCCGCGCCGCGCGAATACGGCGTCAGCCCGGCGCCCTTCAGCTGCAGCTCCCAGCGTTCGCCGGTCGCATTGATCACCTCGCCCAGCGAAATCGCCCGGCCATCGCCGAGCTGCCCGGCCCAGTTGCCGAACTGGTGCCCGCCGTAGTTCGCCGCATACGGCTGCATGCCGTCGAGCAGGGCGTTGCCACCGAACAGCTGGGCAAACTCGGGCGTGGCGACGTCCTCTGCGCTGAAACCCAGGGTCGCCGCCATCTCGGCCGAATGCGCCAGCAGCCGCGGCGCCGCCACCGGCGTGGGGTCGACCCGCGAGTACAGCGCGCCGTCGACCTGGCGCAGCCGCGCGCCCTGCTCCGGATCGCCGGGCAGTTCGCGCACGAACGCATTGTCGAAACGAAGATCGAACATCAGGGTGCCTCGCAGGACTGCAGCCTATATCCGGGCGCCATCGGCGCGATGCAAGGCCGGGCCACGGAATGCGGCGCGCGTGCTCCGGACGGCTAGCGCGCCACGGCCTGCCCGCGGCGCGCCGGACGATGGATCGCCTTCAGCCGCTGGTAGACGGTCAGCACGGCGGTGCCGTAGTCCCTGGCCAGGGTCGGCGTGTGGCTGTGGTAGTAGCCCACGCCGAGCACCCGGTCGCAGGTCTGGCGCATGCCGTCGCGCAGGATTTTCGCGGCCACGGTGATGTTGGTGCGCGGATTCAGCAGGGTCAGCGGATCGCGCACCGCGTCGCGGTGCATCGGGTAGTAGACCTGCATGATGCCGACATCCTGCACGGCCGAACCGAACTGGCTCGCCTCTGCCATCGCCAGCTGCACGTCGCGACGCTCGCCGCGCACCAGATGATCGTCGACGCGGAACAGCCACGGCGTGGGCGCGACCTTGCCATCCGGGTACAACGCCTTCGATTCCACCAGGGCGACGCTGTACAGCAGCAGCGGATCGACGCCGGAAGCCTTGCCGATCTGCGACCACAGGCTTTGCCGCGAGGTGATGTCCAGGTCGGGCTCCTCGATCGGCATCATCAGGTCCATCGTGCTGACGTCGGACAACAGCTTGCGGCCGGTTTCGGCCGGTTCGGAGCGGGCTGCCGACGAAACCGTTGGCGCGCTTGCCGGAGCCAACGCCGGCGCAGGCCTGGCCGGCAAGGACGGTGCACGCATGGCAGATGCGGGCCTTGCCGATGTGGCAACCACCGCCCTGGCCGGCGTTGATCCCGCGCCGGGGTGCGGCATGCCGATGCGCAGCAACACCAGGGCAGCGCCCGCGAGGGCGCCCATCGCAACCCCTGCCGCAAGCCTGCGCCGATGCGCCCTCGCCCACGGTACGATCCGGGCGTCGGCGAGCCGGCGCAAACCGGCGACTGCGCTCGCGTGCCATCCATCCAGCGGCCATGTGGGAGGCAGCAGCCAGCGTTCCGCGGCCGGCGCCGGCCGCGGTGCGCTCGGGGGAAGCCGGCTGGGTGCGGCCCGTGAATGGGCCCACTGCGCAGGCGCCGGCATCGGAATGGCCGGGGCGGTCGACCGGCGACCGGCCGATGAGCCCCCGGATTTCCAGCGCGCCGGCGCCATCAGATACACGCGGCCCGGCTCCCGAGGGATGCCACGTACTGTCACGTGGCCCGTGGCCGGATGCCTGCCCGAACCGTTTTTCATGCCCGCTTCGGCAGGGGCCTGTTGCCGCGCAGGCACGCCGCACGCAACCATGCCACCCTCGACTTCGGAGTACCCGCGGCTCTCGCCGTGCAAGGCATCTGCGGTCGTTGGGGTCAAACCGTCCACGAGCGAATCCTGTTCAAGGGCACGGCCGCCGCCGATCCGGCGGGGCTTGGTCGGGGCGGCGAGCTCCCCGTGTCGAGGGTCGCCATTAAATCAGGTTTGCGAAGGCGGTTCCCGTATCGGCACCTGAACGTTCCCGCGCACCCCGGCGCAAACCCGTAGGCATCGGCACGGCATGCACACGCCGGTGCGCCAGCCAGCCGCTATAGTCGGCTGCCGCACCCTCGCGAAAACCGCATGAACCCGATGTCCGCCAACGACCTCAACGCCGACGCGCGGCCCGAGGACGCGCCCTATCTCGCCGCCACCACGCGCTGGCTGGAACGCGCGGTGATCGGGCTGAACCTGTGCCCGTTCGCCCGCGCGCCGCACGTGCAGGGCAAGCTGCGCCTGCGGGTGAGCCATGCGCACGACACCGACGCGCTGCTCGACGACCTCTGCGGCGAACTGCAGTCGCTCAACGCGCTGACCCCGGACGAATGCGAGACCGGCCTGCTGATCCACCCGTTCGTGCTCGGCGACTTCCTCGACTACAACGACTTCCTCGACGTGGCCGACGCCGCCGTGCAGACGCTGGGGCTGGAAGGCGAGTGGCAGGTGGCCAGCTTCCATCCCCGCTACCAATTCGCCGACAGCGCGCCGGACGACGTCGAGAACCTCAGCAACCGCTCGCCGTATCCCACACTGCACCTGCTGCGCGAATCCAGCATCGAGCGCGCGATGGAAACGATGAGCGACACCGACAGCATCTACCTGCGCAACATCAAGACGCTGCAACGGCTGGGCACCGACGGCTGGCAGGCGTTGTGGCGCGACGGTACGGATTGAACACGGCAATCCAACCCGGGCTTCACATTCGCGTCGGGTGAAGCTGCCACACTGACGAGTGAAAAATATCCCCGACCCCTACGCCGAAAGCGTCGACCCCAGCGTGCAATGCACGACCTGCGAAGCCGTGTGCTGCCGCCTCACCGTGGTCCTGATGCCCGAAGACCACGTGCCCACGTGGCTGGTCGCCCGCGACGAATACGGCATGGAAACCCTGGCCAAGGGCGAGGACGGCTGGTGCGCCGCGGTCAACCCGAATACCTCCGGCTGCACCATCTACGAAGACCGCCCCACCATCTGCCGCAAGTTCGCGATGGGCAGCCCGAGCTGCCGCGACGAGCGGCACAAATGGTTCGGCGCCACGATTCCCACTGCGGTGCACATGCTGTAGTTGCGCTCGTGACCGAGGCGTCTTAGGGACTGGCACCGCCCTACGACGCGAAGATTTTCGCAACCTCGCCGGCATCAAGCGCGCGCCATTCGCCCAGCGGCAACCCACCCAGCGCGAGCGCGCCGATCGAAACCCGCTGCAGCGTCTCGACGTGGTTGCCGGCAGCGGCGAACATGCGGCGCACCTGGTGGTAGCGGCCCTCGGTGACGCTGAGCCGGGCATGCCGCGGGCCCAGCACTTCAAGCGCGGCCGGCGCCAGCGGCTCGGTTTCCGACTCCAGCAGCAGGCTGCCGCTGGCGAACAACTCGCCTTCGTCGCCGCGCAGGTCCTGCGCCAGGGTCGCCTCGTAGACCTTGGTCACCTGCGCCTTGGGCGAGATGATCCGGTGCAGCAGCGCGCCGTCGTCGGTGAACAGCAGCAGGCCCGAGGTATCGCGGTCGAGCCGGCCCACGCTGGACAGGGCGGGCGAGCGCACGTTGTAGCGCGGCGGCAACAGGTCATACACCACGCGGCCCGGATCCTTGCGCGAGCAGGTGACGCCGAGCGGCTTGTTCATCATCAGGGTCAGCCCCGGCGGCGGATCGAGCGGTTCGTCGTCGACGCGGATGGTCTCGTACGGCACCACGTCGTCGGCATACAGCACCTCGCCCGCGGCGTCGGTGATGCGGCCGGCGCGGAACAGCTGGGTCACGTCCTTGCGGCTGCCGTAGCCCAGGTTCGCGATCAACTTGACCAATTTCATCCGCGCACCCCGACCGCCTCGATCACCTTGAACCCTTCCCGCACGGCCAGCGTGCGCACTTCATGGAAACGCGAGGCCAGCACGGCCTCGTACGGCAGATGCCGGTTCGCCACGATGAGCAACCGGCCACCCGGCAGCAGCCCCTCGGCCGCGCTGACGATGAACGCGCGGCCCAGTTCGGGCAGGTCGGCACGCCCCTGGTGGAACGGCGGGTTGCTGACGATGGCGTCGTAGCGCTGCGCCAGGCCGCGGGTCACGTCGTGCCAGTGCACCGCCACCGCCACGTCGCGTCCGCATTCGCGCTGCGCCCGCGCCAGGTTGAGCCGCGCCGGCTCCAGCGCGCGCGCTTCGGCCTCGTACAGGTCGAGTGCGTCGACCCGCGGGCAACGTGCGATGACCTGCGCGGAAAGATAACCGTAGCCGGCGCCGAGATCGGCCACGCGGCCGTGCAGGTCCGCCGGCAGGTGCTCCGCCAGCAGCGCCGAGGCGCGGTCGATGCGGTCCCAGGCGAACAGGCCGGGGCGGCTGACGTAGCCGCCGACGATCGTGCGCGGCGCGTCCAGCGCCAGCCATTCGGCCAGCAGGTCCTGGTCGACGTCGGCCGGCTGCGGCGTGCTCCAGAACGCGCGGCACTTGTGCTTGGACAGGTGCTGCACGGCGCCGGCCAGCCTCGCCAGGTCCGCTTCGCCCGACTTCGCGCCTTCGGCATTCGGCATCGCGGCCAGCACCGTGCCGCCCGGCGCCAGGTAATGCAGCGCGCGGGCGAACAGGGCGCGCGCCTCGTCGCGCTGGCGCGGCGGCAGCAGCAGCACCAGTGGAAATTTTTCATCGGCCGCCGGTTCGCCCACGTGCAGGCCGTTGCGGCCCAGTTCGTCGGCAAACGGCAGGAAACCCTGCTCGCACAGCCAGCCGGGCTGCGCCATCTCGCGCAGGCGCATCCCGGCGCGACCGCGCAGGAACAGCGCGCGACCGTCCGCCGGCAGACGCAACTCGCCCGAGTCGAACGGCACGAACAGGGCCGCCAGCGCCGCATCCGGCGCGGCCGCGAAGAATCCGCCAGCAGTCACGTCATCCCTTCCACCTTGAAACAGTGGCGGCATTGTACGTGGCCGTCGGCGGAATCCGCGCCGGGCGGACTCAGCCGCCGCTGTGCTGGCTTACCGCGTCCATCGCGCGCGCGGAGTACACCAGCGCCGCACCGGCATTCATCGCCACGGCCACGCCAAGCGCTTCGGCGATTTCCTCGCGGGTCGCCCCGTGTTTCAGCGCTTCGCCCACGTGCACCGTGATGCAGCCGTCGCAGCGGGTGGTGACCGCCACCGCCAGCGAGATCAGCTCGCGGGTCTTCGCGTCCAGGTGGCCGGTCTTCTGGCCGGCACCGGTCAGGGTCTGGTACCCCTTCAGCGTATCCGGGCTGAGCTTGCCGACTTCGCCAATCCGGCCCAGCAGTTCCTTGCGGTATTGCAGCCAATCCAGCATGGGAATCTCCTTGTGGTCGTGGTGGCCGGGCGACGCGCCCGACCGTGCCGGGGATGCTGCGCCAGTGAATGTAAAATCCGCATGCGGGCGGTTTCCCGCCCGGCAAAACCTGCGCAACTCACCCGGCTCACGCCGCGGCCGATGTCCGTCCCAGCCGGGCCACCCAGCGGTACAGCGCCACATTGACCGCGACGAAGGCGATGCCGCCGATCCAGATCGCCGCCGTGCCGAAGCCATCGCCGACCAGCGCCAGCGGCGCGCCCTTGCCGGAGAACACCACGATCGCCGCGATGATCACGCCGATGATGCTTTCGCCCACGATCATGCCGGAGGCCAGCAGCACGCCGAGCTGCTTGGTCGCCTCGGGTTTCGCGCCGCGCTCGGCGCGCTTGTCGAAATACCAGCCGACGACGGCGCCGACCACGATCATCAGCGTGGTCGAGGTCGGCAGGTAGATGCCCAGGCCCACCGCCAGCGGCGGCAGCGCGGCCGCTTTGGTGGTACGGCCAAGGACGGCGTCCAGCGCGATCAGCGCCACGCCGATCGCGCCGCCCAGAATGATCAGGCTCCAGTCGATGTTGCCCTGGATCACGCCCTGCGCCAGCGCCGAGATCAGCCCCGCCTGCGGCGCGGCCAGTGCACGCGCCGGATCGACCCCGGGCATGCCGGCGAAGCCGTACGCCTCGTTCAGCAGGTCCAGCACCGGCGGGATCACCGCCGCGCCTACCAGCACGCCGACCACCAGCGCCACCTGCTGCTTCCACGGCGTGGCGTCGACCAGCTGGCCGGTCTTCAGGTCCTGCAGGTTGTTGTTGGCGATGGTCGCCACCGCGAACACCACCGAGGTGGCGAACAGCGCGAACGCCACCAGTCCCTTGCCGGCATCGCCGGACAGCTCCGACTTCACGCCCGCCACCAGCAGCAGCAACGCGGCGATGATCACCACCAGGATGCCCACGCCGGACAGCGGACTGTTGGACGAACCGATCAGGCCAGCCATGTAGCCGCACACCGCCGAAACCAGGAAGCCCATGATCACCACGAAGATCAGGCCGCCGGTCACCAGCAGCCACAGGTGCGAACCCAGCCCGGTGACGACGCTGAAATCGCCCAGCAGCCAGCCGATCGGCAACAGGCAGAGCAGGCTGATCAGGCCGACGATGCCGATCGGCATGTCGTGCTCGGTGCGCGGCAGCGTGTCGCCCTGCCCGGCCTTGCGCGCCCGCGACGACGCCATCGCCGAGGAAAGCCCGCTGATCACCGGCTTGACCAGCTTGGCCAGCGTCCAGATCGCCGCCACGCCGATCGTGCCGGCGCCGATGAAGCGCACCTTGGTGCCCCAGGCCGCCTGCGCCACGTCCGCGGCGGCGCCGGTGGCTGCCGCCAGCATCGTGTAGTGCGGCACCGCCCAGCCCCAGGCGATCAGCGCGCCGAGCAGCATCGCCAGGCCGACCCACAGGCCGACCAGGTGGCCCACCGCCAGCAGCGCGAACGACAGGCTGAAGTCATAACCGCTGGCCCCGCCGCGGTCGCCGACGTGGAAATACTGCGCCACGCTGCCGGCGAATACCTTGGTGGCGACCACCACCGCGAACACCGCCGAGACGATGGTGCCGGCGGCGACGGCGAACAGGCCCGACTTGCTGCTCTCGGCCGACGCCGCGACCGCGTCGTCGCCGCCGCCCACTTTCAGCACCTCGGCACAGGCCACGCCTTCCGGGTACGGCAGGTCGGAATCGGTCACCAGCGCGCGGCGCAGCGGGATCGTGTACATCACGCCGAGGATGCCGCCGGTGGCGCAGATGCCGAACGTCACCCAGAACGGAAAGCCGGTCCACCAGCCGATCATCACCAGGCCGGGCAACACGAAGATGATCGCCGACAGCGTGCCGGCCGACGAGGCGACCGTCTGCACGATGTTGTTCTCCTGCATCGTGGAGTCCTTGAACCCGCGCAGGATCGCCATCGAGATCACCGCCGCCGGGATCGAGGTGGCGAAGGTCAGGCCGGCCTTCAGGCCGAAGAACACGTTCGCCGCGGTGAACACCAGGGTGATCACGATGCCGATGATCAGGCCGCGTACGGTCAACTCGGTGCGCGGCGTGGCGCTGGACAAAGGTTTTGCACTCACGAATGGCTCTCCCCCGGATGGATGCTGCGGTGGAAGATAGCGTGGAATGGCCGCTGAGGGTTATCCCTCCGGCCGAACGGCGCCGTCATGTCACAGCGCCAGCCGGCTCTCGAAATGCCGCCGCTCGCCGGACAACGGATCGACGAAGGCCAGGCTGCGCGCCAGCAGCTTCAAGGGGTGCCGGTAATCGTCGGCGGATTTTTCGGCCAACGCCGGATACAGCGTGTCGCCCGCGATCGGCGCGCCCAGCGCGGCCATGTGCACGCGCAGCTGATGCTTGCGGCCGCTGACCGGGAACAACGCATAGCGCCACGTACCCTCGCCGCGCCCGATCAGCTCGATCCGCGTCTCGCTGTTCGGCTCGCCGTCGACTTCGCGCATGCGGAAGAACGGTTCGCCCGCCACGATGCGCGAACGCCTCGACAGCGGGAACACCAGCGATGGCAACGGCGGCGCCAGCGCCTCGTAGCGCTTGTCGATCCGCCGCTCGCGGAACAGTGCCTGGTAGGCCGCGCGGCTGGCCGGGTTCGCCGAGAACAGCACCAGCCCGGCGGTGGCGCGATCGATCCGGTGCAACGGCACCAGGTCGGGATTGCCCAGCCGGTGCATCAGCCGACGCAGCAGGGTCTGCTCGACGAAGCCGCCGGCCGGGGTCACCGGCAGGAAGTGCGGCTTGTCCGCCACCACCAGGTGCGCGTCCGCATGCAGCACGGTTTCGACGAACGGGATCGGCCGCTCGCCCGCCACCTCGCGGTAATAGTGGATGCGCATGCCGGGGCGATACGGCGTCTGCGGCGTGATCGCGGCGCCCTGCCCGTCCAGCACGCGCCCGCGCGCGATGCGGTCCAGCCATTGCATGCGATCGATCGCGCCGAACTGCGCGCACAGCCCATCGAGCACGGTGGCCCAGACACCCGGCGGCAGGTGCACGGTGCTGGCACGCGGATCGCGGCTGAACGCTGAAGCGGATCGGTTCATGGCACAGCCAGTGTAAGGCGTCCGGCACAGCCGCTCGCCTTCAGCCAGGGCAGCGGCGCGGCACCTGCGCGTAGAATGGTCGGCTTGTTGTCTCAAGGCACGCCCATGGCACTCAACTCCACCATCTACAAGGTCGAACTGCAGGTCAGCGACATGGACCGGCATTACTACGCCACCCACGCGCTGACCCTGGCGCGGCATCCGTCCGAGACCGAGGAACGGCTGATGGTGCGCCTGCTCGCGTTCGCGCTGTACGCAGAAGACCGGCTGGAGTTCGGCAAGGGCATCAGCGACGAGGACGAGCCGGCGCTGTGGCGCAAGGCGTACACCGACGAGATCGAACTGTGGATCGAAGTCGGCCAGCCCGACGAGACGCGCATCCGCAAGGCCTGCGGCCGCTCGCGCCAGGTGGTGGTGATCAGCTACGGCGGCAACGCCGCGGAGATCTGGTGGAACAAGGCCGGCACGGCACTCAGCCGCAACAAGAACCTCACCGTGCTCGACATCCCTGCCCGCACCGTGGCCGAACTGGTCGCGCTGCTGCAGCGTGGCATGCGCCTGCAGGCGCTGATCCAGGACGGCCAACTGCAGCTGATGAACGACGCCGACGCGGTCGCCGTCGATCCGCTGCGGCGCATGGCGCCCGCCGAAACCGTGGGCTGAACGATCATGTCGGCGAACGCCGCGGACAGATCGCTGCGCCGTGTCGTGGGCATCGTGGCACTGCTCAACCTGGGTTATTTCGGCGCCGAGTTCGCGGTGGCGCTGGCGATCGGCTCGGTCTCGCTGTTTGCCGACAGCGTCGATTTCCTGGAAGACGCCTCGGTCAACCTGCTCATCCTGATCGCGCTCGGCTGGAGCCTGAAAGCCCGGGCGCGCGTCGGCATGGGGCTGGCCGCCATTCTGCTGGTGCCCGCGCTCGCCACGCTATGGGCGTTGTGGAGCAAGTTCCAACTGCCTGCACCGCCGGCGCCGCTGCCGCTGACGGCCACCGGCCTTGGCGCGATGCTCGTCAACTTCAGCTGCGCGATGCTGCTCGTGCGGTTCCGTCACCACAGCGGCAGCCTGACCCGCGCCGCCTTCCTGTCGGCGCGCAACGACGTACTCGCGAACATCGCCATCATCATCGCCGGCGCCGCCACCGCGATGACGCATGCCGCGTGGCCCGACATGGTCGTCGGCGCAGGCATCATGCTGATGAACGCCGACGCGGCGCGCGAGGTCTGGCAGGCCGCGCGCAGCGAGCATCGCGAGGCGGCCGGCCCGCGCGCGTGAACCTTGCCGGCGCATGGCGCACGACGCCGCACCCGGTTTGCCCGATAATCGCCGATTCGGCCACATCACCCCACGGAGTCACCTCATGCGCTGGTTGCTGCCCCTGTTCGCCGTCTTCGCCCTCGCCGCCTGCAGCACGCCTCCGCCGGCGCACGCCAGCGGACAGGTGGACAAGCTCACCGTGATCGACCAGAAGATCGGCACCGGTGCCGAGGCGAAGGCCGGCATGGACGTGCTGGTGCACTACACCGGCTGGCTCTACGACGAAAACGCGAAGGACAAGCACGGCGCCAAGTTCGACAGTTCGCGCGATCACGGCGCGCCGTTCAACTTCACGCTCGGTGCCGGCAGCGTGATCGACGGCTGGGACCAGGGCGTGGCCGGCATGCGCGTGGGCGGCAAGCGCACCCTGCTGATTCCCGCCGCCCTCGGCTACGGCGCCCGCGGCGCCGGCGGCGACATCCCGCCGAACGCCTCGCTGGTGTTCGACGTGGAGCTGATCGACGTCAGCGCGCCCTGAGGTTCCGTACGGCGGGCACTGCCCGCCCTACGCTTCCTCGTCAGACTTCAATCTTCCTGCGCCGCCGCCTCGCGCCCTTGTTGGCGGATGATCGCCTCTTCCCGCGCGTCGATGATCGACTGCATCACGCTGTCGACGTCGGCGATGCTTTCGTCGAACTCGAACTGGCCGGTGAGTTCGCTGTCCGGGTGCAGTTCGCCCAGTTCGTACAGCGCCCACATCTCCTCGCCGTAATGGGTGTCCAGCAGCTCCGGTGCGAAGCGCGACAGGCTGATCGTGATGTTGCCCACGTCGCGGCGCAGCATGGTGCGCGCCGCGTTGTTGCCGGAGGCGCTGACCACCTGCGGCAGGTCGATGATCACCGGGCCGTGCGGCCCCACCAGCACGTTGTATTCGGACAGGTCGCCGTGGATCAGGCCCACGCACAGCATGCGTGCGACCTGCTGCATCAGGAAGCGGTGGTAGTCGCGCGCCGTATCCGCCGACAGTTCCACCTCGCCCAGCCGCGGCGCCGAATGGCCGTCCGCATCGGTGACCAGCTCCATCACCAGCACGCCGTTGAAGTAGCCGTAGGGTTTCGGCACGCGCACGCCGGCGGCGGTGAGCTGGTATAGCGCGTCGACCTCGGCGTTCTTCCAGGCGGCCTCGGCCTCCTTGCGGCCGAACTTGGTGGCCTTGCCCATCGCGCGCGCCTGCCGGCTGCCGCGCACCTTGCGGCCTTCCTGGTATTGCACGCGCGCCTGGAAGCTGCGTTGCGCCATGTCCTTGTAGACCTTGGCGCAGCGGACATCCTCGCCCGAACGCACGATGTAGACGGACGCTTCCTTGCCGCTCTTCAGCGGTCGCAGCACCTGATCGATCACGCCTTCGTCGATCAGGTCCTGCAGGCCCTTGGGGGTTTTCATGCGTGGGGGGACTTAAGGGTTTCGTGAGATGACGCCCATTATGGCCGATCGGCGGCCTTGCCCGGGCTTTCGCGGCGGTGGCGTCTAGTTCGCAGCCGACAGCCGATCGCGCACCGCTGCCGCGATCTCGAACGAATGCCGCCGCGCGGCGTGCTCGAATACGTTGGCGGTGATCAGCAGCTCGTCCGGCCGATGCCGGGCGATGAATGCCGCTATGCCGTCCTTCACCGTGCCGGCAGCGCCGACCACGGCGCAGGCCAGCGCACGCTCCACCATCAGCTTCTCCGGCGGCGTCCAGTACGACTCGATGTCGTCGATCGGCGGCGGAATCAGCCCGGGCCGGCCGCGGCGCAGGTTGATGAAACTCTGCTGCTGGGTGGTGAACAGGCGCCGCGCCTCGGCATCGCTGTCGGCCGCAACCACGTTCAGGCCGAGCATCGCGTACGGCTGCTGCAGCCGCGCCGACGGGCGGAAATCGCGCCGGTACAGCGCCAGCGCCTCGTCCATCGCGTCCGGCGCGAAGTGCGAGGCGAACGCGAACGGCAGACCAAGCTGCGCCGACAGCTGCGCGCTGAACAGGCTGGAGCCGAGCAGCCACACCGGCACCTCGATGCCGGCGCCCGGTACGGCGCGCACTGGCTGGCCGGGCTTGGCCGGCTCGAAGTAGCCGAGCAGTTCCAGCACGTCATGCGGGAACGCGTCGGCGCTGTCGAAGTAGCGGCGCAACGCCTTCGCGGTGGGCTGGTCGGTGCCGGGCGCGCGGCCCAGTCCCAGGTCGATCCGCCCCGGGTACAACGAGGCCAGCGTGCCGAACGCCTCGGCCACCTGCAGCGGCGCGTGGTTCGGCAGCATGATGCCGCCGGCGCCGACGCGGATGGTCGAGGTGCCGCCGGCCACGTGGCCGATCAGCACCGCGGTCGCCGCGCTGGCGATGCCGGGCATGTTGTGGTGTTCGGCCAGCCAGTAGCGCCGGTAGCCCAGCCGCTCGGCCTGCCGGGCCAGGTCCAGCGTGTTGCGGAACGCCTGGCCGGCATCGCTGCCTTCGGTGACCGGCGCCAGGTCGAGGATGGAAAACGGGATCATGTCGGGCTCTCGCCAAGTGGATCGCCACGATGTGGGGGCTGCCGCGCGGATTGCCACCGGCACCTGCGCCTACAATGGCCCACCCTTGTCCCACGGCATCCCGATGACCGAACCCGTCCGCCTCGCCAAACGCGTCGTCGCGCTGGCCCAGTGCTCGCGGCGCGAGGCCGAGCAATACATCGAGGGCGGCTGGGTGCGGGTGGACGGCATCGTGGTGGAGGAGCCGCAGTTCATGGTCGATGCGCAGCACGTCGAACTCGACCCGCAGGCCAGACTGGCGCCCGCCGAACCGGCCACCCTGGTGTTGCACAAGCCGGCCGGCTACGACGCCGGCAACGGTCCGAACCCGGCCAGCGCGCTGGTCACTCCGCAGACGCGCTGGCCCGACGACGGCTCCGGCGTGCGCCCGTTGCGGCGGCACATGCAGCGGCTCACCGCGCCGTTGGCGCTGCCGACCCAGGCCAGCGGCCTGCTGATCTTCACCCAGGACTGGCGCGTCACCCGCAAGCTCACCGAGGACATCGACCGGATCGAGCAGGAGTTCGTGGTCGAGGTCAGCGGCGCATTGATCCCGAACGGACTGGCCCTGCTCAACCACGGCCTGCGCTTCAACAACTACGCGATGCCGCCGATCAAGGTCAGCTGGCAGAGCGAGCAGCGCCTGCGCTTCGCGTTCAAGGTCTTGCAGCCGAGCCAGATCGAGCCGATGTGCAACGCGGTCGGCCTGAAGGTACTGGCGATGAAATGCCTGCGCGTGGGTCGCATCCCGCTGGCGAAACTGCCGCCGGGACAATGGCGCTATCTCGCCCCACACGAACGCATCTGACCTAAGAGCCTGTTCATCATTTCCAAGTACCCCGCGTTGTCATCGAGTGGCCGTCAGGTGGTAGTGCGTGGCGCAGCGCCTGACTGGCCGCCAGGTCAAGCCGCGCGCTACCGCATGGCGGCCACTCGATGGCAACCCGAAGGGCCGGGTCTGTTTGCCCGCATGCCGGCGTCATCACTCGGTCGTGGACGGACGTCCACTCCTTCGTTCTTCCTTGGCCTGCGCGCAAACAGCTCCCAACGCGGGGTACTTGGAGATGATGAACAGGCTCTAAGCTGCCGGTCGCCTTGCCCCATGGCCGGCGGAACGGCTTAGACTTGCCTGTGCGTCACAACCATCCCACCACACCGCGGAGAACAGCATGAGCAAGGGTATGGACTCGAAGAAGAACGAGAAGAAGAAGCCGGCCAAGACCATGAAGGAAAAGAAGGCCGCCAAGCAGGAAAAGAAAAAAAACAAGTAGGCCCAGCTCCTTACGCACCACGGCACGGAGGCAGTCCCGGATCACGGCCGGTTGCCCGGCGATGCGGCCGGCAGCACCGGCAGACAGGAACCGGCCGCCTCCCCTCCTTCGCTAAACTTTCCCCTCCCGGCGCCGATATTTCGAGACGGGTCGCCCGGGAGCCGGCGCGCCGGGACGAGGGGCACGGAATATGGGGAATATGTGGCGGCGCATTTTTCGCAGCCGGAAGCCAACGGTGTCAGCGAACCGCGCGCAGCCAACCGCCCTGACATCCGTGCGTGCCCCACCGATGGCGTCCGTCGTTCAACCGCCATTGTCGCCGGCGGAAATCGAGGATCGGTTCCATCGCTTCGTGCTCGGTGTTCCCGGCAGCGACGCCGACGAACTCAGCGCGTTCGAGCTCGCCACGCTCAAGCGGCTGGAACTGCTCAGCACCCGCTTCGACATGCGCAGCCTGCCCCGCCTGCCGACGGTGTTGCCGCAATTGCTGCGCGCCCTGAAGAACGACAACGCCGGCGGCGGCGAGCTGGCCCGGCTGATCGGCCGCGATCCCCTGATGGTCGGCGAGATCATGCGGGTCACCGGCAGCGTGCACTACCGCGCGGCGCAGCCGATCACCAGCCTGCAGCAGGCGGTGGTGCTGCTGGGCCAGGACGGCCTGCGCCGGGTCCTTACCCAGCACGTGATGAAACCCATCCTGCAAGCCAATACGGGCGCGCTCGGCCACGCCGCCGGCGAACGCCTGTGGCATCACGCCGAACGTTGCGCCCACGCCTGCGCCTGGCTCGGCAGGAACAACGGCTGCGATGCGTTCGAGGCCTATCTGGCCGGGATCGTCTGCCATACCGGCAGTGGCGCCGTGGTACGCCTGCTGAACCGGCTGAAGCTCACCGGCGATGCCGAACCGCCATCATCCGGCTTTCTCGCCAGTTGTTCCGCACTCGCCGCGCGGCTTTCGCTGCAGGTTGCGCAGCACTGGGAGCTGCCCCAGCGCGTGCTCGATGCGATGACGGAATGCCGGATCCCGGCGACGCCGGCGGCATCGCCGTTGGGCAAGGCCCTGTCCGTGGCCGACCTGCTGGCGATGGCCCAGCTGCTGATCGAGCACGAACGGCTCGCCGACAACCCGGACCTCAGCCAAAGCTGGCCCGGTATCTTTGCGCCGTCGCTGATCGCTCGTTGCCAGCAGGATCTCCGGCGCAGCTTTCCGGTGCCGAAAAGCATGTAAGCGTCCCCCCGGTTACTCGCCGCGACGCAGCAGGGTCAGCCCGATCAACCGCGACACCACCAGCGCGACGTACATCACCCCCACGAACATCTCCAGGCTGGCCACCGCGCGCGCGTGCACGGTGATCGGAATGACGTCGCCGATGCCGGTGCTGGACAGCAGCGCGAAGCTGAGGAACAGCAGCTCGGTCCAGCTGCGCGCCTCATGCGGGTTGACCGCGGCGGAGAAGCAGCCTGGCTGCAAGGTCTGGCACAGCACGAATACATAGGTAAACGCCCACACCAGCAGGGTGAACGTGGCGCCAGCGGCAAACAGTTCGTCGGTGGTGGCGCGGCGGTCGGCCAGCATGTAGCTGATCAGGCACCCCGCCGCGTAGAAATAGAAGATCGCCTCCAGCGCTGCCCACCACGGCCGTAGCTCCGGCATGTCCATGGTCAGATCGAGCACGTTGAACAGCACGGCCGGCAGCGCGATGCAGGCGCTGATCCAGGCACGCCCGCGCGTACGCCGCACCATCGAGATCGCCAGGCCCAGCACCAGCACACCGAACGCGCCGAACAACGCCCGCGCCGGGCGCGTGTGTTCGATGAACGGATACAGCAGCAGGCCGATCAGCTGCACCAGCAGCAGGATCGCCGAAGGGTGCCGGATGATCCGCACCAGCCAGCGCAGGTGGGCGAAGCGGATCACCTTGCCCGTGACCGTGGTTTCATCGCTCCCGCCCATGTGCCCATCCCCCCGTCGATCGTTGTAGTGCAGGGATCCTGCCAGGCATCCCTTCGCGGTTTTCATCATGGCAGATCGAGGCGCATCGGCTGAACGACCAGGCCGGTACTGCTGACCGTCAACGGCCCGCTGGGCACAAAGCCGAAGTGCAGGTACACCGGTACCGCCATCGCCGAGGCATTCAGGGTGAAGCGGCGCGTACCGGCGCGGCGCACGGCATCGCGCATGACGCGCTGCCACAGCCGGCGTGCGATACCGTGACCGTGCATGCGGGTCGTGACGAAGAACTGGAACAGGTGGGAATCCTCGCGCATGGCCGCCACCCCGACCAGGCGCCCGTCGTCGCACCACGCCAGGTGGAAGCGCTGGCCGGCCTGGATCTTCCTGCGGATCACCCGTGCGCTCATGCCCAGCAACAGCGGCGGTGCCGCACTCGCTGGCTGCTCCGGCAGAATCCAGCGCCGCGTCACCCGACGCGCCAACACACCGATCGCGACCGCGTCCTGCGGGCCGGCGAGACGATAGCGGGGGCGCGTCGCCCGGCTCCTTCCCGCATCCGCCACGTCGACGGCTGTCATCTGGAAACCGGCGTCGAGCAGCCACCGGGGGCGGAACTGACTTCACGGGTCACGGCGATCCTCATGGTTCCTCCTCGGCGGACGCAACTCAGGGATGACGGGCGCGCCACGCGGCCAGCGCGGCCTCGTAACGCTCAAGCGCTTCCTCGTAGACGTCATACACGCAACGCACGCAACCCTCGCCGCAGCAGTCGGCGGCATCCGGCTCGGCCGGTCGCACCGGCGGCGGGTCGTCCGCATCAGGCGCGGACAAGGCGGCGGGGTCAACGGGATTCACGGCATTCCTCGGCATCGTGAGCCGGACGCGGGTCTGGCTGCATGGATAAGCCGATGGTGCCGCCAACCGCCGTCGCAGCTCAAGCGGGCCGCACGACGCATGCGCGCGGCCCGCCAGGATGCGGGCGATTATTTCGCCGGCTTGCGGAAGCGGTAGATGAACTGGTCGGTGTGGCCGCGTATCGACTTGTCGAACACCTTGAGGTCGTGTGCATCGGCCGGGTTGCGCAGCGCGTCGCTCTCGCCGTCGAACACGAAACCGGCCGCTTCCACTTCCTGCTTCACCACGGCCGGATCGATGCGGTGCAAGGTATCGGTGTCGGCGAGGCCGGAGCCGGCCGGGGCCGCGTGGTCGATCACCACGAACAGGCCGCCCGGCTTGAGCGCGTCGTAGACCCGCTTGTCGAAGCCTGCCATGTCCACCGGGCCCATGAACGGGTCATGGTAGTCGTGGTAGTTCTGCGCGGTGAACACCAGGTCGACCGGCTCCGACACGCTCAACAGCGCCGCCGGCTGCTGCAACAGGCTGACGTTGGCGTAATGCGGCGTGGCGGCCAGCTTCTGCCATTGCGCCAGGCTCTTGTCGGAGTACTTCGCCATCTCGCCCGGCCAGACCGTGTAGACGTGTCCCTGCGGACCGACGATGGCGCTGAACACGCGCGTCCAGTAGCCGCTTCCCGGCACCAGCTCCAGCACTTTCTGGCCCGGCTTCACTTCGGCGAACATCATCACCGCGCCGATCTTGCGGCGGGCGTCATCGGAACGATCGGCGTGGCGGGCCGGATCATTGAGCGCTTTCTGTACCGCGGCGGAAATCGCCGCTTCGTGCGGATTCGCAGCCTGGGCCAGGGCCACGGCAGGAAGGGCGACGGCAAGCAACACAGCAAGGACAGTGGGACGCATGGTCGTACTCCTCAAGTGAGCAAGGGTTCCCGGATTGTGCTCCCGAATCGCGGCGATGGCCCTGTGCCGCTTGGCACGGGGCACCGCCACGGTTCATGCTGCATGCTCGACGCAGCCATGCCCACCCAGGCTGGCCCAACTGCACACGTCCCGGCGTGCTGCCACGCGACAGCCTGCGCGTGCCGTAAAACAGGCAGACGACCTCCCGAACACCGTATCAGGAGAACCCGATGCCAAACCGTACCCCTTTCCCCGTGCTCGGCCTTGCGCTTGGACTGTTCCTGCCCGGCTCGCCGGGCCATGCGCAGTCGGCCTCCCAGTCGGCCTCGCAATGGCAGGCGGAACAGGTCGCCGCATCGCAGCAGTCCGAGCAGATCATGCGCGAGGCCAACAAGCACAAGAGCCTGCTGGCCCAATACCAGGTGATGCGCTATCCATACGCCACCAACCCGGATCCCGCCTTTCACATCATTTTCGGCCAGTACCTGAGCTGGTACCAGAGCTTCATCGGCGACTATCCGGACGCCGCAGCCAGCTTCTCGATCAAGCAGCCGGCGCTGCCGGACGACCGGGCCTCGCCGCTGGACAACCCCGACTACCGCGCCCGGCCGGCGCTGGAAGCGATTCCCGAGCTGGCCAGGCACTACCGTGCTGTGTTCTTCAACGAAGCGCACAACGTACCGCTCACCCGCACGCTGACCGTGCAACTGCTGGGCAAGCTGCGCGCGGAAGGTTTCGACTACTTCGCCGCCGAGACGCTATACCAGACCGATACCGGACTGCAGGCGCGCGGCTACCCGGTCCCTGACAGCGGTTTCTATACCGAGGAACCGATCTACGCCGAGATGGTGCGCACCGCCCTGAAACTGGGCTTCAAGGTGGTCGCCTACGAAGCGCTCTCCGATGCCAGCGGCGATGCCCGCGAAGCCGAGCAGGCCCGCAACATCTACCGCCAGGTATTCAAGAACGATCCGAAGGCGCGACTGGTGGTCAACGCCGGCTACGCACACATCCAGGAATCGGGCGCCTACCTGGGCGGCTCCACCATGGCTCAGCACCTGCACAAGCTCAGCGGCATCGACCCGCTCACGGTGGAGCAGACCGTGCTGTATCCCCATCCGTCGGCCAGCGACGACCACCCCGACTACGCTTCGGTGATGGGGAAACTGCAGCCCAGGGCACCGATCGTGTTCGTGGACAAGAAGGGCCGGCCATGGTCGCTGCGTCCCGGCTATGACGTCAGCGTGTTCTTCCCGCCACAGCAGCTCAACCGCGGCCGTCCCACCTGGCTCGATCTCGGTGGCAGCCGCAAGCCGTACTTCGTCGGTGGCGAACGATGCAAACACACCTATCCGTGCATGGTCGAAGCGCGTTATGCCGACGAGGGCAGCGACGCGATTCCCGCCGATCGCCTGGTACTCGACCCGGTCCCGTTGAACGCCGTCACCAGCGACCGCATCAGCAACGGGCTGATCGAACCCCGCAGCGTGCTCTACCTGCGCCCCGGCAAGTACAAGCTGACCTGCACGGACGCGGATGCGCGCCAGCTCTTCGCCCAGGACGTCACCATCCGGGACAGGGATGCGGCCCGGCCGTCCGATCTTGCCGATCCGCCTCAGCCGGCGCAGCCGGCCGAATCCGCCACCACACCCAAAGGGGAATGACCCAGATGACCCGATACGCGATACGGCCCGTGCTGACCCTGACCTGCCTGCTGGCGACCTTCGCCGTCGCCGCCGCGAACGCACCCGGCCACGCCGATGACGGCCCCATGTTCGGCTTCAGCACCGCCGCAGCGACCGCCCAACAGGACCTCGAACGGCGCTTCGACGCCCAGCTCGATCCCGCCGAACTGCGCAGCTGGCTCAAGCAGATGTCGTCGCAGCCCAACCAGGTGGGCTCGCCGCACGACCGGGCGAATGCCGAATTCATGCTGGCGAAGTTTCGCGAATGGGGCTGGGACGCGCATATCGAGACCTTCAACGTGCTCTACCCCACGCCGAAAAAGGTGGCGCTGGAACTGCTGGGGCCGAAGCCCTACACCGCCGTGCTGAAGGAGCCGGCCATCGCCGGCGATGCCACCTCCAGCCTCGCCGGCACCCTGCCGCCCTACAACGTCTACGGCGCCGACGGCGACGTCAGCGCACCGCTGGTCTACGCCAACTACGGCATGCCGGACGACTACAAGGAGCTGGCACGGCGCGGCATCGACGTGCGCGGCAAGATCGTGCTCACCCGCTACGGCGGCGGCTGGCGCGGCCTGAAACCGAAGCTGGCACAGGAACACGGCGCGGTCGGCTGCCTGATCTATTCCGACCCGCACGACGACGGCTACGCCAAGGGCGACGTCTATCCGCAAGGCGGCTGGCGTCCGGCGCAGGGCGTGCAGCGCGGTTCGGTGGCCGACATGCAGGTCTATCCCGGCGATCCGCTGACCCCCGGCACGGGTTCCACCGCGGGCGCCAAGCGCCTGTCGCTGAAGGACGCGACGACCCTGCTGAAGATCCCGGTGCTGCCGATCTCCTATGCCGACGCCACCCCGCTGCTGCAGGCATTGACCGGCCCGGTGGCGCCGGCCGGCTGGCGCGGCGCACTGCCGCTGACCTACCACGTCGGCCCGAGCACGGCGAACGTGCACCTGACCGTGCAATCGGACTGGGGCCAGCAACCGGTCTACGACGTGATCGCCACGATCAAGGGCTCGACCGAACCGGACCAGTGGATCGTGCGCGGCAACCACCATGACGGCTGGGTGTTCGGTGCCTGGGACCCGCTGGCCGGCAACATCGCGCTGATGGCCGAGGCCAAGGCCATCGGCGGCCTGCTCAAGCAGGGCTGGCGGCCGCAGCGCACCCTGGTCTACGCCAGCTGGGACGGCGAGGAACCGGGCCTGCTCGGTTCCACCGAATGGGCCGAGACGCACGCCGCCGAGCTGCAGCAGAAGGCCGTGCTGTACGTCAATTCCGACACCAACGGCCGCGGCTTCCTCGGCGCCGGCGGCAGCCACTCGCTGCAGCACCTGGTCAACCAGGTGGCCTCCGGCGTGGCCGACCCGGAAACCCATGTCAGCGTGCGCGAACGCCTGCGCGCGCACATGCTGGTGGCCGGCAGCAACAAGAACGCCAAGCCGGAGGTCAAGACGATCGCCGAGCTGGCCGCGGCCGGCGGCGACCTGCCGATCGGGGCGCTCGGCTCGGGCTCCGACTACAGCGCGTTCCTGGAACACCTCGGCATCGCCTCGCTGGATCTCGGCTTCGGCGGCGAGGACGACAATGGCGGCATCTACCACTCGCGCTACGACTCGTTCGACCATTACGTGCGCTTCGGCGACCCGAGCTTCGAATACGGCGTGGCGCTGGCCAAGGTCGCCGGCCATGTCGTGCTGCGCACGGCCAACGCCAACGTGCTGCCGCTGCGCTTCGGCGACTTCAGCCGCACGCTCGACCGCTACGTCGGCGAACTGCACAAGCTGGTGGACAGCACCCGCAAGGCCACCGAACAGCAACACAAGTTGCTGGACGGCCATGCGTTCGCGCTCGATGCCGACCCGACCCGGCCGGTCGCCCCGCCCGCGCGCGACTCCGACATGCCGGCGATCGACCTTGCCCCACTCGACCGGGCGGCGAAACAGCTCGCGCAAAGCGCCAAGGCCTACCAGGCCGCCTACGACAAGCGTGCCGCCGCCGGCTTCGACCTGGCCGCCGCACAGCGGCAGCAACTGGACCGCTTGATCGGCAGCATGGAGCAGCGCCTCACTGATCCGTCCGGCCTGCCCGGCCGTGCGTGGTTCAAGCACATGATCTACGCCCCCGGCATGCTCACCGGCTATGACGTCAAGACCGTGCCCGGCGTGCGCGAGGCACTCGAGTCGCGTCGATGGAACGAGGCCAACCACTACGCCACGCTCACCGCCAGGGTGCTCGACCGCTACCGTGCGCAACTCGACCAGCTGACAGCACTGCTGGACGAGCGGTCCTAGCCGACAACACCACGCTCGATCGGAGGCGGCCGGCCGCCTCCGACCCGCTCCGACACCGCGGCCGTGCTGCAGGTGAACTACCGCGGTTCCGGCGGCTATGGCTACGACTACGAACGCGCCGGCTGGAAGGAGTTGGGCGGCAAGATGCAGGACGACGTCACCGACGCGACCCGCTGGGCGATCGCCCATGGCATCGCCGGCCCGCAACGGATCTGCATCTACGGCGGCAGCCACGGCGGCAGCCACGGCGGCTATGCGGCACTCGAGGGCGCGGTGAAGGAGCCGGGCCTTTACAAGTGCGCAGTCGGCTACGTGGGCGTCCACGACCTGCCCCTGATGTACCGCCGCGGCGATATCCCGCAATCGAGCTTCGGCGAGGCTTACCTCAAGCGCCAGCTGGGCGACGACATGAGCGTGCTGGCCAGCCATTCGCCGATCAACCAGCTCGACAGGCTCAAGGCGCGCGTGATGCTGGTGGTCGGCGGCGAGGACAGGCGCGTGCCGCCCGTCCAGGGCCTCAGCCTGCACCAGGCGCTGGCGAAACGGAATATCGCGCACGAATGGCCGTACAAGCCCAACGAGATGCACGGCTTCCACGACGAAGCCAACCGGGCCGCGCTGCACGCAAAGCTCGTGCAGTTCGTGGGTTCCGGCATCGGCCCCGGCGTGACGGCGGCAAGCACCGCCGGCACCGGCGATACCGCAGCCGTGCACTGAACCTCCGCCAAGGGGGGCGCTCCCGCCCGATTCCGGCAGGAGCGCGGCCCGTCGTCCGCGCGGCGGTACACCGCTCCGGATCGCTGCGGCCGTACGATGGCGGTTCGGATATCCCTACCCAACTGATGGGCTACACGCGGCCGCTGCCGTTCTGGCAGAGTGCAGCGGTCAGCTGCCTTGCAGCTCCAGGGGAAAACTCATCATGCGCGCGTCCATCCGGCTCTTGCTCGCCGTGCTGCTGGCATCAGGCACTTGCGGTGTATTTGCGGCGACCGAACCCGACAACTCGAAGCCGTATGCCCGCGACCCGGCCCAGCCGGTCGACCAGGCGTATACGGCGCAGATCCTGAAGTTCACCACCGATCCCTCGTTCAACTCGCCGCTGACCGACTACCTGCCCGCCTCCGCCAGCGTGCCCACGCCGGACAAGGTGCTCGGCCACATCGCCGGCGCACCGGACTACCTGCCCCATGTGGCCGACGTCCACCGCTACTTCCGCGCACTGGCCGCGGCCAGCCCGCGGGTGAAGGTGTTCACCATCGGCAAGAGCGAGGAAGGCCGCGAGATGATCGCGGTGGCGATCGCCGACGAAAGCCTGCTGGCCGACCTCGACGCGAACAAGGCGCGCCTGGCCAAGCTGGCCGATCCGCGCCGCATCGGCATGGACGACGCCACGGCCGACCAGCTGATCGCACAGTCCACGCCGGTCTATTACATCACCGGCGCCATCCACTCCACCGAGACCGGCTCGCCCACCGCGCTGATGGAACTGGCCTACCGCCTCGCGGTGGACGAGGCGCCGTACATCCGGCAGATCCGCTCGCACGTGGTCACCCTGATCACGCCGGTGGTCGAGGTCGACGGCCGCGACCGCATGGCCGACCTGTACAACTGGCACCTGGCGCATCCGGGCCAGAATTACCCGCGGCTGCTGTACTGGGGCCACTACGTGGCGCACGACAACAACCGCGACGCGATGGGGATGTCGCTGAACCTCACCCGCCACGTGGCCGACACCTTCGTCGGCTGGCACGCGCAGGTGCTGCACGACCTGCACGAATCGGTGCCGTTCCTGTACGACAACACCGTGGGCGATGGCCCGTACAACGCATGGATCGACCCCATCCTCACCGGCGAGTGGCAACAGCTGGGCTGGGACAACGTGCAGCAGATGACCCGGCTCGGCATGCCCGGCGTGTTCACCCACGGCGACTTCGACACCTGGAGCCCGGGCTACCTGATGTTCATCGCCGCCATGCACAACGGCATCAGCCGCCTGTACGAAACTTTCGGCAACGCCGGCGCCGACACCGTGCAGCGCATCCTCGACCCCGAGGAATACCAGCGCACCTGGTACCGCCCGAACCCGCCGCTGCCGACCGTCAAGTGGTCGCAGCGCAACAACAACAACTACCAGCAGACCGGCCTGCTCACCGCGCTCAACTACTTCGCCGGCAACGGCCAGCAGTTCCTGAAGAACTTCTACCTGAAGAGCAAGCGCTCGATCGAGAAGCCGCAGCAGGCCGGCCCGGCTGCGTACGTGTTCCCGGCCGACGACAAGCGCCCCGGTTCGCGCGCCCAGCTGCTGCGGGTTCTGCAACTGCAGCACGCGGAGATCAGCCGCACCAGCGCGCCGGTCACGGTCACGCTGCCGAAGCAGGACGACGACAAGAAGAAGGCCAAAACGCGGACCTTCCCCGCCGGCAGCTACGTCGTGCGCATGGACCAGCCGTATTCGCGCATCGTCGACACCCTGCTCGACCGCCAGTACTGGTCGCCGAAGGACCCGCAGCAGCACCCCTACGACGACACCGGCTGGTCGATGGGCGACCTGTTCGACGTGCAGGTGGTGCGGGTGACCGACACCGCGATCCTCAAGGCGCCGATGAGCCTGCTCGACGGGCCGATCGCCGTGCCGCAAGGTCTGGCCGCAGTCGACATGCCGCAGGCGAAGCTGCCGCGCATCGCGCTGATGCACACCTGGCTGAGCACCCAGACCGAAGGCTGGTGGCGCATGGCGCTGGACAAGCTGGAGGTGCCGTACGACTACATCAGCACCCAGGACGTGGCGAAAGCCGGCGACCTGCGCGCGAAGTACGACGTGATCCTGTTCGGTCCGGTCGGCGACGCCAGCGCCCAGCAGATCATCGACGGCCTGCCGATGTGGGGCAATCCGCTGCCGTGGAAGACCACCGCATTGACGCCGAACCTGGGCCATATCGACGCCACCGACGACATCCGCCCCGGACTGGGAGAGAGCGGCGTCGCGAACCTCAAGCGATTCGTGCAGGCCGGCGGCTTGCTGATCACCGCCGAGGACACGGCGAAGTTCGCCATCGATGTCGGCCTGGCGCCGGGCGTGTTCGTCACGAAAACCGACAAGCTGAAAGTCGTCGGCAGCGTGCTGCAGGCGAAGTTCGTCGACCGCAGCGGCCCGATCGCCACCGGTTACAGCCGCGACGAACTGGCGCTGTACAGCGCAGCCGGCCAGTCGTTCAAGGTGTCCAACCTGGTCACCGGCGACAAGGGCCTGCCGACCGCGAAGGATTTCCAGCGCCCGACCGGACGCGGCGGCCCGCACGACACGGACACGCCCGAAGGCCGCGCCTCGATCGCTCCGGCCGCCCTGCCCGACGTCAAGCCATGGCAGCCGCTGCCGCTGAACATCGAGCAGATGCGCAACAACCCGTGGGTGATCCCGGCCGACCAGCGTCCGCGGGTGATCCTGCGCTACGCCGACGCCAAGAACCTCTTGATCTCCGGCCTGCTCGACGGCGGCGACGAGATGGCCGAACGCGCCGCCGTGGTCGACGCCCGCTACGGCAAGGGTCATGTGCTGCTGTTCGCCAGCAACCCGATCTGGCGCGGCGAAACCATCGGCAGCTATCCGCTGGTACTCAACGCGGTCGTGAACTTCGACAAGCTGGATACGCCGCCGGCGAAACCCTAAGGCCGACGACGAACCCGCGTTATTTCGACGGTGGCGCGGCCGGCTTCACCGGCGGCTTCATCATGGCATCGCGCGCGGCCTTGAACGGGCTGCCGGCGTACCACTGCGGCCACACTCCCGCATGGCTGAGGTGCCGGCCCAGCTCGTACAGCGCCTGGGTATCTTCGAGGATGCCTTGCAGGTTCCAGTGCGGATCGAACACGTCGTTCGTCGTGTGATAGCGGTGCGCCGTATAGTCGTCGGCCGCCTTCTGGCCGGCGGCCCTGCCGCCATCGAGCAGGTCGAGGCCGGAGCTGGCCAGCATCGCCGGCACGCCGGCCCGCGCGAAGTTGAAATGATCGGAGCGGAAGTAGAAGCCGTTCTCCGGCGTGCTCTCCGGCGAGATCACCCGGCCCTGCTTGCGCAGCACGCCGGCAAGCATGTCCTCCAGCTCGGACTGGCCCTTGCCGATCACCGTCATGTCGCGTGCAGGGCCGATGACCGGCAACGCGTCGACGGCGATGTCGGCCACCGTGCGGTTCAGCGGGAACACCGGCTTCGCCGCGTAGTACTGCGAACCGAGCAGGCCCGATTCCTCCAGCGTCGGCATGAAGAACAGCACGCTGCGCTCGGGCGGCCGCGCCTGGTGCGCGAACGCGCCGGCGATCTGCAGCAACATGCTCAGGCCGGTGCCGTTGTCGATCGCGCCGGCATAGACCTGATGGCCCTGGCGGGTCGGATCGGTGCCCAGGTGATCCCAGTGCGCGGTGTAGACCACCACCTCGTCGGGCTTGTAGCTGCCCTCGACCATCGCCACCACGTTCTTCGATTCGATGTGGCCGATCTTGTTGTGCAGGGTGATCGAGGCCGTCGCGTGCAACGGCACCGGCTCGAAGCCCGGCCTCGCTGCGGCCCGTTCGAGTTCAGCGAAATCGAAGCCGGCGGCGGCGAACAGCCGGGTGGCCGCGTCGCGCGTCAGCCAGCCGGCCACCGGCAACCGCGGCGATGGGTCGACACTGCCCGGCAGGCTCAGTTGCGGCCCGACCGAACCGTTCTGCAGCACGCTCCACGGATAGCCGGCCGCGGCGTCGCTGGTATGCACGATGAAGCAGGCGGCGGCGCCCTGCAGCGCAGCTTCCGCATACTTGTACGGCCAGCGGCCGTACCAAGTCATCGCACGGCCGTTGAACAGCTTCGGGTCGCGGGTGGCGAAGCCGGGATCGTTGACCAGCACGATCACCGTCTTGCCCTTCACGTCGACACCCCGGTAGTCGTTCCAGTGCCAGGCAGGCGCATCCGCGCCGTAGCCGAGGAACACCACCGGCGAGTCCTTCAGCGCGACCTCGGGTTTCGCCTGCAGAGTCTGCGCCACCATGTCGGTGCGGTATGCCAGCTTCAGCGGCTTGCCGCGGGCGGTGACGTCCAGGGTGACGTCGGTATTCAGCAGCAAGGTGGAATCGGCCGGCACGGTCTGGTACCAGGAGCCGTGGTTGCCCGGCTGCAAACCCATCCGCTTGAACTCGGCCACCAGGAAATCGGTGGTGCGCTGCGCACCGATCGTGCCGGGTTTGCGCCCGCCGAACGCGTCGGAACTGAGCGCCTTGTCGAAGCGCGCGAAATCGGCGGCGTTGATCGATGGCGCCCGCTCCAACTCCGGCCCCGTTGCCGCCTGCAGCGAAAACGCGATCAGGCCCAGGGCAGCCAGCAAGACAGAACTCCTGATGCGCATCGGAACGCTCCCCACCGGTGGAATCGACCACCTTTGTAACGCGCCCCTACCCGGCTGTCCATGCGGCAGGCCCCGTCCACGATCGCCGGTCGCGGCGACAAACACGGAATGCTGCGCCCCCAGCACCGTGATGTCGCCGCCATCGCAAGGACAGCAGGCCACCATGCGCCCACACGACGCTCAGCTGCGCGTGCCGACGCCAAAAAGGCTGACCCGGTTGCGCCCCTCGTGCTTGGCCTGATACAGGGCGCGATCGGCATCGATCATCAGCTGCCGCAACTCATAACTGCAGTCGGCCGCGTTGGCCACGCCGAAGCTGGCCGAGATCGGGATGCCGGGCGCATCCTTGGCGCTCGAAACGGCGGCGATCGCCGCGCGCATCTGCTCGACCCGCACCAGCACGTTGTCAAGCGTGCACTCGGGCAGCAACATGCCGAACTCCTCCCCGCCGAGACGGCCGAACACGTCGGTGGAGCGCAGGTGCGCCTGGCAGGCATCGACCGCGCGCCTGAGCACCCGGTCGCCCACCGCATGCCCATGGGTGTCGTTGACCAGCTTGAAGTGATCCAGGTCGATCAGCACCAGGCAGACATCGCGCGCCGATTTGCGGCAATAACGCAACAGCCGCTCGGCCTCGTTGACGAAGTGCTGCCGGTTGAAGATGCCGGTAAGGCCGTCGCGCCGCGCCAGCCGCATGAAGTGCAATTGCGAACGCTTGATCCGGTATGTCCACAGCGCAATGGATGCCAGCACCAGCACCAGCAACGCGATGTACAAGCGGCTGGTTTCCACCGCCTTGCGGTCCAGCTCTCCCTGAAGGGTGAGGATCTTGTTCTTCTTGTCCAGCCCCTCGATCTGCAGTTTTTTCGTCAGTACCTGCTGTTCGACGATCTGATAGGCGAGTGCTTTCGCGCTGAGCCGGCTCTGATAGCCATCGTGGGCAGCTACGTATTTTTCAAGGTATGCCAGGGAGCCCCTGCTGTCGCCCAGTTCCTTGTCGACCTCGTAAAGCACTCGATAGGCGTTGGCCGTCGACTCCGAATACTGCCTGCTGGCATTCGTCACCAGGGCGCTATTGGCAAATTTCGCCGCCGAGGCAAGATCGCCACTCTTCCAGTAAGCCGTAGCCAAGGTCGCCTCGAACTGGGAAACCTGAGGCGGAAAGCCTGCTTGCAGCACCTTGGGGTAGCTCTCTTGCAGCACGCGAATAGCCGACTCAGTGTGCCCCTGCCGCAGGTCGAAACTCGCCAGCAAATACTGAAAACTGAGCGAAAACAGTGTATCGCCCGCCTTTCCGCATGCCTCCGTGCCATCGTGAAGCTGATCGGCGGGCAACTGTGCGCTGCCACTTTTAAACAGCGCATCGGACTTCAAGAACCAGCCCCTGCATGCACTCTGGGCGTCAGTGCTCTCCTTGATCAGTTGATCGGCATAACGCATGGACGCATCGTATTGACCAGCCTCGGTGTACAACTGCGCCGTGGCGGTGAGACCTTGGATGCGAACATCGTTTTCCTTTATTTGCGACAGCTGATCCAACAATGGATTGAGCCTGACAAAGGCTTCCTCATAGCGGGATTGGGCAACCAACAGGTCGATCACGTTGGCGTTGGCGCGAAATGCTAGAACGGGATCCGCGGCTTGATCGGCAAGCGCTGTCAACAAAGGCAACGCCGCGGCGTAGTTGCCCGCAAAGGCGACCCGCCGAGCCTCAAGGTAACGTAGATGCAACTTCTGTTGCGGTGAGAGCGTCATCGTGACCTTGTCGAGTCGCCCCATCAGCTCATTGAACACGGCATGATTGGAGGGCTCGACGTTTTCAGCTTGTCTCAGCAACTGCGCAGGATCGTTGGATATGGTCGCCGTCGTAGCAGCCGCGCCCGCTACAAATAAAAGCAGAAGCACGCAGCAAGCGAATACCAACCTGTATCTGCCCGCCTGGTCCATGAGCTAGTCAGTGGTCGCAGGCGCAGGAACGGCAAGTCGTGAAACCTGGCTTTTAATCTCCATCCCTTCTCTTCCCCTTGTCCTTGTCCTTGTCCTTGTCCTTGTCCTTGTCCTTGTCCTTGTCCTTGTCCTTGTCCTTGTCCTTGTCCTTGTCCTTGTCCTTGTCGTCCTTCTTCTCTTCACCCTCTTTGCAGCTACCATCACATTCCTCTTGTTCCTCGCCTGGTTTGGCAGGGCTGATCAGGCAGCAGAAGGGATCCTGTCCCAGCAACGCCTGCAATCCCTGCTCATCCCTGGCAAGGATCGCCACCCGCAATTCCGGATCAATCTCTGCGCCGGCCAGCGCAAACCCCATTTCATCCTGGGATGCATGACGCAATTGCGCGTCCTGCCCCATCCTTTCCAGAAAATCGATGACACCCGTCATTGGTCTACCCCCTACAGTTGGTGATTTCGATACTGCCTATGGTCAATGCAAGTACATCGAAAATCTGTCTCTCCGACATGTCGGACGCAAGGCCGAACCCTTGCGCCGACATCGATTCACAACACGACGTCCTGAAACAGCATGAATGTTAAATAGTCACCCATCGGGCCTCTATGCTGCCCTTTTATCGCTGTTATCTTTATCGGCATCATCTTTCCCGTCTTTGTCATCGCGAAACTTAAAATCTATCGATTGACCCGCCAAAGTGGCGACAACCTTCTCCGAAGAAGCGTAACGCAGCTGTGCATCCTGACCCACACTTTCAAGAAAATCGATCACATCGAACACCGGCCATCTCCCTCGCTAGAATGATTGAAAGCTGGCGGCCCGATGAAGGCTGCATCAATTCGTCTTGTCAGACTTATCTTTTCCCCCGCTACCCCCATTGGCTCGCCCAACGAAGCGAAAATACACCATCATTCCAACGGTGCACACGCGCCGACCGCGAAGGAGTTCCAGCGCCCGCGGGTGATTCTGCGCTGCGTTGACGCCAGGGACCTCTTGATCTCCGGCCTGCTCGACGGCGGCGACGAGATGGCCGAACGCGCCGCCGTGGTCGACGCCCGCTACGGCAAGGGTCACGTGCTGCTGTTCGCCAGCAACCCGATCTGGCGCGGCGAAACCATCGGCAGCTATCCGCTGGTGCTCAACGCGATCGTGAACTTCGACAGGCTGGACATGCCACCGGCCAAAGCCACGGCCAAGGACTCCCCATGATGCATGGGCCGGCCCGGACTCATCAGCCCCTTTCGATGGAGGCCACTTCGGCGCGGTGGCACGCTTCCGCACCATCGTCGCTGACCCTGACCCGGTTGCGGCCTTCGCGCTTGGCCCGATACAGCGCCTCGTCGGCATGTACCAGCAGCAAGTGCAGCTCATAACCTGAACGGATCGAGCAGGCGACGCCAAAGCTGGCGGAAATCTGGATGTCGAGCTCATCTCCATGGGACGCCGCCGAGGCGACCGCCGAACGGAGCTGATCGGCGCGCGCCAGTACCTGTTCCAGCGAGCATTCGGGCAACAGGATGCCGAACTCCTCGCCGCCGAGGCGGCCGAAGACGTCGGTCGAGCGCAGATGTGCCTTGCATGCATCCACGGCACGCTGCAGCACGCGATCACCCACGGCATGGCCGTGGGTGTCGTTGATGGCCTTGAAATGATCCAGGTCGATCAGCACCAGGCAGGCATCGCGCGAAGCCCGGCGGCAGTACTGCAACTGCAACTCGGCCTCGTTGAGGAAATGCTGCCGGTTGAAGATGCCCGTGAGCCCGTCGCGACGCGCCAACCGCATGAAGCGCAGCTGGGAACGCTTTATCCGGTAAGCCCACAGCGCGATGAAGACCAGCACGCTGAGCAGCAACGCGATATACAGCCGGCTCGTCTCGGAAGCTTTCCTGTCCAGCGCCTGTTGCAGCTGCAGTATCTGGTTCTGCTTGCCCAGCGTTTCGACTTCCAGCTTTTTCGCCTGTACCTGCTGCTTGACCACCTGGTACGCCAGCGCCTTCGTACTGACGTCGTTCAAGTCGGCCTTGTCGGACGCCATGTACTTCTCGTGCCAGGAAAGCGCGGCAGCAAAATCACGTTGCTGCAGTTTGATCCGGTAAAGCAGCTCGTAGGCCGTGGTCAGGGATTCGGTGTATTCGTTCCTGATGCTGCTGTTGATCGCGTCGTGAGCGAATCGCTCCGCCAGAACAACCTGGCCGTCTTTCCAGTACGCCATTGCCAGCAGTGCGTCGAACTGTGAAATCAAACTCTGGTACTTGGCGCCCAAGACGTCGGCATAGTTCTTTTGCAAGAGGCTGATGGCTGCCGCCGCGCGCCCCTGCTCGATCTCGAACCTCGCCATGTCTGCGCGAATCCCGTTGGCGAAAAGGGTTCCACCGACTTCGACGCAGACATCGACGCCTTCCTGGAATTGCCGGGCGATATCCTGCAGCTTGCCGCTGCGATAACGCGCATCGAGCACCAGATACCTGCCTTTGCAGGCATATTCTCCGGTCGGGTTTTCGGCGAGCAACTGATTCGCGTAATTCAAGGCAAGGTCATACTGACCCGCTTCAATGTACAACTGCGCAGCTTCGCCCAACCCCTGGAAGCGCGCCTCCTTGTCGTCAACCTCCGGCAGTTGATCGAGAAGCTGGCTCAGCCTTGCGAACGCCTCTTCATAGCGATGTCCGATGCCGAGCATGTTGACCAAGGTGGCACCCGCGCGAAATCGCAGAGTGGTGCTGGGCGATTGATCCATTATGGCGTTCAGCGACGTTGTCGCGGTCTTGTAATCGCCACTGTAGGCGGCTTCCCAGGCATCGAGAAAACGCAGGTACCACTGCTGCTCCGCGGACAGTTTTATCGCATCACCATCAAGCTGCTTCAGGAGTTCCGCGAACTCCGCATGGTTCGATGTCTTGATGGCATCCGCTCGCCTGAGCAGTTGCTCCGGGTCCACAGGGTCTACAGGTACAGACACAGCCGCACAGAGCGTGCCTGCCAGCAAGGAAGCGAGCAGGATCGAAATGGCGAAGAACGCCATGCGCAACCTGCCCGATCCAGGCATCGGCCAGACTACCGAAGCTGCGCTGCGGGACATGGCTTTAAAACCATCTCCTCGCCTTCCCGTGACGGGCTTTCCTCAGTATCGTCCTCCTCTTCTTCGTCCTCCTTGCCAGGGAACTGCATGCACAGTAGCGGCACACGCCCCAGCAATGCTTCCAGCCGCGAAGGATCCCGGTCGAGAATTGCCGACCGCAGTTCCGGCTCGACCTGCATATTCGCCAACGCAAGCTCCACTTCAACGTGCGATGCACGTCTCAACAGCGCGTCCTGCCCCGCTCGCTCAAGAAAATCGATGACGTTCGGCATTTCCCCTCCCCCTTGATAATTGGCCGTCCCGCAACTGGTCGTGTCGGCGGCTTGTCGCGATAACCGAAATATCGGTCAGGCGCATTTTACAAAAACCACTTTCCTCTGTTGCTTCCAGCGCAAGGCATGGGCCCTGCGCTGGAATTGAATCAGCGATCCGCCAAACGATTGCCTTTGCAATGAACACCCAACTGCGTGTTGGTCATCGACCAAACGAGCCTGGGCACTGGTCAATGCTCCGTCAATACCTCAGGCACACCGCTCGCCAAGGATCTCATCTTCGTCATTCATGCCGGACATCAGCAGACAGCTGACTCGGCCCGGCATCAGCATGCAACAGGTATTCTTCGCCCTCAGCAACTCCGACAGTCGCTGTTGATCCCCGGCCAGCACAGCCTCCTGCAGCTCGCTACCCACCTGGCTATCGGCCAGGACGTGCTGCATTTCCTCCGGCGAAGCATAGCGCAGGCTGGCGTTTTGCCCGATGGTTTCAAGAAAATCAATGATGTTCGACATGGCGCTCTCCAGGTAATGATGGGTTGGGAATTGCGCAGATCGCTCGGCTGCCAGACGGCAAGAACCACCGAGAGCCACCGGCAACCACAAGCCTGCGCCAAACCATCGTAGAGACGCCGCCAACACCAACTTGTCTACCTGCTCACAGAATACCCACCGGAGTCGCACCCTCCGCCCGGTCCAGTTCGGCCAGACGCGCGCGGATTTCCGTATTCGGCTGCAGCGGGCCGGCAGGAGGCACGACCACCGTATCCTCCATCTCGACCTTCGCCTGCGGCAGGTCGCCGAGCTTCACCCGCTCGACGCGCGCCTGCTGGATCGGCAAGGTGGCGCTGCGGTAGATAGTGATCTCGTGATCGAGCGGGTAGTCGCGCGCCAGCACGTCGACCAGCACCTGCTTGTACGCGGGGCCCGTCGAGAAGCGGGCCAGCGACTGGTCGCCCACCAGGCCCACCTGCCACAGCACCAGGTAGGCGGTCGGGTCGATCCGGCGCTGGTAGAACAGCAGCTGGCTGGCCTCGAAATGCTGGCAGCCGTAGCGGCCCGGGTCGATGCCGAGGTCCGCGTAAAGGCAGTCCTCGGCGGAAATGCCCGGCTCCATGTGCGCGGGGTAACCCTCGCTGCGGGCTACCTCGATCGACTTGTGCGGCGCCCAGGCGAACACGCCGGGATGGCCGTAGAACACCCCGCACACCCGCTTGCCTGCGCGCACCTCGGTGAGGATGGCCTCGACCATCTCGCGGTAGGTCTGCATGCGCGATTTGCCTTCGCGGTAGTACGGCTGCAGGCTGCGCACGTCCGCATGCATCTTGTTCAGCCACAGCTCGACGATGCCGTCGGAGAGCCCGGCGAACACCACGTCCGCCTGTTCGATATGGCTGCGCGCCAGCGGACCGAGGTGCGAGCCCAGGGTCATGCCCAGGCCCACGCAGACCAGGCTTCCGGGTGAACGTGCTGCATCCATGGTGATCGCTCGTCTTGGCAGGAGATGGGCGGCATTATTCACCCGCGTTGAACGGCTGCGCCAGTTCAGCGGTTCGAGGCCGGATCGGACTTTGCCGGAAACGCCTCCATCAGCGGTCGGATCAGGTCCAGCGGCAGCGGAAACACGATGGTCGAGGACTTGCCGTTGTTGGACATGTCGGCCAGCGTCTGCAGGTAGCGCAGCTGCAAGGCCTGCGGCTGCTGCGACAGCATCGCGGCGGCGTCGCGCAGCTTCTCGGCGGCCTGCAGCTCGCCGTCGGCGTGGATCACCTTGGCGCGGCGTTCGCGCTCGGCTTCGGCCTGGCGGGCGATCGCGCGCACCATGGTCTCGTTGAGGTCGACGTCCTTGATCTCCACGTTGGCGACCTTGATGCCCCACGGATCGGTGGCCTCGTCGAGGATGGTCTGCAAGGTGTGGTTGATCGAATCGCGTTGCGACAGGATCTCGTCCAGCTCGTGCTGGCCGAGCACCGAGCGCAGTCGCGTCTGCGCGAGCTGGCTGGTGGCCTGCAGGAAGTTCTCCACCTGCAGCACGGATTTGTCCGGCTCCACCACGCGGAAATAGACCACCGCATTCACGCGCACCGAGACGTTGTCGCGCGAGATCACGTCCTGCGGCGGCACGTCCATCACGGTCACGCGCAGGTCGACGCGGATCATCCGCTGCACCAACGGCACCAGCAGCACCAGTCCGGGCCCCTTGGTCCCGGTGTAGCGGCCCAGGGTCAGGATCACACCGCGCTGGTACTCCGGCAGGATCTTCACCGCGGAGAACAGCAGCAGCACGCCAAGAATTACCAGTACACCGACGAATCCGAACATGATCATCTCCTGCCTTTCATGAAATGGCCGCGCCGGGTCATGCCGGCTCGACCCGCAACAGCAACCCCTGCCGCGACACCACGCGCACCCGCGCACCGGCCGGCAATGCGGTATCGCAACGCACGCGCCAGCGCTCGCCGCGCACCATCATCCAGGCCTCGCCGCCGGCTTCCACCGGCTCCAGCAGTTCGCCGGTGTCCATCTGCATCGCCGCATCGCCGGTGACCGGCCCGGCGCGGCGCGAACGGAACACCAGCCACACAATCAAGGCCAGCAAGCCCGCCGCGCACATCGCGATACCGGCGATGACGCCAAGATTGACGCCATAACCGGGTACCCCGGTATTCATCAGCATCACCGAGCCCACCACGAACGAAACCAGTCCGCCGGCGCCGAACGCACCCACGCTGGGATTGACCGCCTCGGCCACCAGCAAGCCGACACCCAGCGCCATCAAGGCCAGCCCGGCGTAGTTCACCGGCAGCAATTGCAGCGCGTACAGGCCAACCAGCAGGCAGATGCCACCGGCGACGCCCGGCAACATGGCGCCGGGATGCATGGCTTCCAGCAGCAAGCCGAACATGCCGGCCAGCAGCAACAGATAAGCGATGGTGGGGTTGGTGACGATCGCCAGGAAGCGCGTGCGCGCACCGGGCGCATACTCGCGCACGGGCGCGCCCTTGAGCTGCAGCGTGACGTCGCGATCGCCGACTTGCACCTTGCGTCCGTCCGCCTTGGCCAGCAGGTCGGCCACGTCCGCTGCCACGAAGTCGATCACATGCTGTTGCGCGGCCTCACTGGCGGTCAGCGTGGCCGCGCCGCGCACCGCCTGTTCGGCCCACTGCGCGTTGCGCCCGCGCAACTGCGCCAGCGAGCGGATATAGGCGATCGCATCGTTCATGGCCTTGTGCGACTCGGCATCGTCGCCGGCGACCGGCTCGTCCTTGGCGGCCGAACCCGCTGCCGCCGGCTGGTCGCCGGCCTTGGGCAGCGGCACCGGCCGGGCGCCACCCAGTTGCACCGGCGTCGCCGCGCCCAGGTGGGTTGCCGGCGCCATCGCGGCGATCTGCCCGGCATACAGGATATACGTTCCGGCCGAAGCCGCCCGCGCACCGCCTGGGGCAACGTACACCAGCACCGGCACCTCGCAGGACAGCATGCTGGTGATGATCTGCCGCATCGAATCGGCCAGCCCGCCGGGCGTGTCCAGCCGCAGCACGATCGCCACGGCGCCATCGGCCACCGCGCGTTTCGAGGCGTCGTCGAAATACTCCGCGGCGGCCGGGCCGATCGGGCCATCCAGCGTGATCTGCGCCACCATGCCATGGCTCGCCGTGCCGCCGGCAACCACGGGTTCGACGGCAAATGCCGCCTGCATCGGCAACGTGCAAAGAACCGCCGCACAGACCAGCCACAGCCAACGCATCATCTCACCGACCTCCACATGACATCAGCGACGATACCGCCACTGTAACCCGGCCGGTGTTCAAAAACCGATCGCCGACCGGGTCAGCGCAACCAAGGTCTGGCCGGTGCACAATGATTCATCGAAAGCGGCCTTCCCTCCGCCGCGAGGAACAAGCCATGCCAAAAGTCGATGTCGACAAGGTCCCAAGACGCTCAGGTTCGGACTACCCGGCACCTTACGCGGAACCCGTCAGCGGGCGCATCCGGCAGGCGCTGGGCCATGCCGGCGGCCTGACCGATTTCGGCGTCAACCTGGTGCATCTGCCGCCGGGCGCATGGTCGAGCCAGCGCCACTGGCACAGTCGCGAGGAGGAATTCGTCTACGTGCTGGCCGGCGAATTGACCCTGCTCACCGAAGCCGGCGAGCAATTGCTGCGCGCCGGCGATGGTGCGGCATTTCCGAAAAACGTGCCCGATGGCCACCACATGATCAACCGCGGCAAAGAAACGGCCGTCTATCTCGACATCGGCACCCGCTGCGACGACGACGCCTGCCACTATTCAGACATCGACCTGCACCTGGCGCCAGGCGTGGATCACTATTCGCACAAGGACGGCACACCCTACGCCTGAGAGTGCTCTACGCCACCGTCTGCAGCGACCACTCCGCCAGCACCCGATAATCCTGCTGGCCGACCACGCTGTGGATCAGCGCAACGCGTTCGACCCGCCATGCCACGGGTTCGAGCGGCGTGACATCCAGCAACGCAGCATGGCTGTAGGCGACCGTGACATGAGGCGTAAAGCTGCGTGCGACATGGCGGCCCTGCCCGGCCAGCACGAGCGCATGGCGCAGGTCCAGCCACAGCTGCTGCAGCGGTTCGGGCACGCTCGAACTGCGCAGGATGAACGGCGGTTGCCGGCCATGGAAGCTGGCCGCCTCGTGCAGCACCCATTCGAACGGCGCCATGCGCAGCTTGCCCGCGGCAGCCACGGCCGCGTCGACCACGTCCTGCCGCAGCAGCGCGTGGTCGCCCAGAAAATGCAGCGTGGCGTGATAGCGTGCCGGGTTCACCCAGCGCGCGCGCAGGCCAGGATGACTGGCCTTGAGTGCCTGCGCCGCCTGCGCCAGCCGTGCACGCGCCGCGGCGTCCGGCAGCAACGCGAAGAACAATCGGTGCACTTCGGCAGGCCGGGCGCCGGCCGCCCCGAGCAGGTCGAGCCGAGGCTGGTCGGGAGGCGTGGGTCGAATGGCCATCGTCGCAAATCGAAAACCGGGCGCGCGAGTCTACCCGGCCGTTCCCGCCGGTGCCGGATGCAGGTTCTGCCCGGTCAGCTGCGTGCGGATCGCGCGCAACTTGGCCTTGATCTTCGCCTCGTTGGCAGGCCCCACGCGCAACAGCAGCTTCTGCCCGGTGGACCGCGATTCCAGCGCGGGATCGGTATAGACGTAGAACGCCTTCGAGCGCACCACGGTCGGCGGCCGGGCCGGTTCCGGCGCGGCCAGCAGGTCGTCGATCGCCACGACCAGGCGGTCGTTGAAATAGCCCTTCGGGTAGCCCAGTTGCCGATACGCCTGCTGGAACAGCGGATAGGCGTGCACGTACCAGGCCACCAGCGCCTGCGGATCGATGGCATCGACAATTTGCATGTACGGCGCGTAGCGGGCAACGTTCCGCTCGCCGGCCACCGTGCCGCCATCGGCTTCATCGACGATGTACGCACCCTTCGGCACGCGTGCCGGCAGCGTGAACGTAGCCAGCCCGTCGTGACGCGGCAGCGCATCGATGGTCGCCACGATGCGTGCGATGACCTGCTGGCGCACCAGCAGCGGGGACAGGTCGTTGCCGCCGGCCAGCACGGCGAGTGCGGCGATCGTGCTGGCGTCGCTGTCGCCCAGTGCCGGCAACGCGCTGGTCGAAGCCGTCGCCGGCCCAGTCTGCGCCTGCTCGATCGGGTGCTGGATCGGTGCACTGGCGGCGCTCGCGGGAGCCGATGCCGACGCAACGGGTGCGGTGGTCGGCGATGGGCCTGGATGCATCGCCTTGCGTGCCAGGTACACGCCCGCCGCCACGATGGCCAGCACCACCACCACCGCCCCGATCCAGCTACCCGCCGATGCTCGTCTGCTCACGATCACTCCCGTTCTGCCATCGAATGCCTGTGTTGGACTTGCCCACGCCCGATTCGTTCATCCAGCCCGATCGAACTGGCCTGGCAACACCCTACCGGCATTGCAGGTAAGCTGGCCATGCATCCTCTTCTCCCAGCGCCTCGTGGCGAGGGCCGCTGCCCCCATCCACGTTTCATCCCGCCTGCCGATAGCCGGGACGATACCCTACGGGAGCACTTATGCCGGGCTATTCCACCCGCGAACTCGTGGTCCGCCTTGGCGGCCACGACTACCGTATCCGGGCACTGAGCGACCTGCAGCAATTCGCCGACCCGCACCAGTTGGCCCATCGCATCGGCATCTCGTCGGCGCTGTGGAGCCTGTTCGGTCAGGTATGGCCGGCGGGGCGGGCACTGGCCGAGGCGATGGCCACCCATGACATCGTCGGCAAGCGCATCCTGGAACTCGGTTGCGGGTTGGGCCTGTCCAGCCTGGTGCTGCAGCAGCGCCGTGCCGACATTACCGCCAGCGACCATCACCCGCTGGCCGAATCGTTCCTGTGCCACAACGCCACGCTGAACCAGCTGGCGGCCATCGTCTATCGCGACCTGCGCTGGGAAGTGCCCGACGTCACGCTCGGACGCTTCGACCTGATCATCGGCAGCGACATCCTTTACGAAAGCGGCCACGCGGACCTGCTCGCGGCGATGGTCTCGCGCCACGCCCTGCCCGACGCCGAAGTGCTGATCACCGATCCGGGCCGCGGCAACAGTGCGCCGTTCACCCGCGCGCTGGTCGGCCAGGGATTTGCCGCCACCGAACTGCGCAGCCGCTTCGACGCGACCGACGTTGCACCGTTCCGTGGCCGCCTGCTCAGCTACCGGCGCGGCGCCGTGATGGCGAACGGCATGCCCGTGCGGGCCCATTGAACCGTTTTTGATAACAACCGTGTCACGCGCCCACAACACAGTTGCGACAAGGATGGATACTGCTCGTCCGCTTTACCCGCGTGGTACGCATGAGCTCCGGAGAGCCCCATCCGCGCGAGTGACGCCACGCCGGAACACGGAGGGAGACCTCATGAAAACCCGATGCGTATTCAGCACACCCGACCTGGCCGCGGCACGCGCCGCGATGGCCGCGGCACGCGCGGCCGGCGTCGACGACAACGACATCTCGCTGGTGGCCCGCGAGGACATCGAGCTGGAAAAGATCCCCGACCACCTGATGCTGGGGCGCAACGATTTCTATCCTGCCGCCGTACGCGGCGGCGTCTGCGGCGGCGGTACCGGCCTGCTGCTGGGGCTGATCGCGGTCGCCGTGCCGCCGCTGGGCGTGACGCTGGCCGGCGCCGCAGCCATGACCGTCGCCGGCGCGGCATTCGGCACCTGCATCGGCGAGATGGTCGGCTTCGAAGTGCCGGACGTGGTCAGCCGCAAGTTCAAGGACGAGATCGCGGCCGGCCGCATCCTGGTGGTGATCGACGCCAGCAAGGACAAGCTCGGCGTGGCCGAGCCCGCCGTCGCGCGCACCGGTGCCACACTGCTGCCGTTCCACGCGCATACCGCGCTGACCTGACAACCCGCTCAGGCTTTCAACCGGTAGCCGCTGCGGAAGATCCACCACACCGCGGCCAGACAGACCGCGAGAAACACCAGGGTCATGCCCACGCTGACGCCCACGCCGACGTCGGCGACGCCGTAGAAGCTCCAGCGGAAGCCGCTGATCAGGTACACCACCGGATTGAACAGGGTGACCTTCTGCCAGAACAGCGGCAGCATGTGGATCGAATAGAAGCTGCCGCCGAGAAAGGTCAGCGGCGTCACCACCAGCAGCGGCACCAGCTGCAGCTTCTCGAAGTTGTCCGCCCAGATGCCGATGATGAAGCCGAACAGGCTGAAGGTCACCGCGGTAAGCAGCAGGAACGCCAGCATCCACAGCGGATGTTCGATCTGGAACGGCACGAACAGCCGCGCGGTGACCAGGATGATCAGGCCCAGGATGATCGACTTGCTCGCCGCCGCGCCGACGTAGCCGGCGACGATCTCGAACGGCGACACCGGCGCCGACAGTATCTCGTAGATCGTGCCCACGAATTTCGGGAAGTAGATGCCGAACGAGGCGTTGGAGATGCTCTGCGTCAGCAGCGACAGCATGATCAGCCCCGGCACGATGAAGGCGCCGTAGCTGACCCCGTCGATCCCGTTCATGTGCGAGCCGATCGCCGCACCGAACACCACGAAGTACAGCGAGGTGGAGATCACCGGCGAAACGATGCTCTGCAGCAGGGTGCGCCAGGTGCGCGCCATCTCGAAGCGGTAGATCGCGCGGATCGCGTAAATGTTCATGCGCGCTCCCTCACCAGGCTGACGAAGATGTCCTCCAGCGAACTCTGGCTGGTCTTGAGGTCCTTGAAGTCGATGCCCGCCTCGCCGAGCCGGCGCAGCAGCACATCGATGCCCGTGTGCTCGCCCTGCGCGTCGAAGGTATAGACCAGTTCGTGGCCGTCGGCCGACAACTCCAGCGGGTCATCGGCCAGCGCGGCGGGAATGTTCGCCAGCGGGTTCTGCAGGTGCAGGGTCAGCTGCTTGCGGCCAAGCTTGTTCATCAACTCGGCCTTGTCCTCGACCAGGATCAACTCCCCCTTGTGGATCACCCCGATCCGATCGGCCATCTCCTCGGCCTCCTCGATGTAGTGGGTGGTCAGGATGATGGTGACGCCGGTGGCGCGCAGCGCGCGCACCATCGCCCACATGTCGCGACGCAGCTCCACGTCGACGCCGGCGGTGGGCTCGTCCAGGAACAGGATCTGCGGCTCGTGCGACAGCGCCTTGGCGATCATCACGCGGCGCTTCATGCCGCCGGACAGGGTCATCAGCCGGCTGTCCTTCTTGCCCCACAGCGACAGGTCCTTCAGCACCTTCTCGACATGCGCCGCGTTCGCCGCCTTGCCGAACAGCCCGCGGCTGAAACTGACCGTGTTCCACACCGTCTCGAACGCGTCGGTGGTCAGCTCCTGCGGCACCAGGCCGATCTTCGCACGCGCCGCGCGGTAATCGCGCACCACGTCGTGGCCGTCGGCCAGCACCGTACCCTCGCTGGGATTGACGATGCCGCAGATGATGCTGATCAGGGTGGTCTTGCCCGCACCGTTGGGGCCCAGCAGGGCGAAGATCTCGCCTTGGCGAATCTCCAGATCGATCTTCTTCAGCGCCTGGAATCCGGAGGCATACGTCTTGCTGAGTTGACTGACGGCAATGATCGGCTGCACGCGAACTCCTGGGGGATGACGACGGGGAGCGCCGATGGTATGCCCATCCGCGCCGCTGCAGCCAGCCCGGCGCTGCACTTCTTCTGCGACTTTCCCTCTTCGAACTGATGCGCCACCATCAAGATGCCTGCACCACTGGACCGCCGGGGTCGGGATCGAGGATAAACGCAGTCTCAGCTTTCGTTCTCCGGCATCCCCCCATGGCATCGACGTCACCCACCGCCCGACATCTTCCTGGCATGACAGCGATTCCGCGCCATGCATAACCGATGGAGCCAGACCATGCGCATGTTCCGCCGGCTGCTGATGGCCGCACTGCTGGCCGCTGCCCTGCCGGCGGTGGCCGCCACCTTGCCGAATCAGCCCGTGCCGTCGCTCGACATCAATCGCTACGCCGGTCAATGGCATGAGATCGCGCGCCTGCCGATGTACTTCGAGCGCAAGTGCCTGGATGCCGTCGTCGCCACCTACACGCCGAACCCCGACGGCACCGTCCACATCCACAACACCTGCCGCACCGGCAAGGGCCGGATGTCCGTCGACGGAGTGGCGCGGATGAAGGAGAGCCAGCCCGCGGCACTGGAGGTGCGCTTCGTGCCCGCCTGGCTGACCTGGCTGCCGATGGCATGGGCCGACTACTGGGTGATCGAGGTGGACGCCGACTACCAATGGGCCGTGATCGGCAGCCCCGGGCGCAAGCACCTGTGGATACTCTCGCGCCGTCCCTCGATGGACCGCGCACTGTTCCAGACACTCAAGGAGCACTCGCGCCAGCGCGGCTACCCGGTCGACCAGCTGATGATGATCGCGCCGCTGGATTGAGCGCAGGGCGCACCGCCGAAATCAGCGGATCAGGCCCGCGGCTCAATCGACCGGAAAGATCGCCGCGGGCGCCAGCCCGAGCCTCAGGCCCACGATCAGGCGCAGGCGCGCCTTGAGCGGTTGCAGGTTGCCCACCGGCAGCAGGCCCTGCGCGATCAGGTCGCTCTCCGCCCCCTCGCCGCGATAGGTGGAGGTCAGCACCGATCCGGCCGCGCAGCGGCTGGCGAGCACCACCGGCATGCGCCGGGCCAGCGCCCCCAGCACCTTCGCCGCTGCCGGCGGCACATGGCCACCGCCCATGCCGGCGATCACCAGGCCGTCGGCGTAACGGCCCGCCGCCTCGGCGAGGCTGCCGTCGTCGCCGCTGGCCATGGTCAGCAACTCGACCCGATGCGACAGTTCACGCGGCCGCCCCAGGATCGGCCCCGCCGGCGCCCCCCACAGGCGCACGCGGCCCTCGCCGACGACGCCGACCGGACCGGCGCCGGGACTGGCGAACGCCGCGGGGCGGCTGGTGTGCACCTTGGTCACCCAACGCGCCGCGTGGATCTCGTCGCCGAACACCAGCAGCGGCCCCAATGCGGCGGCCTCGGCCTGCGCGGCCACCGCGATCGCCGCAGCCAGATTGGCCGGGCCGTCCGAGCCGGCGACCACGCCCGGGCGCATCGCGCCGGTCAGCACCACCGGCAACCGCGCGCCGCACATCAGCGCGAACAGATAGGCGGTTTCCTCCAGGGTGTCGGTGCCCTGGCTGATCACCACGCCGTCCGGCGGCTGCGCGCCGGAGGCGAGCGCGTCGACACGCTCCACCAGTTGCAGCACGTCGGCCAGCGACATCGCGCGGCTCGGCACAGTGAGCGCGTCGATCGCGCTGACTTCGACGTTCGCGGGCAACGTCGCCCCCGCCAGCAGTTCGGCGGCACGGCCCGTCGGGCGAAAGCGGCCGGCTTCGTCGGCGTGGCCGGCGATCGTTCCCCCGCAGGCAATCAGTGTCACTCGGCGCATGTAAAGCCTTGTCGGTCCATGCCGGGGCGCGCCACGATGCGGCACCGGGCTTCTTGCAGAAGCGGCCACAAGTAATGCCATAAGCCGGCCTTGTCAAAGGCGACGGGCAGGAATGCCGGCCGGGTGAAGCTCTGTATGGGGTACCTGCTACTTCGCGTTGCCCGGCCGGCTCGGCGCGCACCCCGTCTTCTGCACGGTGTAGCTGATCCCGGCGATACGCCAGCCGTCGGCGTTGCGCACCAGGCTGAAGCTGTCGATGCCGCAGTGGGACAGCTTGCCGTCGAGGTGGAAATCGTACGGCGCCCATACCTGGGCAAGGTTGCCCTGCACGGTCACCTGTGCGTCCCAGATGCGCTCGCGGAACGCTTCCTTGTGCCTGCCCAGCGTCTCCAGGTAGGCGGTGTCGGGCTCGACCTTCACCGCGCCATCGGGCAATACCACCACGAAGGTGGCGCCGGGCAGGATCAAGCGGCGCGAGGCGTCCACGTCATGTTTCGCCATCGCCGCGAACAGCGCGTCCACTGCGCCGAGCGCTTCACGCTGGAGTGCGCCGTGGGTGTCTTTCGCCTGCACGTTGCCGCCGGCCAGCGCGGCGAGTGCGGCGGCGGCCAGAGTCGCAAGGGTTGTCATCCGAAGGTTCATGCAAGGGCCTCATGGTGGTTTACAGCGGTCATCGCCATTACGTCATCGGCACGTCGGCCCGGCCGGCGCGTTGCACCGGTTTCGCGGCCGGTGCCCGCAGCAACTCTGCCGTATCGAGCAACTGCACGCCGACCGCCTGGGCCAGGTGCCCGCGCAGCCAGTAGCCATGCTCGGCGCCCACGATCACCACGATGCGCTTGCCCGGGTTCTCTTTCGCCGCCTGCAGGATGACGCCGAGGAACTGGCGGTTCCAGCGTTCCCAGCCGATGCGTTCGCCGTCGCCGACCATCGCCTGCTGCAGCTCATGCTTGGCACGCAGCACCGAATCGGTCACCGCGTCGTTGACCCGCGCCGGCGACGTCCAATACGTCTGCAGGCCGATGTAGGCGCCGTCGCTGTAGCGCGAGAACGCCTCGGCCTGTTCCGGCTCTCCTACGCTGAAATCGTGGCCGGCCTGGATGTACGGTTTGAGGATATCGCTGTAGGTGGGCTCGGCCGGCTCCATCGCATACACGCGATAGTGATGGCGGTCGATCAGCGGATAGACGACCCTGGGGTATTCCTGCTTGGTCGCCTCCGCCGGGCGCTGCTGCAGATCGGCCGGCTGCAGTTCGACGCAGAGCACATCGGGCCGCAGCCGCTCGATGGCCTGGCCCAGCGTTTCGAACGAATAGGCCGGGGTGGTCGCATGCAACTGGTGCAGCGTGGCAAGCACGGCCACCTGGGCCGGCGGGGTCTTCGCCGTCACCAGGGCCGGCAACGCCATGACCAGGACCAGCAGAAACCGTCTGCACATCACCTGTCCCTCGCCCGATGCATGCGGCGCCAGCTTAAGCCAGCGGCCATGACTTCACCCGTGCCGGAAGCCATCCAGTAAAAATAGCTTGCAATTAAATTGTGCGCTATATATTTTGTGCAGCCATGAGCACGCCCCGCACACCGTCGACACTTGCCGCGAACTCCACGCCCCGGCTGGACGCGCAGCTGTGCTTCGCGCTGTACTCGGCCGGGCTGGCGATGAACAAGGTCTATCGCAAGCTGCTCAAGCCGCTGGACCTCACCTACCCGCAATACCTGGTGATGATGGTGCTGTGGGAGGACGAAAGCCTCAGCGTGTCGGAAATCGGCGAACGGCTATTCCTCGACTCGGCCACGCTCACTCCGCTGCTGAAACGGCTGGAGACGGCGGGGCTGGTGACGCGGCTGCGCTCGCGCGACGACGAACGCCACGTGGTGGTCTCGCCGACCGCGCGCGGCAAGGCGCTGCAGGCGAAAGCCGGCAAGGTGCAGGAATCGGTGTTCTGCGCCACCCGGTGCACACCGGGCCAGTTGATGCACCTGAAACGGGAACTGCAGGAGCTGCGCGGCAAGCTGTCCGACAGCGCCTGACCAGGCCGTCCATTTTGCCTAATTAAATAGTGCGCTATCAAATAGCCAGCAATACATTAACTGCGACACCCAACCCACCTGAAAAGGAAACACCCATGTCCATCGAAAAAGTCCTGTATCGCTCCAAGGCCACGGCCACCGGCGGCCGCGACGGCCGCGCCACCTCGTCCGACAACGTGCTCGACGTCAAGCTGACCACGCCGAAGGAGCTCGGCGGCGCCGGCGGCGAAGGCACCAATCCGGAGCAGCTGTTCGCCGCCGGCTACTCGGCCTGTTTCCTCGGCGCGATGAAGTTCGTGGCCGCCCAGCAGAAGCTGCAACTGCCGGCCGATACCCAGGTGACCGGCCAGGTCGGCATCGGCCAGATCCCCACCGGCTTCGGCATCGAGGTCGAGCTGACCGTCTCGATCCCCGGCCTGCCCCGCGCCGACGCTGAAGCGCTGGTGCAGAAGGCGCACGTCGTGTGCCCGTACTCCAACGCCACACGCAACAACATCGACGTCACGCTGACCGTCGCCTGAGCGCCCGCTCCTGCGCCGGGCCACTCAGGCGGCCCGGCGCAGGCATTTCGTGGCCGTCGCGAGCGGGCCGGATGCGCGCGTAGACATTTCCCGCGCGAATTCCGGATAGGCTTCGAAGCCAGCATCGCCGCCTCGCCAGGCAACACGCTCGAACAGGTACGAATGAACCAACCGCCTTCTCCGCTGGAATCGGGCGCCGGCCTCCCCTTCAGCAACGTCATGGACCTCCTGCTCGACGCGATCTGCGTGGTGGACGTCCAGGGCCGCTACGTCTTCGTCAGCGCCGCCTTCGAACGCATCTTCGGCTACACGCCGGAAGAGGTCGTCGGCCGGCCGATGATCGAGCTGGTCCACCCCGACGACCGCGAGCGCACCCTGCAGGCGGCGAACGAGATCATGGCCGGCCACCCCAAGCCGCACTTCCAGAACCGCTACGTGCGCAAGGACGGCCGGGTCATCCACATCATGTGGTCGGCGCGCTGGTCGGAGGCGGACCAGGTGCGGATCGCCGTGGCGCGCGACGTCACCGAACTCAAGCGCGCCGAACTGATGCAGGTGGCATTGCACGCCATTTCCGAGGCGGCGCACTCGGCGGAGGATCTGCTGGCGCTGTTCCGGCACATCCACCGGATCGTCGGCAAGCTGCTGCCGGCCAAGAATTTCTTCGTGGCCTTGTACGACGCGAAGAAGGACGAGCTGAGCTTCCCCTACTTCGTCGACGAGTACGACCAGCCGCCCCCGACGCAAAGCCTGGATTCGGGCACGCTCACCAGCGAGGTGATCCGCAGCGGGCAGGCGCTGCTGCTGACGCCGGATACCCGGGTGGAACTGCCCGCGCGGGTGCGCCCGATCGTCGGCCGGGATTCGCTGGAATGGCTCGGCGTGCCGCTCAGCGGACAGCAGGGCGTGATCGGCGCGCTGGTGGTGCAGAGTTACTCCGGCGAAGTGCGCTACAGCCAGCAGGACAAGGCGCTGCTGCAGTTCGTCTCCACCCAGATCGCCGCGGCGATCGAGCGCAAGCAGACCGAGGCCCGCCTGCAATACCTCGCCCGGCACGATCAGCTCACCGACCTGCCCAACCGCGAACTGTTCCACGACCGGCTGCACACCGCGCTGGCCATGGCCCGGCGCGACCGCCAGCGGCTGGCCGTGCTGTACCTCGACCTGGACCAGTTCAAGCCGGTCAACGACAACCATGGCCATGACGTCGGCGACCTGCTGCTGCGCGAGGTGGCCGCGCGCATCAGCCAGTGCGTGCGCGACTCCGACACGGTCGGCCGCATCGGCGGCGACGAATTCGTGGCGCTGCTCAACGGCATCAGCCTGCCCGAACACGCCGGCGCGGTCGCCGCGAAGATCCGTGCCGCCGTCGGCCGGCCGTTCGAGCTGGCCGGCCGTCTCTTGCAGGTATCGGCAAGCATCGGCGTGGCCATCTACCCCGATCACGCCGAGGACGACAAGCAACTGCTGCGCCTTGCCGACGACGCCATGTACGGCGCCAAGCGGCAAGGCGGCAACCGCGTGCTGATGAGCGGGGCAGCATAGCGGTGCGGCAGGCATCCGGCCACGGCCAGTCACCGCATGATCGTCATTGGCGCATGAATCCGTTCTGCTGCTAGGCTCACGACGACCTCGCGACTGCGGCGCCGGCCATGCACCGCTCCCCCGCGCCGCGTCCCTCGCCATCGAGATGAAGACCGACTTGCCATGACACGCCATGCCCACGGCTGAGTCCCCCGGCGGCATCGCCTTTGCGCTGGAACAGGCCGGCAAGCGCTACGGCAAGGTGCGCGCGCTCGAACGAGTCAGCCTGGCGTTCGCCGCCGGCACCACCACGGCGCTGATCGGCAGCAGCGGCTCGGGCAAGTCCACCGTGCTGCGCCTGCTGCTTGGATTGGAGTGGCCGGATCATGGCCACGTCGAAGTCGACGGCAAACCCCTGCAACGCAACGATGTGCTGCCGCTGCGCCGGCGCGTCGGCTACGTGATCCAGGAGGGCGGCCTGTTCCCGCATCTCACCGCGCTGGGCAACCTGGCCCTGCTGCCGCGCCACCTCGGCTGGAACCGCGAGCGCATCCGCCAGCGCGCGGAGCAACTCGCCGCGCTGACTCATCTGCCGGTTGGCGTGCTGGAGCGCTACCCGGCCGAGCTGTCCGGCGGCCAGCGCCAGCGCGTGGCGCTGATGCGCGCGCTGATGGCCGACCCCGACGCGCTGCTGCTGGACGAACCGCTCGGCGCGCTCGATCCGGTGGTGCGGCACGAACTGCAGGACGAGCTGAAGCAGATCTTCGACCAGCTCGGCAAGACCGTGATCGTGGTCACCCACGACCTCGCCGAAGCGGCCTGGTTCGCCGAACGGCTGGTGCTGCTGCGCCGAGGCGCCGTGCTGCAGGACGGGACGTTCCGGGACCTGCGCGACCGCCCTGCCGACGCGTTCGTCAGCCGCTTCGTCGCGGCGCAGCGACGCCTGCCGGAGCCCTCGTGATGCGCCGCCTGCTGAGCGCACTGATCCTGCTGCTGGGCACATGCCTGCTGCCCGCGCCGGCACAGGACACGCCGGTGCGCATCGGCTCCAAGCAGTTCACCGAGTCGGTGATCCTCGGCGAACTGGCGCTGGCCGGTGCGCGCGAGGCCGGCATCGACTCGGTGCATCGGCGCGAACTGGGCGGCACCAGCATCCTGTGGCGCGCCCTGCTCGAAGGCGAGATCGACGCCTATCCCGAGTACACCGGCACGCTCACCCAGGAACTGCTGAAAGGCGTGCCGGCGAACGCGGACATCGCCACCCTGCGCACGCGGCTCAAGCCGCTCGGCATCGGCATCACCGACTCGCTCGGCTTCAGCGACACCTATGCGATCGGCATGCGCGCCGATGAAGCCGCGCGACTGGGCATCAAGGATATTTCCGACCTGCTGCGACACCCCGACCTGCGCTTCGGCTTCTCCAACGAGTTCATGGACCGCGGCGACGGCTGGCCCGGCCTGCGCCAGTACTACGGCCTGCCGCAGACGAAGGTGAGCGGCCTCGACCACACGCTGTCGTATCGCGCGGTGGCCAGCGGCGCGGTCGATGCGATCGACCTGTACAGCACGGACGCGGAAATCCCCTACTACCACCTGCGCACGCTGCGCGACGACCGCCATTACTTTCCGCGCTACGAGGCGGTCTACCTGTACCGGCTGGCGCTGGAGCAGCGCGCGCCCGCCTTCGTCGGCGTGCTGCACAAGCTCACCGGCAGCATCGACGAGGCCGCGATGCGCGCGATGAACGCGCGGGTGAAACTGCGCGGCACCAGGGAAAACGTGGTGGCCGCCGATTTCCTCGGCATCCATGCGGACGACCACGACGGCGGGCTATGGCCGCACCTGCTCCAGCGCAGCACCGAACACGTCAGGCTGGTGGCGATCTCGCTGGGGCTGGCCATGCTGCTGGCGATTCCGCTGGGCATCCTGGCGGCCCGGCTGCGACGGCTGGGCCAGTGGGTGATCGGCCTGACCGGCGTGCTGCAGACGGTGCCGTCGCTGGCCATGTTCGTGTTCATGATCCCGCTGCTCGGCATCGGCACCTGGCCGGCGATCGCCGCGCTGTTCCTGTACAGCCTGCTGCCGATCGTGCGCAATACGCACGCCGGCCTGGCCGGTATCGCGCCGGAATTGCGCGAATCCGCCGCGGCGCTGGGCCTGCCGCCCGGCGTGCGGCTGCGTCGGGTCGAGTTGCCGCTGGCGATGCGCTCGATCCTGGCCGGCATCAAGACCGCCGCGGTGATCAACGTGGGCACCGCCACGCTGGCCGCGCTGATCGGCGCCGGCGGTTACGGCCAGCCGATCCTCACCGGCATCCGGCTGGACGACGTCGGCCTGATCCTGCAGGGCGCGATCCCGGCCGCCGTGCTGGCGCTGCTGGTGCAGGGCCTGTTCGAGCTCGTCGAGCGCTGGCTGACGCCGCGTGGACTGCGGCTCGAAGCGCGCCAGTAGGTCCGCATCGGCTCAAGCCTTCTTGAGGAAACAGACCTTCAGCACCAGTCCCTTGATCTTGTCCGAGTTGCCTTCGATGTGCTCGTCGTCGCCGTCGACCAGGCGGATGTTGCGGATCACCGTGCCCTGCTTCAGCGGGATCGACGAGCCCTTCACCTTCAGATCCTTGATCACGGTCACCGTGTCGCCGCTGTTGAGCACGTTGCCGTTGACGTCGCGCACCACCAGCGCGGCGTCGGCCGCATGCGCGCCCGCCGCGACCGGCCACTCGTGGCCGCAGTCGGCGCAGACGTAGTTGTCGCCGTCCGGGTAGGTGTTTTCCATCGCGCACAGGGGGCAGGCGGGGATATCGGACATCGGTCGATCCTGGTCGTTCAATCAAGAGGACCGGCGATTATACGGGCGCGGCGCGCGCCTTCACGCGGCCGACATCGGCGTGGTGTTAAATCTACACGCACCGCCACGGAGACTCGCCATGCACGCCCGCCAGGTTCTCGCCACGGTTGCCGTGAGCGACTTCGCTGCCTCCAGCGCCTGGTACGCCCGCCTGTTCGGGCGCGTTCCCGACAACGGCCCGAACGCCTCCTGCGCCGAATGGCAGATCGCCCGGTGCACGCGGATCCAGGTGCTGCCCAGGAATGCACTGGCCGACGCAGGCCAGCCTGCCGGCGCGTCGCTGGGCATCATCGTGGACGACCTCGACGAGATCCTGCTCGGCCTGCAGGGACGGCAGATCGACGCGCCGCCGCCGCAACTGGCGACCCACTACGTGCGCTTCGCCCCGGTATGCGACCCGGACGGCAACCTGGTCACCTTCGTCGAATCGGCGACCGCCTGAGCCGAAGGCGGGCCGGCCGTTCGCCGACCCGCCCGCCGGTTCGTGCCGGCTACTTGCCGAGGTCCTGCAGGAAGCGCTTCGTGTATTGCAGCGGCGTGGTGCCGCCGACCGAGTTGCAGATCGGCGAAGCCGTTCCGCCGCCGCCCGAACACGGCGTGTCGCGGTCGAGCGACCAGAAGTGCACGCCGGCCATGCCCTGGCCTACCGCGTAATTGATCACGGTGTCGACGTCGGCGATGGTGAACACCTCACTGCTGACGTCGTTCACGCCGATCATCGGGGTCAGCTCGATCCGGCTGGCCGGGATGCCGTAGGTGTGCTCCAGGTTCAGCGCCGCCTGGATCGCCGACTGGCCCATGTCGCACTGCCCGTTCGACACCACGCACACGCCCGGGCTGGCCGAACCGAAGTCCATCACCATCAGGTTGATCGTGTAGTTCGGCAGGTTCGCCGCCTTGACCGCACGCACCACCATGTCGCCGACGCCGTTCAAGCCGCCGTAGCTGCCGTCCGACGCCGCCAGCGTGGCCAGGGTGAACGAGAAGCGCAGGCTCGGGTACAGGCTGTGCGCATACGCGGCGTTGGCGATCAGGTTGTTGATCTGCGCCTGCGTCTGGCCGCCCTCGATGTCGAAGTCCAGGCCGACCATGTACGGCGACGCATAGCGCGAAAGGAACTGCGCCATGCCGGCCGGCGTCGAGCAGGTGAAGCTGCCCGCCTGGCCACCGGTGGAGATCACGTAGCTCACCCCCGCATTGACCAGCGGCTGGATGTTCGCGCCGGCAAAGTTCGCTGCCGGGATGCCGCCCCAGCTCTCGCTGCCGCACTCGCCGGAGGCGAACGCCAGGGTGACCGCGCCGAGGTTCGGCAGCGCGGTGGCGACCAGGCTGCCGCTGCCCACCAGCGGAATTGGCGTACCGGTCACGGCGGTGCGCATCACGTTGGTGTTCCAGTCCAGGTTGATGGTCACGTCCTTGTACGGGCTGAACAGGAAGCCCGCGGCGGGCGGATTCGGATTGCCGGGGTCGCCCGGATCGCCGGGATCGCCCGGGCCCGTGCCATCGCAGGTACCTTGCGATGTCCACGGCTGACCGGTGCCCACCGCCCCACTGTGGGTAGCCGGGTCGTCGCCCTGGGTCCACCAGTTCGCCTTGTAGTTCACGCCGTTTTCGCTGACGACGCTGCCGCCGCCATAAGCGGTCGTTGCGCTCCAGGCCGCATCGCAGCCGCCGGAGGCCGGCGGCGGATCGGTCGGCGGCGTCGAGCTGCCGCAGGCGCCTTGCGACGTCCAGGGTTGGCCGGAGCCGGTGGGCCCGTTGCTGGTGGCCGGGTCGTTGCCCTGGGTCCACCAGTTCGCCAGATAGTTCGTGCCGTTCTCGCTGGCGACACTGCCGCCGCCGTAGGCGGTGGCAGCGCTCCATGCCGCGGCGCAGGCGGGCGCGGATTGCGCGTACGCCGCCTGCACCGGCATCGCCGCCAGCAAGGTCACCGACATGCCGGTTCCCACTGCACTGCCCAGCGCACTCAAGGCCAGGCCTGACCACACAGCCGATCGTTTCACAAACATGGGATCTCTCCTGATTGGAATGGCATCGCTACGGGTGAGTTGCAGGCGAATGCATGGCTGCGCTCCGATCAGCCGTGTGGTTGGGGACCCGGTCGCCTTTCCGCCTCCCTGCGCTACCGCTTGTCGTGGCTGGAACGGTCCCGTCTTAGATTCGTATGACAACGTTGTCTATAAGCCTTTTTCCAAACTGTGACGGCTGGCACGCAAGTCTATCGTTGAAATATGACGCGAATAGTGACCGTGCAATGCATGCTGCGACGCGGTATCGGGTAGGGTATTGATGACAACGTTGTCCTATCGATTCGACGGATAGCCCCGCACGCACCTGCAACAATCGCCCGGCCCGCTTCGGCTATCGTGTCCGTTCCCGAAACGAGGTATCCGACATGCTCCGTTCGCTACTGTTTTCGCTGGTACTCGCCATGACCGCCGGCGCCGCGACGGCCGCTGCGCCGGAGGAAGCCGCCATGGCCGGACTTCCCCATGTCGCGTTCCCGGCGCCGCATCGCGTGGCGTCCGGGCGACTGCAGGCGGGCGACATCGCCACACTGGAGCGCGCCGGCATCCGGCAGGTGATCGATCTCAGCCTGGACAGCGAGACGCCCGGTTTCGACGAAGCAGCCGCCGTGCGCGCAGCCGGCATCGGCTACCGCAACCTGCCGATTCGCGGCGCCGGCGACCTGACCCGTGCCAGGGTCGCGCAGTTCGACCGCCTGCTGCGCGACGTCGGCGACCAGCTGACCCTGGTGCATTGCGCCAGCAGCAACCGGGTGGGCGCGATGATCGCCTTGCGCGCCGCGCTGATCGACGGCCGGTCGAGCGAAGCGGCGCTGGCCGAAGGTCGCCGCTGGGGACTGAAGAGCCTGGAGCCGGCCGTGCGCGAACGGCTGCAGGCGTGGGCGGGCGATGGATCAGACGCCGCCGCGCCGACCGCGCGTTGAGGTTCCACGCCAACGGCACAAGTGCCGTGGCGCTTGCCGCACGAAAGCCGATGCGCAAGTTGGGCTACCATGCGCGCCTGCTTGGCTATCCCACGGCACGGACCTGGATTCGACCCCCGCATCGCCGCCTTTCCCCACGCCGCTGCCGCTGCGTGCCGTGCTGCTGATGCTGGGCAGCGCCAGCCTCTTTGCGTTGATGGCGGTAACCATCCGCTTCGCCTCGGCCCAGCTGCATCCGTTCCAGATCACCTTCTTCCGCAGCACGTTCGGTGCGCTGTTCGCGCTGCCGCTGCTGCACGTGCACGGCTGGCAGTTGCTGCACACGCCACGCTTCGGCTTCTACGTGATGCGCTGCGTGCTCGGCATGGGCGGCATGCTGGCCGGCTTCTGGGCCATCGTGAACCTGCCGCTGGCCGAGGCGGTGGCGCTGTCGTACTCCTCGCCGCTGTTCGTCACGATCGGCGCGGTGCTGTTCCTCGGCGAGATCGTGCGCATGCGACGCTGGAGCGCGGTGGTCGCCGGCTTCATCGGCGTGCTGGTGATCGTGCGGCCCGGCAGTGACGCGTTCACCGCCGGCAGCCTGGTCGCCCTGCTGGCGGCGGGATTGACCGGTGCGGTGACGATCAGCATCAAGTCGCTGACCGGCAGCGAACCGGCCGACCGCATCGTGCTGCTGACCACCTTGCTGTGGGTGCCGCTGTCGCTGCCCGCCGCACTGGCCGTATGGCAATGGCCGCACGCCGGCATCTGGCCGTGGCTGGTGCTGTCCGGCGCGCTCGGCACCGGCGGGCACTACTGCTGGACGCGCGCGCTGCGGCTGGCCGATGCCTCGCTGCTGGCGCCCTTCAGTTACCTGCAACTGCTGATCGTGGCGGTGCTGGCCTGGTGGATCTTCGGCGAAGGCGTGGATCGCCATACCGTGGCGGGCGCGGCCATCATCATCGGCGCCAGCCTGTACATCGCCCACCGCGAACACAGCCTGGCACGCCAACGGCGCCGGCAGGTACCGGCGGCGAACGCCGAACCGCCGATCTGACAGCGCGAGCCGCGCGGGTCATGCCTCGTCGGGCAGGTCCGGCAAGCTCGCCATCTCCGCCAGCATGTCGACCGGCTCGGGCACGAATGGCGCCGCCAGCGGCCAGCGGCCGATCGCCTCGTACCTGGACTCGCCGAAGAAACTGCGGATCAGCGCGAATTCGGACACCCACCAGCGAATCGTCGCGATGGATTCCTCGATCGCGTCGACCGCATGGCCATGCAGTATGGTGACGTGCGGCAGGAAACTGGAGACCCCGTTGACCTGCAGGCCCACGCGAGCCTGCGCCGCGGCAATCGCCTTGCGCAGGGCCAACGCCGCCTCGGTGGTGGCGGCGTCCGCACACAGCACGAACGGAAACCGGCCGTCCCT